>DXMC01000018.1:0-4068 GCA_019414365.1 Collinsella sp.
GAGCAGCCAAACCAAAGCGCTCCCCGTTCTCGATGACCATGACGGTGGCGTTAGGCACGTCGACGCCCACCTCGACCACCGTAGTCGAGACGAGCACGTCAATCTCGCCACGCTTAAAGGCATCGATAACCTGGTCCTTCTCCCCCGCTGGCATGCGGCCGTGAAGGCGCTCGATGGCAAGACCCGGCAACGCCAGACGCAGGCGATCGAGCTCGGTCGCCGTATCGTGCAGCGGCACGGGGACCGTCACGCGGCCCTCGTCGTCGCGGGCGATACCGGGCACGTCCTCCAGATCATCGGCCGAGTCACTCGGCTCCACGAGCGGGCAAATCACGTAGGCCTGCTGACCCTTTTCATGCGCCTCGCGGATGGCGCCATAGGCAAGGTCGCGACTCGACTCGGTAAGCACGCGTGTCGTCACGCCAGCGCCAGGGACGGGCCGATGGCGGATGATACTCGTGTCCAGATCGCCGTAGACCGAAAGCGCCAGCGTACGCGGGATGGGCGTTGCCGTCATAACGAGCAGATCGGCACCGGGGCCCTTCGCGCGCAAGGCATTGCGTTGGCCGACGCCAAACCGGTGCTGCTCATCGATGACTACGAGCGACAGATACTTAAACGCCACGTTATCCGAAAGGACCGCGTGGGTGCCAAAGAGGACATCGAGCTCGCCCGATTCCAGCTGGGCATGGATCCGCTCGCGCTCGGCCGCCGGCGTGGCGCCCGTCAGGAGCGCCCAGGTCATACCAGCCTGCGAGAGCAAGGGGCCGGTCTTATCGGCATATTGACGCGCCAGCACGCCCGTGGGCGCCATAACGCAGGCCTGCGTGCCGCTATCGGCAGCCACAGCCAGCGCGCAGGCGGCAACAGCGGTCTTGCCGGTACCGACATCGCCCAGCAGCAGGCGGTTCATCACGCGCCCGCCATCGCACATATCGCGCAGGATATCTTGGAACGCGGCCTGTTGCTCGTCGCTCAGCGAAAACGGCAGGGCCTGCTTAAGCGCGGCCAGGTGCTCGCCCGCGGCGTGGGCATAGGGTACCACATCGACCAGGCCGCCGTCGTTGCGCAGGCGCAGCGCCAGCTGCAGGTAGAGGCACTCCTCGTAGGCAAGCCGTGCGCGCGCGATATCGCGCTCAGCCATGCTCGAGGGAAAATGGATCGATCGAAGCGCACGGGCATTGCTCATCAGGCGGCGCTTGACGCGCAAGCGTGCGGGAATCGGATCGAAGGGATTGCCGACGACCTCGAGCGCGCCACTTACGATGCGGCGCATCCACGCCTGGCTCACGCCGTCACTCACATAATGGACCGGCAAAATGGTGCCCGCAGCACGCCCCTCATCGAGCTTTTCAAAGTGCGGCGAGGCCATCTGCTTAAAACCGTAGGCAAACTCAACCTTGCCCATCACGGCCAGGCGGTCGCCCTGCTTAAGCTGCTGGGCAATCCAAGGCTGACGGAAAAAGGCGACCTGCAGCACGCCCGTCTCATCAACGAGTGAGACCTCGGTCACCTGCATGCGCGGACGCGGCTTCTTTTGAACGATACGGTCGACCGTGGCGATGATGGTGCACACGGTACCGATGGGCGCCATCTCGATGGACCAGGAGCGCGTAAAGTCCAGGTATCGATGAGGGATATGGAGAAGGAGGTCCCCCACCGTCCGAATTCCCAGACGGCGAAGGGCCTCCTCACGTTTACCCGAAACATATTTGAGTCGCGCGATATCCTCGTCGAGCGCATTGCTCTGGGCAAAGCGATCCGAGACGCGCGGCACGGAGCAGAGCTCGGACATAGGCAGATGCCTACTCGATCGAGAAGATCACGGGATAGAGCGGCTGCTCGCCACGATGGGCGTCGATCTCCAGGTCGGGCTGAGCCTCCTCGATAGCGTCGACGATCTCCTGGAAGGCTTCATCGGACAGCTCCTCGCCGGCCAGAATCGTCAGCGCGTCGCCCTCCTCTTCCTCCTGCATGCGGTTGATGCAATCGAGCGTGACCTGCTTCACGTCGGAGCCGACGACATCGATGGAGCCGGCAATGATGCCCATGACGTCACCGGAGTGAATTGGCGAACCGTCGGAGGCGCTGGAGTCGCGCACGGCGCGGGTGACCTCGCCATCGCGGACCTCGCTGATGGCGTCGACCATAGCGGCGACGGCATCCTCGAGCTCGGAATCGGGCAGGACCGCGAACAGCGCGGAGAAGGCCTGCGGAACGGTCTTGGTGGGAACGACGGCGACCTTCTTGTCGGTGCAGGCTGAGGCAGCGGCCTCAGCGGCCATGCGGATGTTGCCGTTGTTGGGCAGAATGATGATCGAGGTCGCGTTGACCTGGTCAACAGCGCCCAGCAGGTCTGCAGTCGAGGGGTTCATGGTCTGACCACCCGACACGATCACGTCGACGCCGAGGGACTTGAGGATGTCTGCCTCGCCGGACCCAGCGGCAACGGCGACAAAGCCCAGCGCCTTGGCGGGCTCGGCGGCCTTTTCCTGGTCCTCATGAATCTTGGCGGTACGGTCGTGGGCCTCCATCTCCATGTTGTGGATAAAGACCTCGTAGATCTGACCGAGCTGCAGCATGTGCTCGAGCACCAGGTTGGGCGTATTGGAGTGCACATGGATCTTGTAATCGGGGTAGGCACCCACGAGCAGCTCGCAGTCGCCCATGGAGCCCAGGAACTTAAGGCACTCGTCCTCGTCAAAGGGAGCGTCGGCCTTAAAAAGGAACTCGTTGCAGTAGCGGAACTCCGAGCCCTCCCAGTCGTCGTTGGCCTCGATCTCAACGCGACCAAGGGCCGCGTCGCGAGCAGAGCCAGCGGAATCAAACGTGGCGGAGAAATCCTCGACAACGGTGCTGCGGCCAAGCGCGGCGGCAACAAAGTTCTCCAGGAAGATGGCAAAGCCAAAAGCGCCGGAGTCGACCACGCCGTTCTCCTTCAGAACGGGCAGCAAGTCGGGCGTGCGGGCGACGGACTGGTACGCCTCGACGACGATAGCATCGAGCGCATCCTCGGCCGAGAACTTCTTCTTCTCGCACTCATCGGCCTTGGTCGAGACATCGCGCAGGACCGTGAGGATCGTGCCCTCGATGGGCTTGCGGACAGCCTGGAAGGCAACCTTGACGGCACGACGGAAGGCGAAGGCAATGTTGGCGGACGTAATAGGCTCGTCGGCAGAGACAAGGCCCTCGGCCACGCCGCGCAGAATCTGCGACGTGATAACGCCAGAGTTACCGCGGGCACCCATCAGGGAGCCGTGGGTGATGGCGCCGGCGATGGCTTCCATGTCGGCGTCGGCAGGAAGGGCGGAGAGCTCCTTGGTCACCGAGGCAAGCGTGAGCGACATGTTGGTACCGGTGTCGCCGTCGGGTACGGGGAAGACGTTGAGCTTGTTGATCTCCTCGGCCTTGTCGGAAACGGCAGCCGCAGCGATCGGAAAACAGGTGCGAATGGTCTTTGCAATCATGGGTATTTGAATCTCCGTTTTCGGATGCTAGTTCAGACGGCTCTTGAGCGCGTCGATATGGATGCCGATCTTAAGGCTGGCAGGATCGATCTGGGCGATCTCCTGCAGGGTGAAGGCAACGGAGCTCGAAAGATTATGGCAGACGGACTTCATGTTGACGCCGTTCTCGAGCACGACGTGAAGATCGACCGTAAGGCCGTTCTCGTCGGCGGAGACAAGCACGCCCTTGCGGAGGCGCTGACCGGCAAGCAGGCGCACGCTCTCGGCGCCCTGGAGCTGCTCAGCCATACCGACAACGCCATAGCACGTCATCGCGGCATAACCGGCAATATCGGCAATAACGTCGTTCGAGACGCTCAGGCTGCCGTTAATGGTCTCAGACACAAGAATCTCCTTTTCTTGGTGCTCGCGGCACCATGTCGTGGGAGCAATCATTGCAATATTCTACAACGACCGCGCCATGTTGAGGTGGCGGGCCTCGGGATTACATCCTCGACACGAAATGTTGATACGGTAACGTTCGCGAACGGCGATCGCGGCATGAAAAAACCCGCCGCATAAGCGACGGGTTTTACAACCTGGCTCCCCGGGTAGGACTCGA
>DXMC01000018.1:4168-27010 GCA_019414365.1 Collinsella sp.
ACCTACAACAGCGCGGTTAACAGCCGCGTGCTCTACCATTGAGCTACCGAGGAATTTAAAGCCCAACGGAAAGGGCTGAAAATTCTGGCTCCCCGGGTAGGACTCGAACCTACAACAGCGCGGTTAACAGCCGCGTGCTCTACCATTGAGCTACCGAGGAATAGGTGCGTGCTCTCAAGCAACGAAGTTTATTATACGGACGAATCAGCTCAGGGCAAGAACTTTTTTAAGAAATTTTCCGACCTAGTCATTGGGAACGTTCTTAAACGACCAGTCATTCAAGAACGTCCCCAATGTCTACATGAAAGCGCCCCCAAGCGGATGTGCTTGAGGGCGCCTCTTGCTTGACTAGCTCTCGATATAGTCCTTCAGCTTACTGCTACGGCTCGGGTGGCGAAGCTTGGCCAGAGTCTTGGACTCGATCTGGCGGATGCGCTCGCGCGTGACGCCAAACTCACGACCGACTTCCTCGAGCGTGCGGGGATGTCCGTCGACAAGGCCAAAGCGCAGTTCGATAACCTTGCGCTCACGATCGGCAAGCGAATCGAGCACCTGGGTGAGCTGCTCCTGCAGCATGGAGAAGCTGGCGGCATCGGGCGGAACGATGGCCTGGGAGTCCTCGATAAAGTCGCCCAGTTGGGAATCCTCTTCCTCGCCAATGGGGGTCTCGAGCGACACGGGCTCCTGCGAGATCTTCTGGATCTCGCGGACGCGGTCGGCGCTCATGTCCATCTCGGCACCGATCTCCTCGGGGGTCGGGTCGCGGCCCAGGTCCTGAAGGAGCTGACGCTGCACGCGGACGAGCTTGTTGATGGTCTCGACCATGTGCACGGGAATACGGATGGTACGGGCCTGGTCGGCGATAGCGCGCGTGATGGCCTGACGGATCCACCACGTGGCGTACGTGGAGAACTTAAAGCCCTTCTGGTAGTCGAACTTCTCGACGGCGCGGATCAGACCGAGGTTGCCCTCCTGGATCAGGTCCAGGAACAGCATGCCGCGACCGACATAGCGCTTGGCGATGGAGACGACCAGACGCAGGTTTGCGCTGATGAGCGCCTGCTTGGCTTCGAGGCCCACGTTCTCAATGCGCGTAAGGCGACGCATCTCGGCACGCGTGAGTTCGAGCTCACCAGCATCGGCAGCCTCGAGCTTCTCGGTGGCCTCAAGACCGGCCTCGATCTTCATGGCCAGATCGACCTCTTCGGAGGCGGTCAGCAGGTCGACCTTGCCGATCTCCTTGAGGTACATACGGACCGGATCGCCGGTCAGCATCACCGTGGAGGCATCGATGCCACGCACGCGCGAGCGTGAACGGGACGTGCGCACGGTGCGCTTCTTCTTGCTCTTGGAAGAACCCATCTCGGCGTCGGCCTGACGGGCCATCTTGAGCTCGTGATCGTCGAGCGAGCCGGAATCGTGCTCGTCGTCGTCATCGAAATCGTCAGTATCGTTATCGTTATCGTCATCGTCGACGTCCATGGGGGCGTCGTCGTTACCGCTCGCGGAGATAATCTGGATGCCGCTGTTGCGCAGCGCGGAATACACCGCGGTGAGCTGCTCGTCAGAAACATCGATATCCTTCAGGGCGACCTGAATCTCGTCCTCGGTTACCGAAGTCCTGTTTGAGCCGTTGCCCATGAGCTTTGCAACGTAGGATTCCAGCCCAGTACCCGTGCTCTCAGTCTTTTTTGGCACAGATTCTCCCTTCATAGTCCACAGGACTCATTACTTTAGCACACACATTGACGTCTATACCCAAAAAGAGGACTGGATATAGGCGAGAATACGCTGCTTGACCACAACATCTAGGCCTGTTCGGTGCCCGCGGTCTCCAGACCAATCAAACGGAACGGGTCCGCCACGCCGCCGATAGACTTTTGCAGCTCGCGTTGACGCTGCGAATCCTGCGCGGCCTGCACGGTCAGCGCGCGACGGGCCTCATCATCGAGCGAACGGTCCTGGCGCAGCTTGGCCTGGGCGGCACGCATGCGGCGCTTGATGGTGTAGAGCTCGAGCGTATCAAGCATAAACACGATGTTCGTCTCGGTGGGGTGCTTGCTCGTCGCCGAGATGCGCCCGGCACTCACAAGCGTTGCCGCCTCGGGACACACCGAGCGCGCCGCATCCATGCAGGCTGCAGGATCGGTTCCCGGCGGCGTTGCCAGAACGGCCCATGCGATGGACTCGTGACGTGGGTCAACCCACTCGATAGAGCAGATGCGGTCGGCATACGTGCGGAACAGGTCGGGGTAGCTCGTGAGCATCGTCAACAGCTCGCGCTCCCCTGCCAAGGACTTGCGCTCCAAATCGGTCAGCACCATAGGGGCCGAGGCGTCTGCCGGGGCACCGGCGGGCGCAGAGCCCATACCATCAGGCACATCAATCGGCGGCAGGTCGTCGACGGCCTCCACGGGCGCGGCACCGTAGGCATCGAGCGGGACGTAGTCATACGGCTCTTCTTCGACCGGCGCGGACACCGGCGGCGTCGCGCCCGATGCCCAAGCACCGCGAGATGCCCCCTGCGAACCAGACGTCCGACCGCCCGCGCTACCAGAGCGCTCGGCTTGCGCCCGCTGGCGCTCATAGTTCTGCTCACGACGTCGTTCCGCATCCTCGCGCTTGGCGACATCGCGAAACACACGGCCCGAGCTCGCACGCACTGTCTCCAGATCCAAGCCAAGCAGATCGGCAATCTGGATAAAGTATGTATCGATCATGTAGCTATCGCGCAGCGGATAGATAAGCGTCAGCGCATCTTCCAGCGCCTTGGCACGACCGCCCGGCGTGGTGATGTCACTCGACTCCTGCAGCGAACGGTAGACAAAGTCCATAAGCGGCTCGGCAGCGTCGATGCGCGCCTGAAGCTCCTGTCCACCATGCGCTGTGATGAACTCCATGGGGTCGTTGCCGTCGGGCAGCACCACGCAGCGCAGATCCATCGAATCCCGCTCGATAAACTGAATCGCACGGCGGGCGGCCTTCTGGCCCGCCGCATCACCGTCAAACATATACACGATGCGCTTGGCAAAGCGAGTGAGCGTCTTGACGTGATGCTCCGTGAGCGCGGTGCCCAGCGTGGCGACAACGTTTTTGATCCCCGCCTCCCAGCAGGCGATGCAATCGGTATAGCCCTCCACCACGATGGCCGTATCCTGCGCAACGATAAACTCCTTGGCCCAATTAAATCCATAGAGGTTTCGCTTTTTATGAAACACGCTCGTCTCAGCGGTATTGAGGTACTTAGGTTGGCCGTCACCCATGATGCGACCGCCAAAGGCTATGTTGTGACCCTGCTCGTCAAAGATGGGGAACATCACGCGGTCGTAGAAGCGGTCGGCAAGCTGCCCGCGCCCGCGACTCACGGCAACGTTGGCGTCGATCATCTCCTGCGGGGTAAAACCCGCCTGGGACAGGTGCGACACCAGCGCGTTGCGGCCCGGTGCAAAGCCCAGGCAGTAGCGGCGGCAGACGTCGCCACCCATGCCGCGGCTGGCAAAGTACTCACGTGGACGGCCATCCTTACCGCGCATAAGCATGGTGTGGTAGAACTGGGCGGTCTCGGCGCACAGATCGTAGATGCGGGCACGCTTGGTGCCGCGCTCGCGGCGATCTCCGGTGTCGTGCAGCTCAATACCCGCACGATCGGCCAAATAACGGATTGACTCGGGAAAGCTAAGGTTTTCACGCTTCATGATATAGGTGAAGACGTCGCCACCCTCGCCGCAGCCAAAGCAATGCCACACCTGCGTGGCGGGAATAATGTGGAAGGACGGAGTCTTTTCGCCATGAAACGGGCAGCAGCCCCAAAACTCATGGCCGCGGGGCTTGAGCTCAACCGTTTCCTGCACAATGGCAACCAGGTCGGACGCAGCGCGTACCTGATCTTTTTCCTCATCGCTAATCACGGATGCCCACCCCTTGCTCACCCAAGTTGTGACGAATGTCCTCGATATTCCCCTCGACGGTCGCAATCAACTCATCCAGCGATTCGAACACACGCGAGGGACGCAGCCAGCGCGTAAACGCCAGCGAAACGGAAGCATCGTACAGGTCGCCCGTATAACCAATTAAGTTAGCCTCGAGATGCGATGAAGCGGCATCGTCGGCATACGTCGGCGGCAGGCCGACGTTAACGGCAGCAGGCCATACGGTGTCATCGACGAGCACCAGGCCCTCATACACGCCATCGGCAGGCACCTGAATGCCGTCGGGAACCTGCAGGTTTGCCGTGGGAAAGCCCATGCCAGAACCCTCATGACGGCCGCGAACAACACCGCCACGCAGCATATACGGGCGGCCGAGCAACTCAGCAGCAAGCTCCACATGGCCCTGTCCCAGCTCATGACGAATGCGGGTGGCGCAAATGGCCTCACCGCCCTCGCAAAGCAGGTCGTGCCCGTATACGTCAACGCCGCGCTCGGCACCCCAGGTGCGCATCTCGGCAACACCAGAAGCACCGCCACGACCCAGCCTAAAATCGCTGCCAACGCGAATCGAACGAATGTCGACCACGCGTGACAGCAGTGCGAGAAAACCGACATGGTCGAGTGCCGCAACCTCAGGCGTAAAGGGAACGGCCACCACTGCATCGACCCCGGTCTGAGCCAAGGCATGTAGACGGTCGGCCGTCGTCATCAATTTTTGAGCGGGCGAAGGGCTCACCACAACGTCCGGGTCGGGATCGAAAGTGACCACGACCGCCTTGCAGCCATGGGCACGGGCATCACGGACAAGCGCCGCAATGAGCTCCTGATGTCCACGGTGCACACCATCGAACACGCCGATGGCAATCGATGCGGCACCCAAGTGCTCGCACTCATCAAACGCATCAGCAGTGACGATGCGAGCCTCGTCCGACTCGCCCGCGAAAAAGATACGCGCGAGCTCGCGAGCGGACAACATCATCGAACACCGCCGATTGCCTGCGGAAACACGTGCTCCATGACAAAGCGGCCACTCTCAATGCGGGCAAGCGCCTTGAGTCCCTCATCGAGCACCAACGCAAAAGGCGACTTCGAGGTATCGAAATCGGCAAGCGCACGCTCAACGGGAATGCGTCGGCCGCAGAGCAGATCGTCGGCAAGATTGCCAGGCAAGTCAACACGCGTGGCGCCCAGGGCTGCAATGGGATCCAGGGCAAAGCCAGCCGCGGACTCGGGAGAAAGCTCCTCGACCGCATGACAAGCGCCAATGGAAACAACACCGGAGGCCGTGCGGCGCAGCGCGGAAATGTGCGCGGCGCTCTCGCAGGCGCGGCCCAAGTCGCGAGCGAGCGCTCGGATATAGGTGCCCTTGCTCACCGAGAACGCCACGGTCCACACACACGAATCACCCTCGCCGCCCACGGCGATCAGGTCGGCGGCATAGACCTCGACGGGGCGCGGAGGTAGGTCCACCGCATTGCCCTCGCGAGCAGACTTGTAGGCGCGAACGCCATTGACCGAGATAGCCGAAAACGCCGGCGGCACCTGCATCTGCGGACCCAACATGGCGGACAAGTGCTCACGGGCATAGGCAGGATCGCGGAGCTCGTTGGCAACAGCCACCGTGCGGACCGCCTCGCCCTCCGCATCATCGGTATTGGTCTCGGCACCAAACGAGATGTCGGCGACGTAGCTTTTGGTATCGAGGGTTAGCATACCCAGCAGACGGGTGGCCTGGCCCACGCCCACCACCATGACACCCGATGCCATGGGGTCGAGCGTGCCGGCATGGCCGACGCGCCGCTCATGGAGGGCGCGCCGACATTGCGAGACCACATCGTGGGACGTGCAGCCCACCGGCTTATCGACAGCGAGCAGCATATTCAATTGAGAAGGCGTACGACGAGCCATGTACCATCCAAAAAGTTAATGCTCGACGGTCACCGAAGCGGGATCCTCCCCTACCAGCTCGGCCAGCATGGGAAGTGCCACGGTGAGCGTCTCGAGAATCGTTCCGTTGTTGGAGAAACCGGCGGCAGCGGAATGTCCACCTCCGCCAAAGGCAGCAGCGATCTCGGACACGTTGAGGTCGCCCTTAGAGCGCAGGTTGCCGCGCACCTTGGTATCGCCCTCAATGCCCTTCAGGAACAGGCAGACCTCGACGCCCATCACCGAGCGCACCACGTCAACAAGGCCGTCGCACTCATCCGAGGTGACACCGCAAGCCTCAAGGTCGCTCTGGTACGCGTAGCTATACGCAACGCGCCCGTGGGCCACCGTCTTGATGCGGCCCATAACGATGGACTTGAGGTGCAAAAACTCAACGCGCATGCTCTGGTATACCTCGAGTGCCACACGCGCCGGATCGGCACCGTGGGCAACCAGACGCGATGCCGCATGGAACGCGGCGGCATCGGCGTTTTGGTACTGAAAACGGCCGGTATCGGTAACCAAGCCACACAGCAGGCAGGTCGCAACGCCATCACGTGCGACAATGCCGCAATTGTCCAAGAAACGGTCAATGATCATGGCGCAGGCTGCAGCTTCAACGCGCCTCAGGCTGAGCTCGGCAAACTCCTCGCGCGCCGGATGGTGGTCGAAACACACCACATGCTTGGAGCGACGAAGCACCTCGGCGGAATTATTGAGACGCTCGACGACCGGTACGTCCACCGAAATGAACAGGTCCGGATTGCCGGTGTACGCAGATGCCGGCACCAGGCGATCGGCACCCTCCATAAAGCGGTAGATGCGCGGAACCGGGTCATCGTCTGCCAGCAGCAGGGCAATGTCCTTGTTGGGGAAAAACTTCATGAGCGAAAGGCCCAGACCCAACACGGAGCCCAAGGCATCGCCATCGGGAGAAGTATGTCCCGAAATCGCAATGGAGGACGCACCCTCGATGAGCTCGAGGATGCGTCGCTGAATATCTGCAGACTCACACGAGGCGAGCTCGGCGGAATTAGTCATCTAAAGCTGCCTCCTGGGCGGCATCCGCTATCGGATAGCCGTCCTCGTCCTTTTCGATCGCAAGCGTGGCGGGAACGTTTTCCAGCGCACGCGTGATGCGCTCGGCCTCATCGGTCGAGCGATCGATGCGAAAATCGAGTTCGGGCGTAACACGCCAATCGAGCGAGCGAGCCAACAGGCTGCGAATGCGGCCCTTAGCGCTTGCGAGCGCCTCCATGACCTCGTCGTAGCGGCTCGCATCGCACGACACGTACACGCGCGCGAACGAACGGTCCACCGCGACCTCGACCGCGGTCAAAGTAACCAGGTCGAGTCGCGGATCGGAAACCTCAAAGAGCAGGATATAACCGAGCTTCTCGCGAAGCTGCTCGCCCAGACGGCGGGTTGCCTGCGTTTGCTTCATAGCGCTACCCCCTACTCGGTACGGGCAACCTGGTCGATACGGTAACCCTCGATCTGGTCGCCGGGCTTGATGTCCTGGAAGTTCTCCAGGCCAATGCCGCCCTCGGAACCGCTCTTGAGGCTCTTGGCCTCGTCCTTGTAGTGACGCATCGAGGCGATCTTGCCGTTGAAGACCACGATGCCGTCGCGCACCAGACGCACGGAATCGGTCGCGGCGATCTCGCCCTCTTCGACGCGGACACCGGCGGCGATACCGACTTTGGGCACCTTAAAGGTGTCAAGGACGGTCGCGGTACCCGTGGAGACCTCGACCTCGGTGGGCTTAAGCATGCCGATACGGGCAGCGTCGAGTTCCTCGAGGCACTTGTAGATGACGTCGTAGCAACGGATCTCGACGCCCTCACGCTCGGCGGCGGAGCGGGCCTTACCGTCGGGACGGACGCCAAAGCCGATGATGATGGCGTTGGAGGCGTCGGCCAGGACGACGTCGGTCTCGTTGATGGCACCAACGGCGGAGTGGATCGTGTTGATGCGAACCTCGGACTGATCCATCTTGTCGAGCGAATCCTGAAGGGCCTCGATGGAACCCTGGACGTCGGCCTTGATGATCAGGTTGAGCTCCTTGACCTCGGCGTCGGCAATGGTCTCGAAGAGGTTCTCGAGCGTGACGTGCTTGACGCGGCTCTGCTCCTCGATACGGGCCTTGAGCGAACGCTCGTCGGCAAGGGCACGAGCCTCGCGCTCGTCCTCGAACACGCGGAACTCGTCACCGGCGTTGGGCACGGACTGCAGGCCCAGGATCTCGACGGCGTCGGAGGGACCGGCCTCGGTGACGGCGCGGCCCTTGGGGTCGAGCATGGCGCGGACGCGGCCGTAGGTGAGGCCGGCGACCAGCGTATCGCCCACGTGCAGGGTACCGCGGGTCACGAGCACGGTAGCGACCGAGCCGCGGCCCTTGTCGAGCTTGGCCTCGAGGACGTTGCCGGAGGCAAAGGTGTCCGGGTTGGCCTTGAGCTCGAGCACGTCGGCCTGAAGCAGCACGGTCTCGAGCAGATCGTCGATACCGATCTTCTGCTTGGCCGAAATGTTGACGAACATGTTCTGTCCGCCCCACTCCTCGGGGATGACACCGTACTCGGTGAGCTCCTGGCGCACGCGGTCGGGGTTGGCGCCCGGCTTATCGATCTTGTTGACGGCGACGACGATGGGTACGCCGGCGGCCTTGGCGTGGTTGATCGACTCGACGGTCTGGGGCATGACGCCGTCGTCGGCAGCCACGATCAGAATGACGATATCGGTCACCTTGGCACCACGGGCACGCATGGCCGTAAAGGTGGCATGGCCCGGGGTATCGATGAAGGTGATCTTGCGGTCGTTGATCATAACCTGCGAAGCGCCGATTGCCTGGGTAATGCCGCCCGCCTCGCCGGCAGCGACGCCAGTGTGACGGATGGCGTCGAGGAGGCTCGTCTTGCCGTGGTCGACGTGGCCCATGACGGTGACGACCGGGGCGCGCGGCTTAAGGTCGGCGGGATCGTCGTAGAACGAGAAGGTGTTCTCCTCCTCGGGGGTGATGATCTTGATCTGACGACCCAGGTCGTCGGCAACGAGCTCGACAAGGTCATCGGACATGGACTGCGTCATGGTGAGCGGCGTACCCAGTAGGAACAGGCGCTTGATGATGTCGTTGGCCGGAACGTCGAGCGCCTCGGCGAGCTCCTGGACGGTAACGCCCTGGGAGACCTTGATGGCGTCGAGCTCCTCGGGGTTCACGCCCTGGGCCAGCGCCTCCTCTATCTTGCGCTCCTCCTGAGCCTTGGCAGCCTCGCGCTCGCGCTTCTCCTTGCGCTTCTTGCGGCGACCGGTGGACTCGCGAGAGGCCTCCTCGACGGCAGCACGAGCCTCCTCGAGTACCTTCTCGCGGCTATACTCCTCGGCCTCGCGAGCCATGCGGCTATAGTGGTCCTCTTCGTTGTTGTGACCGCCCTTGCGCTTCTTGCCCTTGCCTTGCTTATCGGGGTTGGGGAAGTCCATGCCGGCAGCGACGTTGTTGCTGGCGTTGGTGCGATGGCTGTGCGGACGGCTCTCGGAGGCGTTGCGCTCGGAGTTGTTGTCAGAGGCGTTGCGATCGTTACGACGGCCACCGCGGCGGTCGTTGTTGCCGCCACGACGGTTACCGCGCTCGGCGGCGCGCTCAGCTTTGGCCTTGTCCTCGGCGTCCTTCTTCTCCTTGAGCACGGTCTCCTGTGCGGCGATCTGGTCGAGCAGCGAACGGAAGCGCGAACCGGAGTCGGAAGCGGGAACGGCGCGGCGCTGGGCCTCGCGGGCAGCCTCCTCCTTCTCGCGAGCAAGGCGCTCCTGCTCGGCCTTCTTCTTGGCCTCGGCCTCGGCGCGGGCAGCCTCCTCGGCAGCCTGGGCTGCGGCAAACTGGCGGCGCTCCTCCTCGCGTGCCTTCTCGGCGGCGATGCGCTCGCGCTCGGCCTCGGCGGCGCGGGCGGCTTCCTCGGCGGCAGCTGCCTGCTCCTCGGCCTGCTTGGCGGCCTCGACTTCCTGAGCGCGGGCCTCGATCACCGAGGCGAGCTGCTTGCGGACCATGGCGACATAGGCGTCCTCCAAGGTGGAGGAAGCGGACTTAGCAGGAATCTTCATATCGGCGAGATGACCCATCAGTTCCTTGGAGGTCATGCCGAACTCTTTGGCCAGGGTGGACACACGGACTTTTGCCATATGACTTCACCTACCCTTTCTGGCACCTTGGGTGCCTAGAGACTGAACGAGCGTGGGAGACGCGCCGGGGCCCGCCCGGCGCGACCGCGCGCTAGATCAGGTCCTCCGCATCATCGAAGGCGTCGGTGTCGTGGACACCGCAGAAACGGGAGCCGGGACGAGCCTGGTTGCGGCACTGGATGCCGTCCTCGGACACATACTCACAGCGGCGGACGTCCTCGTCCTCCTCGTCACCGATCAGGTCGGCGGCGGGCTCCTCGTGAACGGGAACATTCTTGAGGATGTCGGCGGCAAGCGTCTCGGACTTGATGTCGATGTGCCAGCCGGTCAGGCGCGCGGCGAGGCGGGCGTTCTGGCCCTCCTTGCCGATGGCGAGGGACAGCTGGTCGTCGGGCACGATGACGCCGGCGTAGGCCTTCTCCTCGTCGATGAGGACGCGGGTGACCTTAGCGGGCGACAGGGCGTTGGCGACGTAGACGGCAGGATCGGCATCCCACAGGATGACGTCGACGCGCTCGCCGCGGAGCTCGCCCACGACAGCGCGAACACGGCTGCCCTTGGGGCCGACGCAGGCGCCCACGGGATCCAGACGGTCGTCGAGCGAGTGGACGGCTACCTTGGAACGCTGGCCGGGCTCGCGGGCGATCGACTTGATCTGGACGGTGCCCTCATAGATCTCGGGCACCTCCTGCTCAAACAGACGACGCATGAGCTCGGGGTGGGTACGGGAGATGACAATCGGCGGACGGCTGTGCTCGCCGCGAACCGGTTGCAGGTTGGAGTTGGGGTCGCGCACGTCGATGATCACGGCCTTGATGTGCTGGTTGTGCAGGTAGCGCTCGCCCATCGGGCGCTCGTTGCGCTCGTTCTCGTAACGGCGCTGGTCGAAGTGCGGCAGCTCGGCCTCGACGCCCTCGCGGATCTTGACGATCGTGAAGTCGGGCGTGGACTGCAGCACGGTGCCGCTGATGAGGTCACCGATGCGGCCGGAGAACTCCTCGTAGATCTGCTCGCGGGCGGAGTTGCGCACGATGGCGTTGATCTCGGCCTTGGCGTGCTGGGCGGCGATGCGGCTCGTGTTCTTGGGGGTGACGTCGATCTCCTCGAACTCGGTGAAGTTGCCCTCCTCGTCCATGGAATCGTCGATCGGCTCCAGGCGGTAGACGTAGATCTTGCCGGTGGTGCGGTCGATGGTCACCTTGGCGCCCCACTCAAGATGCAGGATCTCGGCATAGCTCTTGGCGAGCGACTGCTCCAGGCGGTCGATCAGGTAGAGCTGGTCGATGTGCTTCTCCTGGCAAAGCTCCATCAGGGCGGACATCATGTCGGATGCTGCCATCTTACTTTCCTTCCTTCGCGGGCTTGAAGTCGTAGGTGGGCTTCAACTTGCACTTTTTAACATCAGAGAAATCGAGGGTGACGGACTCGCCGTCCTCGAGCTCGAGGGTCACGTCGGTCTCGGTCGCAGCGGCAATCTTGCCGGCGTACTTGCGACGGCCCTCAGTGGCGGTGGAGGTGAGCTCACAGTTCTCGCCCACAAAGCGGGCAAAGTCGCACGGGCGGCGCAGCGGGCGCGCCATGCCCGGGCTCGACACCTCAAGCGTATAGCTCGAAGAGATAGGGTCGAGCTCCTCAATCACATCGCCGACCCACTTGGTGTTGGCCGTGACGTCGTTGAGAGACAGGCTCTGACCCTCGGCACCCTCGATACGCACGCGCACGCAGGGGGCCTTGGTGGCGCCCACGAGCTCGACGTCGACGATGTCGACATCGTGCTGGGGAGCGACGGCCTCGAGTGCGTCGATGATCGCCTGCTCGGTCTTGGTCTTGACCATTGCGGCACCTCCATCCATACAAAAAAGAAGCGGGGCCGAAACCCCACTTCTTTCAATTACAACTTCATTTGCAAGCAAACTATACCAATAGCTGCGGAAACGCGCAAGCACAGTACGAATCTGCAGGTCAGCGTGCGCACAGCTTCTCCACAAGAATAGGACAATTGGTCGAAGAACCCCAAGCGGCGCACCCTCAACAGCCCCAAAACGGGCCATGCGTCCCATTCCACAGGCCCGTTCGGACCCCAAGGGCATTCCTCCCCGAGCCCCTTTCGATCAGACTTACGCTAAGGGGCATTCTGCAACAAGCCAGCCAGCAAGTCGCACAACGACGAACCTTTCCAAATCCTCTACGGCAAGGAGGCACCCATGAATCGCCTAGGCACCCTCTGCATGACTGCGCTCGCCATCGCAACGTGCTCGTTGGCCCTCTTAGGCTGCGGCAACACTAATGGCAAAACCGGAATATGCGAACCGAACCCTGGCAGCACCAAAGCCATCGAGAAAACGACGCCATCGGAGAGCTTCGACAAAATTAACGAAGACATCGTCGATCCCCAGGGCCTGGGTCCCGATTCCCAAGAACAGTTCCCCATCGACCTTGAGGCAGACGAGAACGTCCATGTTACCTGCGTGGGCAAGGACACGGATGGCTACGGCGACGCCGTGTTGATCTTTGCGGTGACAAACAACACCGATGTCGACATGATGTTTGGCGATGTGGACTCCTATGCCTACGTCAACGGCGTGGTCCGCGATGTGGGCATGCGCCAGCAGGTCGCAGCGGGCGAGGAAACGCGCGCCAAGCTCACCTTTGTAGGCACCTTCGACGACCCGGACTTTGATGTGAACAACGACCTCAACGACATCTACCTCAACATTTGGATGTTCGAAGAGGCAACGGGCAACGTTTACTTTAGGGACCTGGTACACATCCCGTAGAAGACGGTGCGACGCACTGACTAAGCAGGGCAGACAACACAAAACGAGGGACGACCCAACCGGATCGTCCCTCGTCTTTTATGCGTCAGTTAAGCGCGCAGCGCTTACTTGACCACCAGGTTGACCAGCTTGCCGGGCACGCAGATGGCCTTGACGATCGTCTTGCCCTCGAGCCACTTGGCGACGGCGGCCTCGGCGGCAGCCTGCATCTCCTCGTTGGAGGCATCGCGGGCCACGTCAATGCGGCCGCGGACCTTGCCGAGCACCTGGACGACGATCTGCACCGTGTCCTCGATGGACTCGGCCAGGTCGAACTCGGGCCAGGCGGCGGTGTAGGCGTTGCCCTCGCAGCCGAGAGCCTCGTGCCACAGCTCGTCGGCCCAGAACGGGCAGATGGGGGCAAGGACGCTCACGATATCCTTGGCCACGCCGTAGCACAGCGCCTTGTCGCGGTCAGTGCCCTCAGTGGCGTTGAGGTAGGCGCTCGCCGCGTTAACGAGCTCCATGACGGCCGAGATGGCGGTGTTGAACTGGCCGCGGTCGAAGTCCTCGGTGCACTTGGCGATGGTGCGGTGACGCTCGCGATAGAGCTTCATCGCAACCTCGTCGAGCGTGGACTTGTTGAAGGCCACGCTGGCGTCGCCGGACTGGACGAGCTGCCACACGATACGCCAGGCGCGCTTGATGAAGCGGTTGGCGCCCTCAACAGCCTTGGGATCCCAGTCGAAGTCCTTCTCGGGCGGGGCGATAAACAGGATCGCCAAACGCATGGTGTCGGCGCCGTAGGGCTCGATGACCGAGCTCGGGGGCACGACATTGCCCTTTGACTTGGACATGGTGTCGCCGTTCTCGTCCTTGACCATGCCCTGGCACAGCAGGTTGGTGAAGGGCTCGTCCACGCTCAGCAGACCCAGGTCGCGCAGCGCCTTGGTAAAGAAGCGGCTGTAGAGCAGATGCAGAATGGCGTGCTCGATGCCGCCGATGTAGTTATCGACGGGCATCCAACGGTCGGCGGCCTCGCGGGAGAAAGGCAGCTCGGTGTTGTGCGGGTCGGTATAGCGCAGGTAATACCAGCTGGAGCAGGTGAAGGTGTCCATGGTATCGGTCTCGCGCTTGGCCGGGCGGCCGCAGACCGGGCAGGTGGTCTCGTAGAACTCCTTGCACTCGGCGAGGGTCTCGCCGGCACCCAGGTCCAGGTTCTCGGGCAGCGTCACCGGCAGCTGATCCTCGGGCACGGGCACGATGCCGCAGTGCTCGCAGTGGATAGCCGGGATGGGGTTGCCCCAATAGCGCTGGCGGCTGATGAGCCAGTCGCGCAGACGGAACTCGACCTTGCGACGACCGCAGCCCATGGCCTCGAGGTCGGCCACGATTGCAGCTTCGCCCTCGGAGTGCTTGCCACCGCGCATTCCGGTGTACTTGCCGGACTGGACGAGCGTGCCCTCGGCAGCGTGGGCGCAATCCCAGTCGACGGTCTCGGCATGGAAGGTATCGATGGTCTCGCCGTTGGCCTCGACGGCAGCACGGTCGTCATCGTCCAGGATGATCGGCACGATCGGCAGGTCGTACTTGCGGGCGAACTCAAAGTCGCGCTGGTCGCCGCAGGGAACGGCCATGACGGCGCCGGTGCCGTAGTCGGCCACGACGTAGTCGGCAACCCACACGGGGACCTTCTCGCCGTTGACCGGGTTCACCACGTAGCGGCCGGTAAAGGCACCGTGCTTCTCGAGGGTGCCCTGGGCGCGCTCGACGGCGGAGATATGCTTGGAGTCCTCGACGATCTTGGTCACGGCCTCCTCGTACTCCGTACCCTCGACGAGCTCGTGCAGACGCGCGTACTCGGGAGCCAGGACAAAGAAGGAGACACCGAAGAGCGTGTCGGCTCGCGTGGTGAAGACGGTGATCTTACCCTCGTCGCCCTCGATGGGCTCGCCATCCTGGTCGCACAGGGTAAAGTCGACCTCGGCGCCCTCGGAACGACCGATCCAGTTGGCCTGCATCTGCTTGACGCGCTCGGGCCAGCCGGGGAGCTTCTCCAGGTCGTCGAGCAGCTCCTGGGAGTACTCGGTAATCTTGTAGTACCACTGCTCAAGATCGCGCTTCTCGGGCTCGGTGCCGCAGCGCCAGCACTTGCCCTCGGTCACCTGCTCGTTAGCCAAAACGGTCTTGCAGGTGGGGCACCAGTTAACCGGATTCTTCTTACGATAGACCAGGCCCTTTTCCCACATCTTCTCAAAGATCCACTGACCCCAGCGATAGTAGTCGGGGCTGCAGGTCTTAACGGTGCGATCCAGATCGTAGGAGAAGCCCATGCGCCTCATCGTGGCGAGCGCCTGGTCCATGTTCTTATACGTCCAGGCGGCAGCCTGCGTGTTGTGCTTGATGGCGGCGTTCTCGGCGGGCAGGCCAAAGGCGTCAAAGCCGATGGGGTGCAGTACGTCAAAGCCGCGCATGCGGGCCTGACGGGCCATGGCATCGCCGATGGTATAGTTGCGCGCGTGGCCCATGTGCAGGTCGCCCGACGGATACGGGAACATTTCGAGCACGTACTTCTTGGGCTTGGTGGCGTCGGTGTCGACGGCAAAGAGGTTCTCGTCGTCCCACGCCTTCATCCACCGGGACTCAATGGCCTGCGCGTCGTAGGCAGGGATCTCATCCTTATGATCTGTGCAATCGCACATATCAGCTCCTTTAATCTTTAATGGGGTCGGTCGGCTTAGCTTTATTCGCTACTGCGGACAGTCCTGCGCAAGACGAAGAGCACATCAAGTGCTCTTCTTTGCGTGCGGAACTTGTAGCGAACAAAGCTAAGCCGCCCGACCCTAAGGTTGACTCGACTGATGATAGCAAATACAACAAGCGAGATGCCTGCGACTTGCAGGCATCTCGCTTTATCTAAATAACGTGGTTGATACTCAACCTTTATGTGCAACCCGTTCTAGAAACAACGGGTTTTCCAGGTGCCGCAGGTTGCCGTGAAAGAGGAGCGCCGCGTACTTAGGTACGCAAGCGACGGTTTGAACGGCAAGATGCGGTGCCTGGGAAAGCCGCTTATCGATAAGACACAGACTGCTGGGAGTCCTTTACGACAACGTCGTGGGCTCCGCCTTCGACGATGGAGGTGGAGCTTACCAGGGTCAGGCGTGCCTTTTCCTGGAGCTCGGGAATCGAGAGGGCGCCGCAGTTGCACATCGTGGACTTGACCTTGTAGAGCGTGCCGCCCACGCCGTCCTTGAGGGAGCCGGCGTACGGGACGTAGGAGTCGACGCCCTCGACGAAGCTGAGCTTCGCGGCGCCGCCCAGGTCGTAGCGCTGCCAGTTGCGGGCGCGCGCGGAACCCTCGCCCCAGTACTCCTTCATGTACTGGCCATTAACGTTGACGCGCTCGGTCGGGCTCTCGTCAAAGCGGGCGAAGTAGCGGCCCAGCATCATAAAGTCGGCACCCATGGCAAGGGCGAGCGTCATGTGGTAGTCGTAGACGATGCCGCCGTCGGAGCACACGGGCACGTAGACGCCGGTCTCCTCGTAGTACTCGTCGCGAGCGCGGCAGACATCGATCAGCGCGGTGGCCTGGCCACGGCCGATACCCTTGGTCTCGCGGGTAATGCAGATGGAGCCGCCGCCGATACCGACCTTGATGAAGTCGGCACCGCAGTCTGCCAAAAAGCGGAAGCCCTCGGCGTCGACGACGTTACCGGCACCGACCTTGACATCCTCGCCATAGTTGGCGCGGATCCACTCGATGGTGCGCTTCTGCCACTCGCTGAAACCCTCGGAAGAGTCGATGCACAGGACGTCGGCACCGGCCTCGATAAGCAGCGGCACGCGCTCGGCATAGTCGCGGGTGTTGATGCCGGCGCCGACCATGTAGCGCTTATCGCCGTCGAGCAGCTCGTTGGGGTTGGTCTTGTGGCTGTCGTAGTCCTTGCGGAAGACGATGCCCATGAGGTGATCGTTGTCGTCGACGATGGGCAGAGCGTTGAGCTTGTTATCCCAGATGACGTCGTTGGCAACCTTGAGGCTGATGTTCTTGTCGCCCACGATGAGCTGCTCACGCGGGGTCATGAACTCGGAGACCTTCTTCTGATGGTCATCGCGGCTGGGACGATAGTCACGGCTGGTGACGATACCCAGGAGCTTGCCCTTGGGGGTGCCGTCGTCGGTGACCGGCATGGTGGAGTGACCGGTCTTCTCCTTAAGCTCGATGACCTGCTCCATGGTCATGTCGGGGGTCAGCGTGGAATCGGACTGAACGAAGCCAGCCTTGTGATCCTTGACGGCCTTGACCATAGCGGCCTCGGACTCGGGGGTCTGGGAACCGTAAATGAAGGACAGGCCACCCTCGGTAGCGAGCGCGACACCCATGTCGACGCCCGAGACGGACTGCATGATGGCGGAAACCATGGGGATGTTCAGGGTGATTGCCGGCTTCTCACCGCGCTTGAAGCGGGTTAGCGGCGTCTTAAGAGAGACGTTGTTGGGGATGCACTGCGAGGACGAGTAGCCAGGGACCAGCAGATACTCCGAAAACGTGTGGGACTCACCGGGAAAGAACGTAGCCATGTTTCTCCTTTTTCCATGCGACCGGTCGGCTGCAGGCCTCGTAGGACCCAGCCCAACCTTGGGCGCCCAATACTGGGGAAGTATCTTAACGCACTTTGACTGCTACAATGCATGGTTTAGAAAGAGCACACGAGGGTTTGACGCAGGCTTTGCGTTTGCCCAGCAAACACTTTAGCGGGGAGACGTGGAGCGTATGAAGTACAAGACGACGGCAAAGTTGGTCATTCAAGCGTGCGACAAGGATTTGCCGGGCGTGTTCGGCCATGGCTGCGTCTTGCTGCTGCAGGGTATTGCCCGGGAGCACTCACTCAACCGCGCCGCCAAAAGCATGGGCATGGCGTATTCCAAAGCGTGGCGTATTGTAAACGAAGCGGAAGGCCAGCTAGGCTGTAAGCTCATCGAGCGCGACGGCGCCCGCGGATCCACGCTCACCCCCGCCGGCGAGCGGGCCATAGCGGTCTACGAGGAGCTGCAGACCGACATCAACAACGTCATCGCTACCAAAGCCGACGCCCTCATCGCCAGCATCAACGCAAAGTAGTCCTTTTAGGCGGTTTTTAGCCCACAGCGCCCTCGGGTTGAGGCTCGCGCCACAAAACGGGCCCATCTACTACGTTTAGTTGAACACCCACGACCATACCGGACATTATGAAAATAAAACCGCTGGTAAACAGCTTGGTAATTTTCAAAATAGGCGGGTGTGGTCGACCCCTATTGCTTAAACGTAGTAAATAGGCCGTTTTCGTGACACAGACCCCGATTAGCTACTTGCGAAGGGCGTTATCGAGAGTGGCAGCCACCTGCAGAGGGTCGTCGGTGCCGGCGAAGAGGCGGATGGCGCTCCCCCGCTTACCGCGTGGGGCCGAAAGGCGCGTTGCTGAGCCGCCGGCGGGCGACGTGCGGAACTCCCCCGGCAATGTGTCGAACAGCTCACCAGCACTTCGCTCGATAAGGTCAAACTCAACTGCCGGGCCAAAGCCGTGCTCGAGGATTCCCGTTGCAACCGCATGGTCGGGATGCGAGGTCAGCCCGGGATAGCGCACGTTGCGTACCATCTCGTTGGCGGCCAGATACTCGGCCAGCGCACGGGCGCGGTCGAAGTGGGCCTGCATGCGAGCGTCGAGCGAAGACAGCCCCCGCTCCAGCATGCAAGCCTCATTAACAGAAAGGTCGAGTGCAGACGCACCGCAATCCGCAAGAAGCGCATACGCACACTCGGCGGCGGCATCCACGCGATGGCGCTTAAGCTGCGAGCGCGCCACCGAAGCGGCGACGAGTTTGCGCGGCGCAACGCCGGCACACACACGGTCGAGTGCCTCGAGCGAAAGCACGGCGCCCAGACGCAGCGGGTTGCACCCAAAGACGCCTGACGCAGTGTTATCAACCACGAGCAGCGCATGCGGCTCACGAGCGGCGCGGCCCAGAGCGCGAAGGTCGGGCACACGCAGACCAAACCCGCCGATGGAGTTGACGAACCACCACAGGTGCGGCCCCTCGGCATCAAACGAAGCATCAAAGCCTTCGGACGCAGCAGCAAACGCCGCAGCCGCAGGCTCCCCCACCAGCGCAACATCGCAGCCATCAAAGCCGCAGGCAAATGCATCGGCAAAGTCGTCCGCAAAGGCCACCAAGCGATCGCCGGGCTGCACAATCCCCAGCATCGACAGCGCCGCCGGCACATGCGAGGCCGCAACAAGACGCGCCTCACGCGCACCAGCCCTGACAGCCCAGTCCTCTTCTAACTGTTGCACGTCCACGCAACACCGTCCCCAAAAACCGAACCGAATAAACCATCCATGAAGATCGTACGCCAGCGAGCGGGCAGCTGCCGTGGCGAGGTGCCGCGAAAGAGGAGCGACGCGTACTTTATGTACGCGAGCGACGGTTTGAGCGGCAGATCGCCCGGCAGATGTCCGCGCAGCGTCGAGCGGTCCGGCGTTTGTTAAAACGCCGGAACAAAATTAGCCGTGATATTCGCCGTTGTACTGGATGAGCGTCAGGTCCTCAACGCCGTCGAGCGCGCGAATCGCATCGGCGTAGGGCATGTCAACGCCGTCCGAGAACAGCTCGACGGCCATCTCCACCTTGTCACCGCGCATGGTCTTGGACTTGACGGAAAACTTGGTGCGCCCAAATGCACGCACGATATCGTCGCCGGTGGTCTGACCCGTGTAGTGGATGACCATCATGTACACGCGCGCCTTGTCCTGGTGGCTCGCAAAGCCGGCAATCATCACCACGATCACCACCGCCGTGAGCCCCACGAGCGCATACATACCGGCTCCCGCCGTAATGCCCGTGGTAATGGACCAAAACAGATACAGCAGGTCGAGCGGGTCCTTGACCGCCGTACGGTAGCGGACGATAGACAGAGCACCGACCATACCGAGCGAGATGACCACATTCGTCGAGATCGCGAGCGTGACCATGCAGGTGAGCACGCACATGCCCACGAGCGTTACAGCAAAACTGCGCGAATAGACCACGCCGGTAAAAAAGCGCTTGTACACGTAATAGATCAGGATGCCCATGGCGAGCGCCACAAGCAGCGAAAGGCCGATCTTGGCAGGGTCGACCTGGCCAAACGCCTCCAAGACGGAGTTCTTAAAAAAGTCCCTGGTGCTCATGGTCTAAATATCCCCTCGGTTCCCAAAATCCGATTCCCAGTAGTTAAAACCGCGCAGGTAGGCGGTCTTGTCATAACACAGGCAGTACTTAGAGACCGCCGTGAGTTCGGCCGCACCTGGCGGCACCATATCGCGCACCAGCTGTGGGTAAAACTCGGTAAACTTGACCTCCATCACCAGCTTGCCGGGCTCCAGCACGGGCAACGCGGGCAACGTCGCGTCAAAGATGTCAAAGCTTCCCACCGCCGCACGCACGTTGCTATCAAAGGTAATGCGCACGGTGCCCTCGTCCATCACCCACGGCTCACGCTCGTAGTCCACGATGGTCCGCGGGCGCATCATGTTGCAGATGCACTCGATGTAGAACTCGCGACAGAGCGGATAAGGGCTCCTCAGCAAAAAGTCGTAGTCGCCGGCCAGAATCTGCTCAAACTCGCCACGCGTGAGTGGCGCGTCCTCCTTGTAGATCCAGCTGCCGTACTTCTTTTTGCGCTCGAGCTTAATCACCTTGTCGCCGCCGTTATAGATGCGCACGCGATATTTTTTTCGCATAAGAATACCGGCGTCTTTTTCTTCGTAGGCCGAGTTGCAGTAGTCGTCAAAGTACAGGCTGCGAATGGTGTAGCCACCCGCCAGCGCATGCTTGTCCAGCTTAAACACCGGCGCCATGCGGCAGGCAAGCGCGGCGTGCTCGCCCTCGTTAATGAGATATTTGAGCTCGTGGCGATAACGCTCCTGCGTGGCGCGCACAGGCGGAGCCGCTAAGCGCTCAAGCAGCGCGCTAGCCCTCCTCATACGTGTCCTCCACGATCTTACCGCCGTCTTGCACGTAAAAACACTTCATGCCGTAGTGCTTGCCGTCGTCGGTCACATAGTAGTCAAACGCATCTTGTATATAGCCGTCTGAGTTGGTGGCGCGCACGCGCACAAAATACTGGCCGGCATTGGGCGCATCGCAGGTCACCTCGGGCAGTAGCACGTCCTCGGCCTTAAAAAGCACGTCGCTTATGGCATAGTCGCGCGAAAGCTCTACGGTGTAGCGAATGTCGCGCGCCTCAAAGTCGCAGGACGTATCCCAGTTAATGCGCAGCTTACCGTTATCGATCTGCGGCACGCCGATGTAGAACGGCATGGGCTTTTTAAAACTCTCGCGAAAGCTCTTGTAGTTCTCCTCGATCTCGGAGGGAATCGCCGCGGCAATCTGCTCGTATTGATCCTTGGTGACAGGCAGATTATCGATATCGGGCGAAGCAAAGACCAGCGATTCAGTAACCTCGCGATAATGCTTGATCATCTTGCTCAGACGTGCCACGGTCATATACGAGCGCAGGTCCATGACGGCGCGATCGAGCTCACTGCGAAACGCCTTGCTGCGCAGCGCACGATTAAACAGCACGTTACCCCAATAGTTGCTTACGCCGCGCTCCCAGCTCGCGTAGTCCGAAAACCCTGTAAGAGAAAGCTCCAGCTTACGCAGCATTCCGTCGTTATCCCAATCTAAAAAGTACCAGGTATTTGAGTTGAGCGGGCTGTACAGATAACAGTTACGGTTCTGAGTATCGCAGTTGCCCGTCAGGATCTGAAACGCCAGCCAATAGACCAGATTCTCGGTATCAAAGTAGGTGTCGAGCACGTTATCAATCTTTTGCGATTCGTCGTTGAGCGCATCGAGCATCTCGATGAGCTTGGTGTGGTCCGAATCGCCCTTAATCTCGAGCATACCCTCAAAGCTTGCCTGGTTGTAGTCGGGATCGTCGGCAAGTTTAATGGTGTCCTCGTAGCGATGGAAATCAAAGCTGTTCACCTTATACAGGTGCCCGCTCTTATCCAGGCCATGTGCCTTAAGCGCCGTCTTGTTGAGCTGCTCCACCTGCGTAAACAGGCCGTAGTCCTCAAAGGTATCGTTGGACTTTTCGGTCTGGTCGCACACCCACAGATGCACAAACTGCGTGCGCAGGCCCATCATCTGGGGAATCCCGCGGATAAGGTCGTAGGCCATCTTGTTGCGAAAACGCATACCCTCGCCCATGTGCTTGTTGAGCGCAATCGCGCGCTGTTGGCGCCAGGTACCCTTGCCCTTTTTGAGCTCCACCTTGTAATTCTTTTGCGTGTAGGAGCTCGATGTCTGGCCGCGCACCTGCACGGTGGCATTGGGCGCTTCCTCGCCATAGCCAACCTCGCCGGCCACCGGGCCGTCTTCGTCGCCCGCCTGCAGCAGGCCCATAACCTGATAGCGCGTCACGCCCATGTCGGCATAGTCATACACCGAGTACGTGTTGATCTCGGCCCAGCTATGGTCCGTGTTCTCGGAGCTGTTGCCGCGAGAGACCGTCAGATACATGGTCACAATGCCCGAGTCATCATAGACCTCGTACAGCTCGTCCTTATCGCGCAGATGCTTGGACTGGTCGGAGGCCTCGGCCTTTTTAATCTTATCCTGCTTTTTTACCTTATTTGTCGAGGATTCGTCCTGAGATGAGCAGCCCGAAAGCAGCAGCGCGCCGGCAGCCACCTCGATCAGACAGCGGCGAGACATCAACTTATCGATCATCAGAACCTCCCCAACGATTGCGATACACGCGAACCACCATGCGCTGAAACGCGCCGTGCGGCACGCCCTTGCGGCGGCACTCCTCATAGCGCTGCTCGGCACGGTCGAGCAAGCGGCCCAGCTGTGTAAAACGACCCGTTTTGTCGGTCGCCACAATGGGCTGCTGGCTCAGGATACGATACGGTAAGTTGGCGGTATAGGTATCGAGCCGCAGCAGCGCCACGATAAAAAACACCACCGCACCCAACAAAAAGCCAAAGCCGTAAAACTGCTGCGGCAAAAGCAACGACACGGCGGTC
>DXMC01000018.1:27020-46073 GCA_019414365.1 Collinsella sp.
CCCCGCCACACCGGCAAACAGGCCCGAGGCCAGAACGGCTCCCTTGTAGTCGGTAAAGTACAGCAAGATAAGCAGGATCGTGTTGCCCACGGCATACAGGCCGTAGCCTACGCATAACGTGCGAAAATACCCGTGCATAAGATTGTTAAAGCCCAGCGGCAGGGCCGAGAGCACTGTAGTCTCGAGCGAGATGACCGCCGCGGTCACAAACAGCTGCTTGAGCGCGCAAAAGCGCAGTTCGCTGTTGAGCGTGGAGAGCATCTCCTCCTCGGCCACCACAATATCGCCCACCACGCCGCCGTCGTTGAACAGGCTGTAGTAGTCACGGTAGCGCGGATAGAAATTGACCTCGACCGACACCACAAAGTTGACGGTCGTGACGAGTGTGGTCAAAAACGCAATGAGTGCCGGAACGTCATGGTAAGGAGCCCCGTAAAACAGGCCTTTGATCTGCACGCCAATAGGGCCCGCCCAGATAATAACCAGGTGTGCGAAAAGCCCCAAGTTGGTAAACAGCCCCGTAAGCGCAAGCGGCATAAATTGGTCGAGCCAGCGCAAAAAACGCCAGGGACTCCGGTCACTCCGTGGAAAATACCGGTACAGCAGCACCACATCCCAGGCGAGCATGACGCCGTAGCCTAGGGCGATTGACGCCAACAGGCCCTCGACCGGCGGCAGCCCCAGTGCCAGCGCGGCCAGGGCGCACAGGCACGCCACACCAATGGCAGCCGCAAAGCTGCACAGGATACCGCGGTAATCTTTGATGGCCGTGAGGTAGCTCATGCCATTCCAGTTGACGATCATAATGTTGAACAGCCACAGGCACAGCAGCCCCTGCAGCAGCGTGGCCCCCGAGAACAGCAAAAAGACGCCGTAGAGCACCATGCCCGCAACGAGCATGATGGCATTAGATCCCCAAAACGAAGGCAGGATCTCATCCTCGCGCTCGGCAAAGAGCATGTCGGCCAAAAAGCGCGTGACCGGCATGGAGAAAAAGCTTGTGAGCGTGAGCGATGCCAGCAGCGTATAGGTCACCATGCACACCAGCAGATCCTGGTTGGCGCGGCCCACACCCCACAGACCGCACAGCACCAAGATACCCACCTGGAGCAGCACGCCAAGCAGCATGGGGCCCGTGCACACAATGCCGGCGTAGCCATAGGCGCGCATCGTGGCAAACAGACCCTTGCGCCTAAACAGGCGTTTGAGCTCAAAACCGATTCCGGCCACCGGCTACTCCCCCTCTCTGGGCAGGTCAAACGCGCGCGCCGTCTCGTCGTACAGCGCGCGATAGTTGGCGAGCATCTGCTCGTGCAAAAAGTACGTGGCAACGCGACGCTGGCCACGCTCCCCCATCTCAATGCGACGGGCCCGGCTCACGCACATGCGCTCCATGGCATCAGCCAAGCCCTTGCGATACATAGGCGGCGTCACAAAACCCGCCACGCCAAAGTCGTCGCCCGGGGCGCCTTCGAGCAGCTCGCGGCAGCATCCCACCTCGGTCGTCACGCAGGGACGGCGCGCTGCAAGCGACTCCAGCACGCTGAGCGGCTGGCCCTCGGAGATGCTCGTCAAAATGGTAAAGTCGAGCTTTTCCATGTACTCGACCACGTTGACGCGCCCGGTAAAGATCAGATCGCGCACGCCCAGGGTATCGACCAGCGCGTGGCACTCGGCACCGTACTCCTCGTCGTCCACGCCGCCCATGATGTGCAGACGCACCTTGGGAAGGCGCTCGTGCAGCTCAAAGAAGGCATAGATCATGGTCTTGACGTCCTTGATGGGCGCCAGGCGCACCACCGCGCCAATGTCCACCCAGCCGTCATCGGGCTTTAAGGGAATGTCCTTAAAGCGGTCGAACTGGATGCCGTTGGGGATGACCAGGCATTTACCCGCATCGCAGCCCATATCGATCTGCGTCTTGCGGGCGTTATGGAACAAACTCGTCACGCGGAAGGCGCGGCGGTAGATCTCCTCCGAAAGCAGGTAGAAAAAGCGAATCCAGCGATCCTTAAACGACGGCACCACCCAGTCAGCGCGAATGATCTCTTCCTCGCGCTCGCGGGTATAGATGCCATGCTCGGTCAGCAGCACCGGCGCATGGTGAACGCTTGAGCCCAGGCAGGCGAGCAGGCCACCGTAGCCGGTCGAGATGGCATGGTACACATCGGCCACCGGCACCTCGCTGCCCAACAGGTAGAGCACGGGAAGCAACATGGAGCGCATGGTGTGGAATGCATCGGCAAAGGGCGTGTAGGGGTACTCGGCCAGGCACACGTCGCGGAAGATGTCCATAAACGTTCGGCTCTGCAAAAACGAGAGCGGATGCACGCGACGGCGCTGAAAGATATCGAACAGCACGTCCCAGTCCGGATTGGAGAGCGACACCAGGCGGCGTAGCGCCTCGCGCTCGCGGTCGTTAAAACTGGCTTCATGTTGCTCGCCCGAAAGCCGCAGAGCATCGTCCAGGAACACCTCGTGCACCTCGACCACGTTGCCGGGCAGCTCGTAGACAAACTTGCCGCGGTCGGCAGCATGCGCGCCGATCACCCACAGCACAAACTCGTGCTCGGGCATGGCCTGGATATAGCCATGCATCCAGGTAGATACGCCGCCGTGCACATAGGGGTAGCAACCCTCGAGTACCAAGCAGATTCTCATTTGTCGCCACCCTCCTTGCGTGCAATGGTCACCGTCTTGTCCGTGGCTTTGACCAGGTACAGGTCGCCCGTCAGATGCGTAATCTCGCCACCCGTGACTGCACCCGGCTCACCGTTGTTGGCGCGGAACATGAGCCACGCCTCGTCGTGGAAATTGCCCAGGCTGAGCGTCCAGGCATCCGCACTGGTATCCACACTCACCGTCACGGACGAAAAGCGCTGGATGGCGCCCGAGCATTCCGAGCCGGTCTGACGCCGCAGGTCGGGCGCAGACTTGCTAAGCCAGTCCAGGTAGTCGGTCAGGCCGCCCTTGTAGACCTCCCAGCCCTCCCTAGCGCCGCGATCAGGATCCAGTAAGTCGTCCGGATGCATAAAGTGCGTACTCACGTAGTGCATGTTTAGCTCGGACACGGCTGCCAGGCGCATATAGGAATCGTCGACCATGCCGCCCGAGACAATACGTGGCTGCTCCACAATGCCATCGCTCGCCACGCCAAACTCCTGTACGTACGGCAGGTCGGTGCCATCCTCAAAATACGTACTGGCGATGGTCTTAATGCGCGGAACGTCGGTGCCGATAAGCTTGCGCGCACGGGCCGAAAGGATATTTGACGGCGGCACGTAAACCGAGCCGTGCGCGTTGGGCAACACCTCATCTTGGAAGGCGATAAGCTCGTTGAGCGATGCGACGAGCGTTTCCTTGTTCTTCCAGGTCTTGTAGTCATACAGCGTGCCGTAATCGGTATCCCAGAGCGCCAGAGGCTGATGGTTGTAGCCGTGAAAGCCCAGCTCTCCGCCCATCTGCAGCAGCATGCCGCCAAAGTAGCGAAACTGCGTGGTATCGGCCTGGCGCGCGGGCTCGGTCTGGTTGACCGCGTCCTCGTAGTTTTCGATCATCACGCCGGTAAAGCGAACGCCATATTTTTGCGCGAGCTTTTGAAGATCGGGCCACCAGACCTTGGCATAAAAGTCGGCGATAGAAAGCCCGTAGTCGCGCTTGATATAGGTGCCGTCGCCCGAGGGCACGGGGCTGGGAAAGTCGTCCAGATAGAAGACGGCGCTGTTGATGACGGGGTAGGCCGTGGCATCGCCCAGCAGGCTGATCGCCGCGGCGTAAAAACCGCGCATGACCTTGTCATAGATACCGATATTGCACACCACGGTGCGACCGCTACCGCAGTCATTCGACCAAATGAGCGGGGCGCCCGCATCGCCGGTCTTAGCCCACACACGAGCCGTCTCGCGCAGCGAAACCGAAAGCGACGAATCAAAGGGGTCCGAGAGCTCGTAGCGCTCTCCCCCGCCCAGCATAAAGTCCTCGCTCGGCACAATGCTTTCGGCTTTTACATAGTCATATCCGGCAGATTCAATGCCAAGCTTGGGAGCAATCACTTGCAGATAGCCCGAGTTATCCGGAGGCATGGCGAGCATAAGCGAACCGCCGGCACTCACCCAACTCATAATGTCGCTCAGGTGCGTACCGAGCCCATCGAGCGACGGCATGAGCAAAACCACGCGATCGTAGGAGGTCAGCGAGGGAATGGCATCCGCGCCGTCCAGCGCAAGGTCCACGTCGCGGTGCGCGATCTTCATGTCGAGCAGAATCTGGTCGAACTGCTCCTTTACGTCCTCGACGCCAGCTTGATCGGAATCGGTAATGACCAGGCACGTGGGCTTTTGGCCAAATATTGCCGAGGAGGCCGGAACCGCATCGTTGGCGGCAAGCATCCCCAGCTTATGCTGGCCCGCACTGTACTGCACGCCGGCGCGCTCCACCAGCAGCACGGCCGCCATGGCAATAAAGACCGCCCACACCACAAGCAGCCCCATCCAGCGAAAATGGCCCGCACGGTCGCGGATATGCTGTATCAGGCTCATCGGGCCTCCTCTCCGTTGCGCCAAAACGCCAGTTCCTCGCGGTTGGCGGCGCTCAAGTATACATGCTGTTTGTCAATCGCATCGATCACGCGGTGGACCTCGTCACCGTCGCGGCGCATCACCGCAAGGCGCAGACAAAGCATCCAAACCTCCTGCTCCTCGGGCACATCGAGCACCAGCTGGTCGGTCACGGCCTGCGCCTCGTCGATCTGTCCGACATCGGCCAGCGCCGTCGCGTATCGAATGCGAAGCTCAAGGGTGTCCTCGCGCTCGCAGCGACGCGCAAGCAAACGCGCGTACTGTTGGCGCTGAATCTGAGCCACGCGCCCCTCGGCCAGGCCCGAGCCCAAGTATTCACCAAGAAAATCGCAGTATTCGTTGAGGTTTTGCGCGCTCGGGTCCGTCTTAAAGGCACGCTCCAGCTGCTGCAGTTTAAGGTCGGACTCCTTGGAGATCTGCACCACCGCCGTCGCGGCATAGTGAGCCACCTCAACGTCGTCGTTAAGCTTAGCCGCCTGCAGCTGCGCCAGGTACGCGTCGGGCTCCTCGGTGAGCATGGAGAGCATTAGGCGGCGCCGTTCTGCCGGGTCGTTGATGATGAGCGCCTCCTCGAGCGGCACTACGCCTGCATCGTCCTCACCACTCGGTACCGACATACTACGATGCAGGTCGTCGTTGAAGCGCAGCGACTCCAGCGCAGACTCTTTCAGCCCCTCGCCAAACACCGCGCTGCGGACCGATAGCAGAACCACCAGCAACGGGCCCCACAGCGGCACCAGCACTATTACAGCCAGCATGTGCCCGCGCACCGGCAGCAGGCCCAACTTCATGAGCGTCCACAGCATCAGGCAAACCAGCGCATGAATCAGCAGCAAGACGGCGGCAACGACAAGCGAGATCAAGCGGCACCTCCCTCACCGTCACCGGTGTAAGCGATGTGCTGCAGCAGCGCCACGATGTCCTCGCCGTCGACGGGCTCCACCGCAATCTGCTTTGCGCTCAGGCGCTCGCGGATAATGGGCAGATCGCACGCCTTTGCCTGGCGCATAAGCAGGTAGAGCACGTCGCCATCGACCAAGCCCGCCGCGTCGCTCTCGCGGATTGCCGACCCAATTGCGCCCACCAACTCGCCGACAGGCTCCATGCCCGGTACCACGCGCAGGAGCAAAAAGCTGCCCATCTTGCTATCTGCCAGCGCCTGCTCGGCCGCGAGCTCTTGGCCAAAGGCAGCCTGCTTGAGCACGCAAGTACCGTCAACGCAACGCTTATCCTGTGCCACCGCTTCATAGTCAAAGGCACGGCCCAGCGCGCTTTCGACCAGGCCGCACAAGATGCGGAACAGATTTTGATGATAGAGGGTCATTTGGTTTTCGGCCGCACGACGCACAAAGGTCAACACGGCGGGCGCCCCGTCACGCTCGATCGTGTATCCAAACATGGGAAGCCCCGGCATCAGTTCGCGGTTCACCCACAGGCTCGAACGACCCCCGTCGCCCAATAGAGGTGCAAGCTGCTCAAGCGTGAGCGAGCGTGCGGCGTCTTCGGCAATCGCGGGACTTGCCGCCACCAGGCGTGCAAATGCTCCGCCAGAAACATGGTAGATCGCCACCGAATCGTTCTCGAGGATCTCGCCCAGAAGCTCGCAGCACTTGCGATAGATGTCGCGTGGGTTGAGCACGTCAAGCTCCTGCGTCACGGCAAAGATCTTGCCAAAGCTGTCGTGGCGACCCACGATCTGGCGCCTGTACGCGCGCTTGTCCTCGATCGCGTCGTGGTAGAGCTGCGTAAGGAACGTATTGCGGTTGCGCACGAGCTCGTTTTGATCGCGCTCCGCCCTAATGGCTTCGCTATTGCGCAGCTGCACATAGCCGCACACGGCACCCACAACAAAGTACGCAATAAACGGCAGCCAGTTGGACGGCTCGTAGAACAGGCCCTGGAAGGTATAGCCGTACAGAGTAAAGTAACTCGCGGCCAAACCCACCGACGCCAGCAGCGCCGCAACCAGGCCAAAGTCCAAGCCATACAGCGTGCCGATGAGCACCACGTAGAGCAGGCGATAATCGAGCACGTTGAGCTGCGCCGATTGGGAGAATAGATGATCCAGAGCCTCGAACAGGATCCAGGCAACGCCCGTCTCCAGGCATTTAATAGGCAGCGTGTGCATCTGAATGCGGTCGATGGCGGCGCGCAAGGGGTTGACCTTCCCTGCGCGGCCAGCATCCCAGCGAGCCTGAATGGTCGAGAGGTCGCGCAGCAGATCGTAGCGCTGAAACCAGCCGTAGCGAACGCGAATGATGTCGCTGACGGGCAGGGCATAGCCGGCAGAATCGCCAAAGGCAACGGCAAGGTCGGGGAACACCGCCTTGAGGGCCTCGCCCACCTCACCTGAGGTGTGATGGAAGGTATCGGCAACGTCGAGCGTCTCAAAGGAGGCATCCCAACTGTCAAAGATGCGGTGCACCAGCACCGCGAGTTCCTCGGCACACAGCAGCGGAAACGCCGCATCCTCCGAGCCCTGCAAAGCGACCGATCCGGTTAAGCACGCGTCGAACAGCGGAGCAAAAAACGGATCCTCCAGAACGGTAGAGGCAGTATACAGGAAGGGCACGCGCAAAATCTTTGCCTGAACGCCTTCGTGCGCAGCGTAGTGGCGGCACAGGTCGTTGGCCGCGCGGGCGATAATTCCCTTGCCCGTTCGCCCCGCGGCATCGGCAGCGCTCTCAGCACCCGCGGGCCCCGCCACATACAGCAGCTGGACCCGGCGACCCATGCACGCACGAAAGACCGAGCGCAGCAGCTCGATATCGCCCATGATATCGGTATGCGGGGTAAGGAAATTAGACAGGTAGACCACGCGGTCGAACTCGTAGGCCTGCTCCAAGTGCTGAAGGAGCTCATTCCACGAGGCATGGGGTGACGACTCATCGCGGCGCGATTCCGCGGCAGCGACGACCTTAACGTGGTCCCCGGGGAACGCCTTGGAACAAAAGCCATCGTCAACATATCCGGTATTGCCAACAACCAGCACTTCCATAGCGCATCCCCTCCCTTTAATTCCACATTTGCCATAGTCAAACATGCGTATTGTACGCTGTCAACGCGAACTGGAACGCCTTTAAGGCTGTTTTAAGAACTTTTTTAGGGGATGTGGGGACATCGAGAGTGCTAAATGAGCACCCAATCCAGAAGTGCGGTGAAAAACCGAGATCTGTCAAACAGGCCCCTGTTTTGAGCATCCGCGACCTGCAGTTTTGTTGGCAAAAATCGGTGTGCGCTCGGCGAGTTTCGATTTTCCCCGCACTTCTCCTACGCACCGGACTCGCAATAGCGCAGTACAATCCGCCAATCGCACTAACCGGAAAGCCAATCCAGCGACTCGCCTAGCCAACCAGATACGGCCCGATTACATCGAAAATTTCGCCCACCTTAGTTGCAGGGTTTTGCGCAGATGGCTTAATGTTACCCAGTTCCCTATGGTACGCGACGAGGCGCCCAGCACGCTGCAATGCTTCGCCTCGCCTATCATCCACTGCCCCAAACATCCCGTCCAGGTTCTTGCGGTACTCGATGCCCAAGTTCTTCGACATCTCCTGCGCGAGGGCATGCTGGCAGTCGGACGCGGACATATGCGCGGTCGTGTAGCGAAAGTGCAAAAGCGGCCACAGCTCGAAGCAGGGGTTCGACCACAACGCATGGAAGGTCCTCGAACCATCGGAGAGCTCGTCACATTTGCGCTTCATCGCATCAAAGTCGGACGCAGGAAAGTCATCCTTGTCATACACGAGCCACACGTGATCGAACGTCTCGGGCGCATAGCGACAGTGTTCGACGGCGAAGTCAAGCAGGTCAAGCGTGTGTCTGCCGGTCCCCTTAACGACAATGGCAACCTTGCGCTCGTTCGCCGCGCCCAACGCCGCACGCACGCCCTCAAAGTAGCGAGGCTCGGTCTCCTTGCCCTCGCTCACTACAAGATGACGCGTCATCTGAACCATGCGCGAGCGGCCCTCTCGCTTGCCGCTACGCCAGCCCTTCGACTTCTTCGCCACCATGCTAATCCCACTCCTCGATGCGGGTGAGGTACGGATCGGCACCGTAGCGACCGGACAGGTATTGCTTGTCGAAAGCCGCGTTCTTGCTTACCAGATTACCGTTTGCCTCGTGGATATCGGCGAGAGACCACAGTTGGCTCGCCTCCCCCTCGCCGCGTGCAGCGAACCATATCTCGTCACGGCGGAAGACATCGTTTCGCATGGTTGACACATCCTGGGACGAGAAGATGAGCTGCGCGCCACTCTTGTTGACCTCAGGATCCTTAAACAGCAGAATCACATAGCGAAGAAGCTTCGGGTGCAGTTTGGCGTCGAGCTCGTCTACCACAACGGTGCCACCACGCTCAAGCGCTGTCATCAGATACGCAGCCAACCCCATGAGCTTCTGGGTACCGGCAGATTCCTCGGATAAACGCAGCTCGTACGCCTTGCCGCTCACCTTGTGCCTCACGAAGACGCGCTGGCCGCGCCACTCCGGCGCCCTCTCCACTCTGAAGCCATCAATACGCACATCAACGGCGCGCAAAAAACGCGTGACCTCGCGCGAGTCGCCCTCGTCGAGCATTTGCTCGAGCATCCGCTCCAGGTAGGAACTGTTGTAGTTGAGAAACACGGCGTCGAGAAACCAGCTGGCCGCCTCCTGGACCACCGGCGCATCGAAGTTGATGCAAAGGAACGATAGGTACGGCAGGCTCGGGTTGAACCTCGCAGCCGTCACAAGCTTACGCAGTGTGGGGCCGAGTTCAACCTTTGTATCCTCGCGCTCGAACAGCATCGCCGTACGCGACGCTCCCAATTTACGCCGCCACAGCCCTTCGGACATGATCTCATCGGCGTGTACAGACAGAACATAGCGGTACTCATGCTCACCCGCGCGGTAATAGAGCTCGAACTCGGTGGGCTCGGCAGCAGACACGTCATCGAACTCAAACGCCGAACAACGGGCTATCAAGGGGAGATCACTCTCTGGTGCATCAGCGCTAGCAGACAGCAGTCTAATTGGTCTGGCCACCGCCGAACGAACGTAGTCAAGAGCCTCGAGCAGATTAGACTTGCCGCCAGCGTTGGGCCCGTACACCGCAGCCACCGGAAGGAAACTCTGCCCGTCGGAGCACTCGATGAGGGAACGCTCAAACTCCTTCATCGGCATCGCCTGCATGGAAAGCTCAGCCTCGTCGCGATAGGACCGATAGTTCTTAAAGGTGAACTGACAAAGCATGGTACTCAACATTCCTTTCATTATTTTGAAAAGATATATCAGAGTTTTTCTTTGATTATAGACTTTAAGTAGTCTAAATCAAGTGCTTGCCACACCAATGACAGCAGGCGCACGGTGCCAAACCGAGCATACTCGACCATCCCATTGTCGGAATGGCGTTTAGCTAGCACGTAACACATTACATGCATGAAAAAAGGGCAACACTCTCTAACAGAAGGCGTCACCCTTAAAGCTCCCAAAGAGCTTTTGTATATTGCTATATAGAATATGCAACCGATTCGAGAGTGGTTCAAAAAGCTAACCGAAACAACCGTCACGTGACCCCCACAGAGGGTCACCTAACAATTACCCATAGGCGAGCTCCACTAACGCTGGCATAACGCCTCCACTAGACACAGCCTTACCATAGCTCGCGTACTTAGCTAAAAGTGCATTGCAATACTCCGGTTCAACCTGTTTACAAAAGCTCAAGTGGCCTAAAACGCGATGGGCATGATTACGATCGCACTCGCGCATAAGCACCTGGTATAAAGAGCGCTTTAGCTCTGCTTTTCTTTGAGGCCCCAGTCGAAGGACGCCATCGCAGTCGAGATAGATGCCCGTGATTTTACGTAGGTGCCCTCGTCCAAAACAACGAGTTTTGTCATTATTCAAATCAAAACCCTTTAGCCGTAGGCGGTCACCAACAAAAGTTGAAATCTCCGCAGAGTCTATCCATTCAGTTGATGAAATGCAGATGTCGTCAGAGTATCGCGAGTAGACGAATCTTTCGCCTAGTCTAGCTGCAATCTCATGATCAAACGAAGCCATTATGCGATTGGCAATAAAGGGCGAACACGGAGAACCCGTTGCAAGAGAACCCCGATAACATGATAAAGCTACGAGAAGATCGACATCGTCTGCAGTAAGACGCGAGCGAGATTCAGCGTTTGTCGACCGATACGTTCCCCCTGAAAACAAATTCCTGACCATTTGCTGAGTGCAGGACTCAAAGAAATGGCAAATATCAAGCAGAAGAAAATGGCTGCTCTTAGCATGGAGCCCGGCATTACGGCAGACGCTTGAGCCCTTTTCGTAGGCTGTAGCGTAAGGAAGATCTATATCAAACTCAGTATTTATATAATCCGAAATCCAACATTGGACGAGCTTCAAATCTGGCCGAGGCGCAACAATCTTTCTTCCACCGGCTAAAAAACTGTGGTACTTATCTGTCGTTGAGCTCGCAAGGTCCAGTAGCTGGCGATTTGTCATTCCAAGATCGAAGCAAATTCTATCCGCAATAGACACCGGCAACGCCTCCATACCCCATTGATCTCTTACGAAGGATTACCCGCGCCCTCATGTTTGAGAAATCTTGGTCTTCGCTTCCCTTAAACATGAAATAGGAATCGAGGTGTATCGTGCTTTTAATCAGATAATCCGGACCCCTATTGCATCTCACTTTAGAAACAAGACCGGTAGCTCTCATCATGCAGCAAACATCCGACCAAGATATCGGAACGCCGGCATTTTTCATATCCGCATTTAAAATGGGCGAGTATATTTTGAGCTTACTAGCACGGAAGCCTTTGGCCGCACAGTATATCGTTCGTAAATCGGTCTCTGACATGGGGCCCAATATTTGAAGCAAATCAAGTAACTCGTGGACGAGCGAGCCCACGTTAATCTTGGACTCATCTCGATTGATCATCTTTCTAGCGGCCTTTAAGCCAGCCTTGCCCCGCTTAGTAGCATTAACACCAATGAGGGGTCTTAGTTCAGAAACAAAGCGGCACAAGTCAGGCGAAGACATTGGGTTATTTAAGTCTAAGTAAAAGACTTTGTTAAGCGAAGAGTCGCCTGTGGCTATTTCTTTCACTGGCCCATCAATCAAGAAGCTCCGAGAGCCCTTATATTGCTTTCCAACAGCAACAGAGGTGATCAAAGCAGCATGAGGCAAAGCAGAGAAAGCGCCCAACTCGCAAAAAGATCCACAGCTCTCTACAAAAATCAATATCCAGTCAGACATGTCGGCAAGCATGGCCTCTTGCTGAAGTAAATTAAGTCTCGAACCGTCCATTTCCGCCGCTACGTCTTCGGCGGTAAGACAAAAAACGTTTTTTAAAGCCTCGGTGTGATTGTTGGACACATAAGCTCTAAAGAATCGTCGAGAGGAATGCAGGCTCTGATCACCGCCGCAGGGAAAGATAAACAAGGGCAGTTTATTAACGTCACGATAAACCCTCAGATGACTTCTCAGGATATTCAAATCAGTTTTACTGATACAGTCGCAGAGCATTGCACCTCGATTCCAATAAGGACAAGGCCGCACAGTCCGTGCATATGGTTATTCCGTAGGCACGGTTTCGGGTCCGTGGCTACGGAATAACCATATGCACGGACCCGAATTGGTAAAAACGTCTCAGTCCATCTTTAACAGAGGACTCGCTCCAGTCGGGGCAATCAATGACTAGCTGCGACCTTGTCCCCAGTAACTTTACCATCAATTTGTGTCTTAGGCTGGATATTGGCCGTCTTTAAATCCCACGGCAGACATATGCGCTCGCTCTTGGCTATATTTGTCGTCACCACAAATAACGACAGTCCTAAACCAAACCCGAATCAAACATCAGCAGAGCCGCGACGTTGCGCCAAGTTCCACCATCAAGTGAACATCACATTTATGCGCCCTGTCTACAAAAGCAATATCAATATTTGCAAAAATCGGAGTTAAATTCCCTAGCCAACAACCGTCCAATCACTACCGGCAGTACTCGAAATCTTTGAAGAATCACCGTTGCACACGATGGTCGCCGAAGCGCCGGGCACATACTTGACCTCAAGAACGGAAACGCCTTGTTCCTTAAGCTTCGAGGTCATCTCGGTTATCTGGGTTTTACTCACATCATTTTTGCTAACCAGCTTGACACCATTGGCATCATTTTCAAGCAGGCAGGATACTGCCGTTTTGTAATCGGACCAATTAACAGTACTCTCCAGAAAGCCATCCAAGCTCGATGGCACATATCGAACCGGTCACAGAAACCGTCATTGGACGCAAACCGTAGCGCTGCCTTTCCTCAAATTCCAGAACATCGCAAAAGACGCGGTCAGCATTAAGCAATCTCGTTCCACAATAGTCCCCGTAAAATGGCGCAAAGTGATTGCGGATAGCCCGCGACAACATCCAGTTGTCGCAGAAACGTCAAAGGGCCGTTGCCGGAAAACCGAACAACGACCCTTCTTTGTCATCGCCTCACGTAGAGTCCACGACGGCTATATCACTGAGAACATCTTACAGCGACGCTTATCGACCCAGCTGGGCGATAATCAAACCAGATCAAAGAACGCAATTCGTGCTTTGAGCTAACTGATAGGAACTTCAGTTCTAGATCGTGCTATACAAACGCCGTTCCTAACCGCATAGCACTCGACATAATGTGGGCCAACAAAATCAGTCTTCTCGTCATGGAAGCCATCTTTATTGCCACGTTGAATTTCGCCTCGGATGCAGTTTCTCTGAAATGCCGCTTCACCGCGGTTGCGAACTTTCCAGTAAAAAGAGCAATCCCTAAAAGAAGCAGCATTGACAACAAAGAAATGAAGCGAGCGCTTTCGTAGTAAAGGACAATGTCTAGACAACATATCCCTAAGTAATGAGGGCCTAAAACCATGTTGTATAACTTGGCAATCGATTTCCATCGAACGACGAATATCAACCTTAAATTGGTCCTCGACAAATCGCTCATCAATGGCCACGCCATACTTGGAAGCAAATTGGGCTTCTTCACTATCGGAAGAACCATCGACAACAGCTTCGGAAAACGACTTTCCAAATAAATCAATGAGAACTTGCTCTTTTTCATCAGAGCTAGTGGCATCAATTAGTTTTCCATGAGCTTTCTTGGCTTTTGGTACAAACGCCCCATTGTCATCATTCGTAACCTGTTGGTTGCTGCCCAGAGCATGCCAAAAAGATTGTTCGCAATCTTGCTCGGACAAAAATTTAAAGAGGTCGGACAAGAGATCATACGGGTCGCTGGAACGGTCTTTCTGATTATAAAAACTATTAACAAGAGTATCGATGAGCAAGCCCTTAAAATGAAATCCAAGAGTATTTTTCCAAACCCTTAGAGCATTGCAGAGCCTTTTGCCATCTCCATCGGTCCTTTCAAATAGAACAGAACAGGCATCTTGCTCAGGAATAGGATCCGTCTTTTTCCAAGACCCACCATCATTTGAATCGGGATAATTGAACGATCCGTCGTCCTGCTCAAAAGCAGGAACCAAATCAATCGAATAAAACCTATCAGTGAAGTTAATCACTACAGCTTGTCCGTCACCTTTTATGTCAGTCTTGGAGTAACGGCTTTTAATTGTTTTTTTGACTTCTTGGAGAAGCGCCGACTGCCCATTAGAGTCATAGGCATTGAATCTCGTATAAACTTCCTGCGGCAGTACAAACAAAAGGTCAAGATCGCTAGTTTCGGAAACAGCAGTTTGCCGACCAACTGATCCAACCACAAGACAATGATCATCGACAGAATCCAAATCGTAGTATTTTTTGTTCAATAATTTCGTCAATGACTCAATCGACGATTGATACTCACTCAATGAATCAAGCGAAATTGATTCGAAGAAATTCTCAAAAGATTGCTTTTCGTCCATGTTGGTCCCTTCAGTTATCTAACCAGATCCCTCAATCCAACAGGGAGAATCTGTTCTATCTCTACCGGAGAAAACCCACAGTTGCCCGCCTTAATGCTTTCACGGGCCTTTGAATAGGCTTTGGGATTTGTCATAGGGCTTTTTGCGTAAATTGAAGCAACTTCCTTTTGAAAAGAATCGCGACGAGATCTGATTTCCGCCAAATCAAATGAGCGGCTGTCAGCAAGAAGTGATAGATACCCCTGAAGAATCACCCAAATTGCATCTGCGGTAGCGCCATGACAATTTGCCCTCTCGCTCAAGTTTGCCCCTTTAAGATAAATTGTTATTGCTAGACTGATGACAGATAGCCCGGCGGCAACCAGCGCCGCAATTTCCATTCCAGATAGCCAGATACTTACAAAGCCACAAGCGGAAACCGATGTCAAAACAGTCTGCATTACGGATAAACGGTTGTTGAGTCCGTTGGCGCTGTCTGCCGCAACGAGCTGCGTCTTATACGTATATAAAAGATTTGCATAAGCCTCAGCTATTTGCAGTAAGAGCCTGCGGCTTTCATCAAACTCTTCAGCGGTTGTTTCCATTGCTATCCTCCAAACAGTCAGTGTTTTTCTAAAAGGATAGGACGCCGCGAGGACAAAAAATATTGCACAATAAGGCGGACATTAACCCCGAGATTCGAGTACCAGAAGTGAGCCATATGCATAGCCCCATTGATAGCGAAAACTACGTCAAGCCCATCCTTGGCAGGACCAAAATCGATATCTGGGAGTGTTATGCAAGACATGTTCTGCAATTTATCGATAGCAACAAATATGGCAATTTGGCTTACAGCGACAAACCGGATCTGATCGATCGGGCGCAGTCCCTAGGCATCGAGGTAACAGCTTCCCAATCGCAAGACAGCAGAAAGGCAGAATCCCTCTATTCCAAACTCCTATACGAGAATGATTCTTCTCAGGAAAAACGCCGAATCGAACTTATTGAGCAATGTGGAGCGCATTTCGAAAAAGGAGTCCTGTTTGGTCCAAATGGTACGGATTCATTCGAGCCGATTATTGAAGCTCTTCGCAAAAAGCTGGACAGACTCGACTCTGGTGACTACGAACTCTTTAGGAGAAACGAGTTGTTTGTCAGATCCAATATTCTTGCTGACGAGGAAATGCTTCGCGAAGCGCTCTCCAACATGAAAAAAGAATCCCGAGATCACTCATGGCACTTCGTATCTGTTATCGTCTCGGTCCCTGGATACAATTACATTTTCGACCTCGATGCATCGACATGCGTATCCCTTGAATTCGGATACGCAGACCAGTATCGAATTGCTCTTGAAGCAAACAAGGAAGTGAACATCGCAGAGTCAAGCCGAGCTGAGTTACTATAACCGATCAACTAGCAGACCATTTCGCAGCAGGTCGGAATAAAGCCCCCAGAGTTCTTTGCTGTACAAGCCTCAGAGTCCCAATGAGCCAGCACACCCAAGCGGCGCAGGTCCACGTCAATCCGGCACGAAGGTTTTGAGAATTTCTCTTATCTTGGCAATGAGAAAACGGGGCACACACAAGGTGACCCGGGCACCTCCACCCAAGAAAGGATCCGCCATGTCAAAAGACGACATCGAGTACCTTCTAAAATTCGCTCCCAGGGAGGCATACGTCGACGACTTGATAAACGGTCGCCTCTACATGAACGCGGCCGGCTACTATCATGGCCTGCCTGGCGAGCAGGGCGATCCGCTCGAGGCGTCCATGGCTCCCGGGGTGTGCCTCTACAGATATACTTCCCTGCCCATCTACTGCATGTACACGGTCCGCGAGAACGATATCGTCAACAACACTGTGAAAATCCCGAAACGCATGATCCAGGAGTTCGGATGCGAGGACGGATGGATCGGCATTGTGCAGTACGCCAGCTTCGCGCGCCTCGCCGACAGACACATTGCCGAAGGCGGAAGCATCTACGCCCACGGTCCCATCTCCTACGGCGTCCCTGGGCCAAAACTGATCCGCGAGATCTTTGGGGGCATCCCGCACAATCTCGTTATCAAAACGCCCAAGTATGCATATCAGAAGGAGTATCGAATCATCGGGTCGCGTCCGGTCGAATGTCGCCTTTTACCAGACGAGAATCACCCGGGCTGCAAAATTGAAAAATACGACCACGCAGAACTTGACCTAAGCAGCAGCCTAGCGGACTTTTCCTGGAAGGTCTCGGTGGCGAGTCTCGAAGAAGCGCGAGACGGCCTCATGCTGGATTTGCCGCATCAGGCATAGTCAGCCCAACGCGATCCACAACGTCACCGGGCAACCAACCACCCCTCCCCCTCCCCAACATTCCCCAGAAAGTTCGCTGATGTTGACTGGGGTTCCCGTAAAATTAACCCTTACAAAATATGTGCGGAGTGCTGGCCTGGAGCTGCCTTCGGACCCTATTGGCTGCTCACCGAGAGGCTCCGCTATGAAACGACCCCTTTACTACCTGCTCTGCGCGATCGCGTGCACATCCATGGTCGGCGCGACGATGCCCATGGCAGCCATCGCGGAAGCCATCCAGCCTCAGGCAACAGCCGAGCAGCAGGCACAAGCCAACGCCGCGAACGGAGACACAGGCAAGGCTGAAGACGGCATCAACACAAATGCGACAGCAGACACCGCAGAGGACACCACAGCCCCCGCCCCATCCCTCCGCGCCCAAGCCAACGGCACGCCCGCCGCAATCTCCACCACGTCACAAACCGGCTACGCCCACTCCGCCACCGCAAGCCAAAACGGCGTCACCTTCACCGTCTCGTGGAACGACGCCCCCGCGGGCACCGCGACGACCTTCCACGTAACCCAGACCAACGGCTCGTCCCAGGCCAAGGCGCGCATGGACGTGCCCACCTATTGGGACGGCGGCAGCCATGAGAGCGCCTGCGACCCGTCGCGCCCGGCATGGGCCAGCTACTGCAGCCTGGGCACCGCGGGCCACGACTTTACCTTTGACTTCACGGCATCGGGCACGTACCGCATCTACTTCTACTTTATGGACAACGACAGAAACGACCCCCAAAACGACAAGGGGATCTACTACATGCGCACCACGGCGGAGGTGACCGTAAACGACGCCGCCCGCCCAAGCGTCACGCAGATCGTCAACAACGCCGTGGCCCAGTGCAGGCAACAGACAGACGGCTCGGATTACGACAGGGCGCTGTGGCTCCACGACTGGACGCTCGACCAGCTGGAGTACGACCACAACCTCAACTGGTGCTCGGCCGAGAGCGGCCTCACGCGCCACCAGGGCACCTGCGAGAGCTACCAGCGCATCTACTCCAAGCTCCTTGACGCCGCGGGCATCGCCAACGGCCGCGTCACCGGCAACGGCCACACCTGGAACGCCGTAAAGATCGACGGCAAATGGTGCCAGATGGACCTAACCTGGGACGACACCAGCGACAACTGGTACGGAGACCTGGAGCAACGCTTTGCCGTTGCGCGTGCGGTCTACTCCGGCTCCCCCGTGCTTCTGCTCGATGAACGCACATCGGCCCTCGACCCCAAGACCGAGCGAGAAATGCTGGATCGTATGCGAAATCTCGGCCATACCGTCATCATCGTCACGCATCGATCTGCTGCGTTGGAGGTTTGTGATCGGGTTGTAAGCCTTTAACCTAAATGAAGAGTGGGCGCTGTAGTCGTTTTCAACAGCGCTCTCGCCATACTCATTGATTTGAGGGACACAAGGTGGCTCAATCCCGCACGATGTTATTTGGCAGATAGCCAAATATATGGGTTGTAAATCGAGCCCCGAAAGGAGGTAAAGATATGGACGAGGCGACTCAGCACTATTTGAACTCGCTGCGTGCAATTGCGTTTCCAAATGGCCAGACCTTTGTTGGGCCGCAGGGGACATACCATTGGCAAAAAGACTCATAGACCTTGGATTGGCCAAAAATCGAATCGAGCATGCTGACTGCAGCGGAAACTGCTGGATTTGGATTAACATGTCGGCAAGAAGGCCCTAAGTCGAGATGCGAAATGCTAAAGATTAATTAAATAGCGGCTCGCCAGGTTTCCCGACGAGCCGCTAATCTGCTAGAGCGTCTTAAGGTACTCCCCCAGCTCTTCCTCCCAGTCGGGCATGTGGAAGCCGACCGACTCGAGCCTGGACAGGTCGAGTGCGGAGTGGACCGGGCGCGGGGCGACGGGGCCCGCGGCGCTCGCGTAGTAGTCGGCGGTCGATACCGGCAAGACCTTCTCGCCGTTGCCGTTGGCGGCCTCGAAGACGGCGCGGGCGATGTCCGCCCAGCTCTTCACGACGCCGGAGCCGGTGCAGTCGTAGGTGCCGTAGGGGGCCTTCGCGTCCAGCACGTGGAAGATGGCCTCGGCCATGTCGCGCGTGAAGGTCAGGCGGCCCAGCTGGTCGTCCACGACGGTGACCTGCTCGAGCCCGTCCTCCGGGTCGGCTACGCGGTCGGACAGCCCCTTCATGGTCTTGACGAAGTTGTGCCCCTCGCCGATGACCCAGCTGGAGCGCATGATGTAGTGGCGGGGGCAGCCGGCCACGGCGATGTCGCCGGCGGCCTTGGTCTGGCCGTAGACGGAGAGCGGGCTGA
>DXMC01000019.1:0-43871 GCA_019414365.1 Collinsella sp.
AAATGAAAGGGCGCAGACCTTATGGTCGCGCCCTTGAAATTGAACGTCAGATTGCCGCGTGTACGGGTTTGCAGCGTCGAGCCGTTACGCGGTTTGGTAAAACCGCGTAACAAATTACGCGAGTTTGGCTCCGACGATCTTTGCCGCGGCCGGCTTATCGAAGTTGCCGCCAGTGGCCTTGCCGAGTGCACCCATAACCTGGCCCATCTGCTTCTTGGACGTGGCGCCCAGCTCGGCGATGACCTGCTCGATCAGAGCCTCGAGCTCCTCGCCCGAAACCTGCGCGGGCAGCAGGCTCTCCAGAATCTTGACCTGCTCGGTCAGGTTGTCGGTACGCTCCTGGTCGGTGCCGGCCTTGATGGACATCTCCAGTGTCTCGCTCGTCTGCTTGATCAGACGCTTGATCATGCTGTTGACGTCTTCCTCGGTCACATCGCGGCGCTCATTGACCTCGATATTCTTCACCTCGGCCTTAACCTGGCGAATGATGGACAGGCGAACCTTGTCCTTGGCCTTCATGGCCGCGATCATTTCCTTCTGCAGCTCTTCGTTGGTCATCTGCAAATCCTCTCTAATAGCGTGGGCGGCACTCGCGCGAGCACCGCCCCATGATTACTCAGTCGTCGACGAATCGTCGGTCGAACTCTTGGTGATGCCCTTCAGACTCACGTTATAGGGTACGTCCTTGGGCATGGGGTTGACGGTAATGTCGGCGTCCTTCTTGTACTGCTCCAGCCACTCACTGTACGCGGTACTGGCCGCCTGCGTCTTCACCACGTTGGAGACGTACTTCTTGATGGCCTTGGGCACCTGGTTGATGTCATCAACCTGATTATCGACATGGAAGTAGTCGGTGCACTTGATGATGTGGTAGCCATAGGTCGACTCGATGACTTCGCTCACGTCGCCCTTGTTGAGCCCCTCGAGCGCCGTCTGGTAGCTGTCGACAAAGGTGGTGAGCTTATCCCAGCCCACATCGCCCTTCTTCTCCTTGGAACCGGTGTCCTCGGAGTACTGCTCAACGGCGTCCTCAAAGCTCAGCTCACCGGAGTTGATCTTGTCCAGGCACTCCTGCGCCTTGGCCTTGGCGGCAGCCTTGTCCTCGTCGGAAGCGTCGGAATCAACCTTGATCAGGATGTTCGACGAGCGACGGGCGTCGTTGTAGCTGGACAGGTTTTCGTTGATGTAATCGACAATCTCGCTGTCCTTGGGTTTGCTCGTGGGCGCGACGGCATCCTTGAGTTTCTGCTGCGCCAGACTCTCCTTGAGCGAATCCTTGTAGGTATCCTCGGTATAGCCGTAGGTCTTGAGGGTCTTCTTAAAGGCCTTGGCACCGCCCGCGCTCTTGCACGCGTCCTTCCAAGCCTTCTCGACCTCCTCGTCCGACACCGTCACGCCGTTCTCCTTCTGTGCCTGTTGAAGCAGAATCTGCTGCGTGTAGGAGTCGATGAGTTGCTTGCGATACTTCTTGGGCGTGAGGTCGTTGTCGACCAGATACTGCGCCCAGTCCTTATCCTTGGTGTAGCCGTAGGACGTGCGCATGCTCATGATCTGCTTGGTCACGGTGTCCTCGGTGAGGTTGGTGCCGTTGATAGTAGCAGCAACACCGCCGGTCAGCTTGTAGCCCGAGGTGTCCTCGGCCTGCGACATAAGGCCGGAGCACGCCATCGCCGAGACGGAAAGCAGCATCGCCAGCACGCCGATGACCACCAGAACGATCTTGACGGTCTTGGACACGCGGGTCTTGCGCTGCTTCTTGCGAGAGTTGGAGGCGGCGCGAGCCTGCTGCTCGGGCGTCGGCTCGAGTGCGGGGTTCTTTTTCTTATTTGCCATAGTTGGCCTTTCGCATAACGAATCGAACAAACGCCATTGTGTCACAACGCAGCCCCCGCGGCACGCTTGGTGCATTGGGGACAGGTTAATCTGCACCATTTTGGTGCAAAGGGGACAGCTCTGGCAGCCGGCAGTTAGGGACGTTCCTTTTCTGCCGGCAGTTAGGGACAGTCCCCAAGTGCCGGCACATAAGGAACGTCCCTAGGTGCCGGCTTAGCCCCACCTTAGAAGTGGCGGCGGATGGCGTCGACCATGCCCTGCGGCGTGGTCTGGCCGAGCACGTCGGCTGCGGCATCGGCGTCCATAAAGATGTTCATGAGCGCCTGCAGAGCCTCGACCTGGCCGCCCGGCTCGGCGATGCCCAGATTGATGACGATCTGCGCCGGCACCGGAGCGCCCATGCCAGCCATAGCGTTAAATGTCACGGGCGCGGAGGGCTTCACCACCGCGATATAGGGCTTGGCCACAAACCCCGGATCGGTATGCGGAATGGCAATGTTTGCCGCCGGCATGGCAAGACCCGTGGGATAGGCATCCTCGCGCGTGCGAACGGCGTCGAGCCAACCGTCGGCAATGTAGCCGCGCGGAGCAAGCTCACTCTCGAGTTGCGCAAACACCTCACCCGGCGTCGCACACTCCCAATCAAAAAACACCAGCTCAGGCGTAAACAACGCTTCGTTATCCGCCATGCGCTCACCTCTCTCACCTAGTCATTCAGGAACGTCCCCGATGACTACCCAAAACAAAAGGTGGCCACGCGCGCCTTGGCGCCAATGACCACCCTGACCACTCAACTAAATTGTACTGTGCGCCGCTAGACGCGGGGCGCATCAATTGCGACCTTGCCGCTCTCCAGCACGTGGACGCGGCCGTCGGCGAGCATTTGCACGACCTCGGGATACAGCACGTGCTCAATCGCGTGGATGTGCTCCTCGAGCGCGTCGACATCCCAGCCCTCCTCGACAGCCAGCGCACGCTGGGCGATGATGGGACCGTTGTCGTAGACCTCGTTGGCAAAATGCACGGTCACGCCAGTTACCTTGACGCCGCGCGCAAAGGCATCGTCAATCGCATGCGCACCGGTAAAGCTCGGCAGCAGCGCCGGATGCAAGTTGACCACGCGGTTGGGAAACGCCGCCAGCAGCGGTGTGTGCACCATGCGCATATAGCCGGCCATCACCACGTACTCGCAGCCGCGCTCGAGCAGCTCGTGCGCGATGATCTCGTCGGCGGCAATAGGGTCGGCATAGACATCCTTGGACAGCGTGAGCGTCTGGATGCCCGCGCGCTCAGCGCGCTGCAAACCCTTAGCCGAAGGACGGCTCGACACCACAAGCTCAATCGAGGCGTTGAGCTTACCGGCGGCGATCAGATCGATCAGCGCCTGCAGGTTGGTACCCGAACCGCTGATGAGCACACCGATCTTGAGCGGCTCGACCGTATCGGTGCCGGTCGGACGGGTGTAGGGCACAAAGCCCAGGCCCTCACTAGCAGCCATCTGCTCGTTAGCGCTCATCGGAGTACACGACCTTACCGGAACCCTCGACGCACTCGCCCACGCGGAACGGCTTCTCGCCCAGCGCGACCAGGGCTTCGGTAACCGCGGCCTCGTCCTCGGGGGCGACGATCAGGCACAGGCCGACGCCCATGTTGAAGGTCTTGCATGCCTCGTTGGGCGCGAGCTCGGCCTGACGCGACACGTAGGTGATGACGGGCGGAACGTCCCAACCCATCTCGGCGCCGTTGCGGGTGACCACGGCGTCGACGTCGTCGGCGAGTGCACGGTTGAGGTTCTCGGTAATACCGCCGCCGGTGATGTGGGCGATAGCATGCACGTTGACGCCGCCGCGCAGCAGCTCCAGGATCGGCTTGACGTAGATGCGCGTGGGGGCCAACAGAGCGTCTGCCAGCGATGCACCGCCGAGCTCCTCGAGCGGACGGCCCAGCTCCTCGGCCTTAGCGGCGGCCTCGGGCGTGCCCGGCTTAATGCCGTCGACGCCAATGACCTTACGCACGAGCGAGTAGCCGTTGGAGTGCACGCCGGTGGAAGGCAGGCCCAGGATCACATCGCCCGGGCGGACGTTTGCGGGGTCGAGCATCTTGGGACGGTCGACGACGCCCACGGTAAATCCGGCAAGGTCGTAGTCGGCAGGAGCCATGACGCCCGGGTGCTCGGCCATCTCACCGCCCACGAGCGCGCAGCCCGCGAGCTTGCAGCCGTCGGCCACACCCTTGATGATCTTTGCCATGTGCTCGGCCTCGATGTGACCGATGGCGACGTAGTCCAGGAAGAACAGCGGCTCGGCGCCCGAAGCCAGAATGTCGTTGACGCACATAGCGACCAGGTCCTGGCCCACCGTCTCGTGACGGTCCATGATCTGGGCGAGCACGAGCTTGGTGCCCACGCCGTCGGTACCGCTAATCAGGATCGGGTCTTCCATATCCTTAAGCGCGGCAGCCGAGAACAGGCCACCGAAGCCGCCGATGCCGCCGATAACCTCGGGGCGATTGGTGTCCTTGACCATCTGCTTAATCGCGTCGACGGCGCGGCCGCCCTCAGCGGTATCGACGCCGGCATCCTCATACGTCACATGCTTGCTGTCGCTCATCTGAGCCTTCCTCTCCCACTACCGTGGCGCCGCGCGGGCGCCAAACGGTGCTCATAGTTGTCCTCGATTCGGTGCATGCCATAACAGCACGCGCCGTCATATCAACAAAACAGCAGGTAAAACCTACCAAAATAAACCTGTCCCCATATGGCAGGTTTTATGCCTCGCCGTGCTCCTCTTCCCAGCTGCGGTCGTCGTATTTCTCGATCACGGCGTCGTCGTCAAAGTGCAGCGGCTTGTCCAGGTTGCGGGGCTTAAAGCCCTCCATAAACTTGTCGCGGCCAAAGCTCTCGGGAATCGCCACGGGGTAGCGGCCGGTAAAGCACGCATCGCAGTAACCGCCCTTGGGCATGACCTTAAGCAGGCCCTCGACCGAAAGGAAGGCCAGCGAATCGGCGCCGATATACTCGCAAATCTCGTCGACCGTCTTGTTGGCGCTGATAAGCTGCGACTGCACGTCGGTATCGATACCGTAGAAGCACGGCCAGATGACCTCGGGCGAGTTGATGCGGATATGAATCTCCTTGGCGCCGGCGTTGCGCAGCATCTTGACGAGCTGCACCATGGTGGTGCCGCGCACGATGGAGTCGTCGATGACGACCAGGCGCTTGCCCTCGATGTTGTCGCGCAGCGGGTTGAGTTTCATACGCACGCCCATGGCGCGCAACTCCTGCGTAGGCTCGATAAACGTACGGCCCACGTAGCGGTTCTTGATAAGGCCCTCGCCAAAGGGAATACCGCTCTCGTGCGAATACCCCTCCGCAGGCGGCAGGCCGGAGTCGGGCACGCCGATGACCAGGTCGGCCTCGACAGGCTCCTCATGTGCCAGCTGACGACCCATGTCGTAACGGCAGGCATAGACGCTCTTGCCGTTCATGATGGAGTCGGGGCGGGCAAAGTAGACCTGCTCAAAGATGCAGTTGGCGGGCTCTTCGGCTGCAGGCACGCCCTGCTCGGATACCAGGCCCTCGGCGCTGATGCGCAAGATCTCGCCGGGACGGACGTCACGGACGTACTCGGCACCCACGATGTCGAGTGCGCAGGTCTCGGAAGCAACGACCCAGCCGCCGGCGCGCGTGACACGGACGGCGGAGTCGACCGTCGCGGCGCCGTCCTGCGACGGCAGCTGCGAAACGGCTGCGGCATCGGCCTGGTCCAGACCCTCGTCCACCAGCTTGCCCAGCACGAGCGGGCGAATGCCGTGTGGATCGCGGAATGCGTAGAGCGCCTGCTCGTTGATGAGCGTCATGGCGTAGCCGCCGCGCACGAGCTCCATGGTCTTGCGAATACCCTCGCGCAGGTGGCCCGTACGCTGGGTAAAGTAGCCGATAAGCTTGGTCGCGACCTCGGAATCCGAATTGGAGAGGAACGGCACGCCCAGCTCGATCAGCTGACGGCGCAGCTCGTCGGTGTTGACGAGGGTGCCGTTGTGCGCGAGCGCGATAATGACGCTGTTGATGGTAGAGAGGTGCGGCTGAGAGGCTTCCCAGCTCTTGGCACCGGCGGTGCCATAGCGCACGTGGCCCACGGCCAGCTGGCCGGAGAGCGTCGACAGGTCGGCGTTGGAGAACACGCGGTCGAGCAGGCCCAGATCTTTGCGGACCATAACCGTGCCGCCGTCACCCACGGCGATTCCAGCCGATTCCTGGCCACGGTGCTGCAGCGCACGCAGGCCAAAGTACGTCAGTCGAGCCACGTCGCGATCGGGCGCCCATACGCCGAAAATGCCACATTCCTCATGCAGCTGGTCGGAGTCCGGATCATACGTCGACATGGTGTTCACCTGTCCCGCGGCACGCTCGGCCGCGCGGATGGTTTCTTGAGACATGGTATCCCCTCAGAGCCTCGTATTTTTGGCGTTACCCGCCTTATTATACGCACGGCGCGACGTGCTCCCCAGCGCATGAGCAGCGCTTTTTAAAAGCCCACCGAGCTAATAATCAGTTTTGTTGCCAAACATTTTATCGGTCTGTCCAGTGTAAGTGCCCGCGCCCCCAGATGGCCGCCGCGTCTGCCGTTGGGGATTACAAAGTTGCAATTGGGACGTTCGTCCTGTCTTTTGGCAGGTCGGCGGCGTATCCTTATAACCTACAACAAAGCGAGAAAGGTTCTGTATGGATCGAAACGAACTCGACCCTAGCGTCCCCAGCGCCACAGAGGTCAAGAAGATTCCCCTCATCATTAAGGTGTACGCCGTCCTGTGCATCCTTTCCGGCGTGGGCACGCTCCCGTCGGTCGCTGCCTTTATGTGGCAGGTCATCACGGCACTTGTTAACGGCAACGCCACCGAAAAGCTCGGCGACAACACGCTCGTCGCAGTCGGCCTTATCGTCGCCGGCATCATGCTCTCTGCGGCAAGTGCCGTCATCCTAATCATCTTTGGCCTGGACCTTATCAAAAACCAGCGCCGCAACGCCGCCCGCCTGTCCTACATCCTTATTGCATTCACCGTCGTCGAGCTTTTGGTCGACGTGATGCTCCAGGGTATCGGGCCCTTCTTGCTGCGCCCCGCTATTCAGCTCGGCATCCTCATCGCGCTTTCGGCCACCGTCGACCCCACGCTGCGTCAGGAGCGCGAGCTGCAGCGCCGCCTGCAGGAGATGCTCGACCGCGATGCCGCCGCCGAGGGCATGCTCGGCCGCGATGAGACCGGCGAGGGCTACATCAAGCTCAACTACTTCAACCTGTTCTGGGTATTCTTCGTCTGCTGCGTACTGGGACTTATCTTGGAGGACATCTGGCACATGACGGTCAACGACCCGGGCGTCTACCAGGACCGCGCCGGCATGCTGTTTGGTCCCTTCAGCCCCATCTATGGCTTTGGCGCCGTGCTCATGACCATGGTGCTTAACCGCTTCTACAAAAAGAACCCCATCATCATTTTCCTGGTGAGCGCTGTGCTCGGCGCGAGCTTTGAGGTGTTCGTGGGCTGGTTTATGCAGACCGCGTTTGGCGTGGTCTCGTGGAGCTACTCGCACATAACGCTGTTTGGTTTGCCCGATCCGCTCGTGGTCCTCACGGGCGGACGCACCTGCACGGGCTTTGCCTGCCTGTGGGGCCTAGGTGGCCTCATCTGGATCAAGCTGCTGCTACCGAGGCTGCTTAAGCTCATCAACAAGATCCCCTGGAAGAGCCGCTACTCGGCCACCGTCATCTTTACCGTCATTATGCTGGTCGACGGCGTCATGACGCTGCAGTCGCTCGACTACTGGTACCAGCGCGTTAACGGCACGGAGCCGGACATTCCCGTCGCACAGTTCTACGGCAAGTATTTCGATAACGACTACATGGAGAACCGCTTCCAGAGCATGACCATGAGCCCCAAGGACGCCACGCGCGTTTAGCGCCCGCCGCGCCCAAAACGCAAAATGCCCGCCGGTATCACACGTACCGGTGGGCATTTTTATAAACGATCCTTCTATCGACGCAATCCTCTATGCCTCGCGCTCGACCTCACTCACGCATTCGTTCTTGATGGTGCCAACGAGCGCCTGCAGTGCATCGACCACGTGTGGGCGAATGTCCCCGCCGATAAGCACGAGCATGATGTCGTCACCTACGGTAAGCTCGCCGCTTGCCAGCCACACGCGCACATAGCCGATACCCGGCATCGCGCGCGTAGTCTCGATAGCAGACCGTACCTTTTCGGCGTCGTAGTCAAAGACCATGCCGCCCACCCTGTGGCCTGGCGCCACGCCATCGGTCTCGACTCCGCGCACCTCAGCCTTGGGCGTCGCGCGCACCACACCGTTATGCGTCAGATACATCCCACAGCCTGCCGCCGAAGCATCGGCCTTGGCCTCGCGCAGCCAAGCATCAATCGAAGGCATCAATTTGCCACTCTCGAGCATCATTTCTCCCTTACCGTCGTCGAGTAGCCAATTTGGGACGGGGCCTTTTTAGCTACTCTCGAACAACTTATTCCTCGACCGGCGTGAGCACCATGACGGCGCGTGTGTTGCTCAGCGACAGCGAACGACAGGTCACAAGCGTTACAACCTTAGTTGCCGAAGCGGCACGATCGGTGGCATCACTCGCCACGGCAGAAGCGCCGTCGAGCATCTCGGACAGGTAGTTCTTGAGTCCGTCGTCGCCCTCAAAATTGGTCGTGCGCGCCTTGGCATACGTGTCCTCGACCACCTTGGTCGCCAGCGGACGCAACTTATACGTCGCATCGCGCGTGATGTAGTACACATATTCAATGCTATCGAACGTTGCCTGGTCAGTCGTATCCGAAATCACGTTGAACATCGACCCATCGTTCATATGGTGGCCGTAGATCGTGGTCTGCTGGTCGACCATTCCCGGCGCGGTGTCATCGCTATCCAAGAAGATGGCACCCGAGGCGTTAGACGTGCCATCGAACAGCGTGTTGAGGTATTTGGAGTTGTTGTTGGTCTGCACCACGGGATAGTTGATGTTGGTTCCCGGCACGTAAATCCAACCCACAATCTCGGGGTTCGTCTGAGCAAGCGCATCAAAGTCGATAATCGGCACGCCGCTGGCGTCCTTATCGCTTACATATTGCTTCTCGATTTTCTGATACGAATCGCTCGCCTGCTTATAGCCAATCTGGGCATTAATAAAAATAGCGGCGGCGGCGACAATCAGACCGATACCGATGATGATGAGCAGAATGGGAATAATGGAGTGGCGCTTTTTGCGCGGCGGCTCGGTGCGATCCGACGGCGCGGCATGCGATGAAGACCGGGGCGGCTTCTTAGCGGAGCTATAAGACGAAGGACGATATGCGGCCGGCGCGTCCTGTCGACGATGCGTCGCCGGTGTCACGGGGCGCGGCGCGCGCGGCTGCTGAGGAGAGGATGTCCGACCCTGCTGTGCCGCACGGGCAGCACCCGGCTTCGACGGATCGGGAATCTGAGAAGCCTTGAATCGTTTTCCCTGATAATCGGACATGGCTCTCCTTATACTGCGGTGAAACGGCGGAACGCTTAGGCGTCAGCCATCTCCTGCTTCATCTTCTCGATAACCTTGCGGTACTCGGGGTCGCAAGCACCCAGAATCTGTGTGGCATAGATGGCGGCGTTCTTGGCACCGTTGATGGCAACGCAGGCCACGGGCACGCCCGAAGGCATCTGCACCATCGACAGCAGCGAATCCATACCGCCCAGGTCACTCGTCTTCATAGGCACGCCGATAACCGGCAGCGGCGTAAAGGCAGCCACGACACCACCCAAGTGAGCGGCCTTGCCGGCGGCGGCGATAATCACTTTGATACCGCGATCGGCGGCAGTCGAAGCCCACTCGTGGACCTTCGCCGGCGTGCGGTGCGCGCTCGCAATGACGAGCTCATAGGGCACACCCAGTGCCTCGAGCTCGGCGGTGCAGCCTTCCATAACGCCCAGATCGGACTTGGAACCCATGATGATCCCGACAACCGGCTTCTGATCTGCCATAAACATAGACCTCCTGTTGAGAGCGGTGACGCAGCGAATCCGCGACCCTTAACTGCAAATAATTCAAGTATAGCCACCGATGCCGATGTGTTCGGTGAGAGACGGAATGCTTTGCGAGATTAAGGCCGAAGGGTCGGAGCTTTCCGCCTACATTCAAAAAGCATGCCCACCGTCCTTGGGTGGGACGGCGGGCACGCTTGCTTAGCTGTTGCTGGGGCTACTTGGCCTTGCTGCGACGATGGAAGAAAGCGCCGATCGCGGCGATGATGGCGCCGAGACCACCGACGGTCACGACGGTCGCCGCCGTCTGGTCGCCGGTATTGGGGATCGCCGAACCGTTCTTCTTGCTGCCCTGGGCCTTGTCGCCTGCGGGCTTGCCCGCCTGGTTGCCGCCGTTCGAGCCATTGCCGGAACCCTGGTTGCCCGAGCCGCCCTGGTTGCCGGAATCGGCATCCCTGAGGCTCTCAATGGCCAGCTTGAGCTGGTCATAGGCCGCCTGGAGCTGGGTGTCGGAAGCATTCTCATCACCCAAGACGTCCTCGGCGTAGGTAATGGCATCCGTCAGGGCCTTGACAGACTCGTCCATCTTGCCCCTGGTGTCAGTCTCCTTCGCCTGCTTGACCAGGGCCTTGAGCTGCTTCTTAGTCGGATTCTCGACCGGGACCACCGGGGTCTTCTCGAGCGCGCCGCGGGCGCTCTCGAGCGCCCTGAGCGCCTGGTCGACCTCGTCCTGCGTGGCGTCCTCATCGCTCAAGATGGCGCGGGCGCTCGCCAGGGCGTTCTCGAGCGCCGTCCAGGAGGCCTCGGTGTAGTCACCGGCCTTGAGGTCGCCGGCAGCAACCTCGGCATCAACCTTTTCGATCGCGGTAGCGAGATCATCCTTCGCCACCGGATCGGGGACGGCCGTACCGTAGAACTTGAGCTCCGCCATGCTGCAGTAGGCATCAACGTCGCCACCGCCGGCGTGAATCACCTTGACGGTCACGTAGCGACCGCGCGCGGCGCCAAAGCTCATCTGCTTCCAGTCGCCACGGTCGGTGAGCACGCGGCCGTCGTTGTCGAAGGCGAACGTACCCATCGACGCGGCGGTGCCCATCTCATAACCGTCGGCAGTGTCGGAGACCAGTATCTCGGCCTCGAAGATATCGCCGTTAGTGCCGCCGTCCTGGCGCGGCAGGAATGTAACGTCGGTGAGATCGTAGTCGCGGCCCAGGTCGACACTCAGATACTGGGGCATACCGGTCCCATGGGCCCAGTCGCTGTGCCAAAGCGTCCGCTCGTCGCCGTCGAGAGCGTTGACGGCGTTGCTGCCCTCGTAGTCGGCCTCACTCGAGAAGTCGGCCACCTTGACGTTCTTGCGGTTCTCGGGCGTGTTGATGAGGATCTTCTCATCGACAGGGCGCATCTTGAGGCCGTCGATTGCCTTCTCGATCTTGGCAGTGGCGTCTGCGACATCCTTCTTGCTATAGCTGCCCTGGCCGCTGTCGAGGAGCTTCCGAGCCGCCTCGACCGCAGTGGTGAGAGCTGCATAGGAATCCTTGGTGTAGACGGACTCGCTGTAGCCCGCGACCTTGGAAAGCGCTGCCACGAGCGCAGAGGTATCGACACCAGCCTTGACCTCGACCTCATAGGATGCGGTCTTGGAGGGGTCGAGTACCGACGCCACCGTGATCTTTGCCTTGCCGGCCTTGTTGGCACGCAGGTAGTAGCTCACGCTATCGCCAGCCTGAACAGCGGAGACGCTTACCACAGAGGGGTCGGAGCTCTCGACCGTCACATAGGGGTAGCCAGCGCTCTCAGGCGTAGCCTTGGCGTCGACGGGCGTAATGTCGCCTTCAAAGAACTCGGTCTGGTTCTTGCCTAGCTCGACACCCTCGATGGCCTCGACACCCTGCGTGTAGTTGAAGTTGACCTCACGCAGTGTGAGCATCTGGTCACCCGATGCCTCAAGCGGCGTGACCTCGACCTTGGTCGCCTTCTTGCCCTTGTTCTCGGCAGAGAGGTCAAAGGCGTAGCGAGCCAGGAAGGAATCGTACTCCCCGCCCGCGAACTCTTGGATCGAGCCATCCTCGAACGTCACGATGGCCTTGATCTTCTGTACGGTTCCGTTGCCGCCGTTGCGGTTAACGACCTCGACGCTATCGAGTTTCGACGGCGTCTTAAATGCGAATGTCATCGTGGTGGGAAGCTTCACGTAACTCGGTAGCTTACCCTCGCTGTCCCAGTTGCCACTCCAGTTCCACAGGAACTCAAAGCCGTTGTCGCCCTCGTTATTATCGAACAGCGCGTTATAGCTCTTCTGCTGGATAAGTTTCTCGACGTTGGTCCCGTCGTCGGTCGTGAGCTCATCGTTGGTCATCGTGATGTTGAAGGCATCCTGGGCGTACTCGGCGACCGTTGGCTGAGGAACGTCCGGCATCGTCACCGTGCCGTCGCTCGCAAACTCAAGTGCGTCGCATGCCGGGCCGATAAGCCAAGATGTCGAGGGCAGTTCGACCTTTCCGGCGGTCTTGGCCTTGAGCTTGAAACTCGCCACCGCGCCAGTACCGTTGTAGAGCTTGCCATCGCCGCGGTTGGCAAAGGCGAGATTGATAGTCTGCGTTCCGTCCACGAACTGGACCTTCTCGCGAGACAGGTTCTCCATGCCGGCAGTCGAGCCGTCCTGCGCGATGCTCTCGGACACAAACTCGAACATGTCGCTCTTGAAGTTGACGAGGGCGCCCAGGGCGTTGACGTTCTTGGCGTCGGCCGCATAGACATCAACGGTGATCTCATCACCGGCCTCGACCTCGGTCTTGCTCGGAATCACCGCGAGCGAACCTGCGACCTTGCCCTTTTGTTTAGTGCCGCCGTCAAGACCCGCCATGGTGAACGAGTAATCGTAGACGTCGTAAACGCCGTTATCGTTGAGGTCGGCGAAGTGGTCGCGGATCTGCGAACCGAACGTCGGGGTATCGGGCTCGCGATTCTCGAGGCCCAGATAGTTCTTCATGTTGGAGTAGTCTCCGTCGGAGATCGTGGCCTTGTTGAGGTTGGAGCCCACGGCGAAGCCATCCGTGCCGTCGGTCTTGTAGATGGCAATCTCGGACGCGGAGAAGAAATTGCCGACCGAGGCGAGCGGTGTCATGCGCACGTAACGGGCGGCCACGGTGCCGTCAAACGCTACCGTCTTACAATCAGCGGAACGTGCCCAATCGACCTCCTGGCTCGTCCAGTGGACGCCATCGAGACTCGTCTCAACACGCATCTTGGTCACGGTGCCGTTGCCGGCGTCATCGCGCGGATAGTACTCGAGCTTATCGAGCTTGTAAGCGCGTCCATAGTCAACGGTAAGCGCCTTGCCCAGATCGTTGCCACCGGAGTGGAAACCGCCGTCGCCCGACTGGAACTCATGGTCGAAGGCGAGCTCGGCCTTATGGCTGCCGTAAAGTGAGCCCTCCCAGGTGATTTCCTCGGCGTCGGGGACGTTCCGCCACGGATCGAGTGCGGAGTTCGCCTCGAGCACATCGCTCCAGGCGGAGTAACCTTCGGCGTTGCGCGAACGAATCTGGTAGGTGTGCTTGCTATTGTAGGCGAGGTCGGTGTGCGTGAACTCGGCCGCATCACCCACGGCAAACACAGTGCCGTCGACCTTAAGGTCGTAGGAGGTAGCACCATCGACCTTTCCCCAGGTGAGCTTGATGCTCGTTGGGGTCGTGGCGTCCTCGGGGGCAGCAAGGTTCGTGGGTGCGGAGAGGTTCTCGTTGAGGCGATCAGCTGTGAGCGTGGCGTCGGCGTTCACGAAACCGCCCAGCTCAAGCGTCTGCGCCGCTGCAGCAACATCGGTCTTCGCGAACTTGACGTAGACCTTGGGGTTCGTGGTGATCTTGGTGTTGTTGAAGCTCTCGCCCTGCTCGGCCTCGGTGCCGTCCGCATCGCTGCCGTAGTGGTTGAGGTTGGGGGTCTCGCTGTAGAAGTAGACCGCCTGGCCGGCCTCGGGGGTCGCGGCGTCAAAGGTCTCCTGCGAGTCGACCTCAACCACGTTGAGTGCGGATCCGCCGTTCTTGGCGACAACGCTCGTGGGCTTGGCGGACACATTGGCCACGAAGGTCGTGGTGCGGTTGGAGTCGTAGCCGTTGTAGCCGCCCTGCGAGGCCTCGGCGGTAAAGGTCGCGGTGCCGCCTGCGGCCTTGGAGCTGTAGACGGTGCTCACATGCTCACCGTAGGAGATATTGTCGATCGTGCCGTAGGAATCGTCCTCAGTCGTGTTGTTCTCGATGGAGGAGCCGTCGTCCTCGTACTGCGTAAAGGTGCCGTCGCCCTCGGTGGCGAAGAACTCGACGATACGCTGGCTGCGGTCGGTACCCTTGGTGTTGGTGTCGCTCACGGCCTCGGGGTTGTTGTTCTCGGCGTACATCGGCACGATAGCGTTGGCCTTCACAAACAGCGGCAGCTTCCAAAGCGGAGCCTCGTAGTTGTTGAGAACCTGGCCGCCGCGATACTGCTTACCCGAGAAGTAATCGATCCAGATGGTGGGATTCTCGTCGGTGCCGTAGTTGGGGAGGTAAATCCCATTGCGAATGTCGTTGCCGTTCTCGTCTGCCTGGGTATCCTGATACACCGGTGCCACTAGGAAGTTCTCACCGAACATATACTGGTACTGCGTCGAAGTGCTTGCGGCGTACTCGGAGTTGTCGGAAAGCAGCATGGCGCGGATCATGGGCAGGCCGGCATCGCCGTTACCCGTGTCGATGTTGGCCGCCGAGGCCGCGCTCGTGTAGATATAGGGCATGAGCTGCGCCTTGAGCTTGAGGTAGAAGCGCGAGATGCCTGTGTAGGGATCGCCGTGCGTCATGGGCGATTTACGGTAGGTGCCCCAACCGTCCATGTCAAGCATAGAGGGCGTGAACGTCTTCCACTGGTAGTCACGCGCAGAGACGATGGGGTCGCCGCCAAAGATGCCATCCATGTCGGAGCCGATGTTGGGGTTGCCCGAAAGACTCTGACCGATATACGTGGGGATATGGAAGCGAATGTACTCCCAGTTACCGCCATACTGGTCGCCGGTCCAAATGCCACCAAAGCGCTGCGTGCCGGCCCAACCATCGAGCGTGATGATGTTGGGGCGCTTGTTAGCGCCGGTCGTCACCGTGTCATAAGCTGTCTTGATGCCATTAAGACCAAAGGAGTAGCCAGATCCAACCCAGGCAACGTCGGTCTTAAGGGTAGTGATGCCTCCCGTCTTGACCTCGGCGTCGAAGTCGCGAAGCAGATGCCACGGGGTCTCAGGGTTGCTGTCGGGCTCAAGGTTGGACTGGGTCCACAAGCCCGTGCTCACACCCTTGGAGTTGGCATACTCGGTGAACTTCTTAAGGTTGTCGACATTGGCACGCACAGCGTTAAGACGGTCGGCCGAGCTCGCTCCGTCGGAGTTGACGCCGCCGGTCTTGTAGTAACCGTTCTGGCCATAGCCGGCGCCGTAACCGTCGTTCGGCAGGAACCAGCCGAGCGGCATGTCGTTGTCCTCGTAGTCATCGATAACCTGACGAGCAGAGAACTGGCGGTCGAAATCGGTCGCTTTCATGTTCTCGGTATCAACCGTAGGGCCCTCACCGTTGAGCGTCTCGGCCGCAAGTGTGCCGTCGAGCTTGTAGCCCGTCGACATGCCAGACTCGTACTTAACGTCGCCCTTCTCGCTCGAGGACTTGCTGCCCTTGGTCTCCCACTTCTTTTGACCCGAGGTCGTTGACCAGCCATCACGGTTATAGGCATTAAGATGACCAAGGTAGAACCCGTACTCGGGCAGCAGTACCGGGTTACCGGTCACCTTGTAGTAGTCCTGCAGCATCTCGGTTGCCACGTTCGAAGCGCCCTCGTTGGTCGCCACGAAGTAGTAGGCATCAAACTCATTCTCGCTGTGCAAAGTCGTGACCGTCGATGAGTCCGTGGAACCGAAGTCGTAGGAACCCTCTGCAAACGTGTTTCGGAGTACGCCGTAGCCGTCACTCGTCCAATAAAACGGGTTGGGCGAGGCAACGCCGCCATCGGTCCAGTTGTTCGTGTTGGAGATGGCGATGGTCTGGTTGGTGTGCAGGAAGCGTCCGTTCTGGGTGCCGCCGCCAAAGAAGTTCTCGGACTTCTCCTTGGCGAGCGTCTGGACGGTACCCTTCTTATCAAGGTCGAGGGACGCGGACTCGGAAACCACGACACGGTCGCCTGACTTGATACTCATCTTGCCAGTCGCCTTGTCCAGGATCACGGTCGCCTTTCCGCCGGTGATCTCGATAGTGTCGCCCTTGTCGGCAACCGTCGCACTCGGCTTGCTGTAGGTGTCCGAGGTATCGGGCTGAGCCTGGATCTTAGCCGTGTGGGACTTACTACGCGGCGTGGCGTACTCGGAAAACTCACCCTTGGGGTCGACGTTATAACGGAAAATACCGTCCTCGAGGAACGTAATACGGCCCTTGATGCCGTCAGCGAAATCGATGTCGACGACATTCGAGGCAGACTGGGACACGGTCGCCGAGTCGACGCCCTTGAGTGGCGTGGCAATCGCCTGCTGGGGATTGGCAAACACGAGCGTCGCTGCAGTGGCAACGAGGACCGCGCTTCCCTTCACCCACCGTTTCGTAAAATTGGAATTCCTGCGCATCTGGTCTCCTTTCTTCCGACATGCTGAGGTGCCGAGGACGCCCCCCCCCGGCAGCATGGGAAAACGTATCAAACGGAGATGTTCGGTACATTCCGCACAATGGGGGCCACCCGTTACCAAGGGGCCAACTGGTAGTAACCAGATAGCCACCTACTAGGTCATATCAACATATGGGAGCACTTGCGCACCCAAGTTCGGAATTCTCCCAGCGGCAGCAAAATAAGCGTCAACGGCAAGGTGGGCTTAATAAGCCATACCAATTGGTTCTTCAGTCAAATACCAATCTAGCAAAAATGTACTGTTTGTCTGGTATTACACAGACCATACCTTTCCCTCGGGAACTGGGCTTCGCGAAGTTTCCCGAGGGAAAGGCTCAGCCGCCATCCTGCAACCTACCGGGGATTGCCATGACGTACGTTGGCTGATTTGGTTTGGAATGAGATGTTGACGGTGGCTGATGGGCACAACTGTCCCGGGTGCATTTCAAGATGCACCTAAATGTCTGTCTTTATCCTTATAGATTGTCCAGGTAGTCGTCGGCATCATAGGTAAGGCTGTAAGCTTTATTCAGGATGCGCACGAGCTCCTGGGCATCGTGTTCGCCGAGCGCTGAGAGTTGTTTCGAGAGCGATGCCACACTCTCGGCATTTTTTTTCGCCGCGAAATCACGGCCTTCCTCGGTAATGCTCACCAGCACACGCCGACGATCGTTTGGATCAGTCCTGCGCTGAACGTAACCCTTACTCTCGAGTGAATCCAAGATATGCGACATGCGCGCACGGGAGAATTTCAGCTTCTTGGCAATCTCGGAGGGAATGACATCACCGTCAATACCCGATAGATACTGTAAAACCGGTGCCTCGCCCACACTGGCGCCGCCGGCAGCACTCAAGGATCCCTTGGCAAGGGAACGTGAGTACACAATCAGTTTTCGAGCGACGTCATCGTAATCCACTGGGGATATTGTCCTTTGCAACTCTAGAAGGGCCATAAAACCGTCATTTGCCGTACATTAGTTAACATTCGCAACAATTTTTTATGATACCCCAACGCGGAAGTCTATTGCTCGTCCTTCTTGCGTCGCATAAGCTCCTCAACGTCGACACCAGCGGCCTCGAGCATGCGCTCGACATTCTTTTTGGCGTTGGTCGTGCCGACCTTAAGCACGATCGAAAGCGGAGTGCCCACCACCAGGCACACGATGCCCACGGGGACACCCCAGCCGGGGCCGCCCTGCATACCCCACATCCCCATCAAAAAGCCAATCGCCACGAGCGAATAGCCCAGGCGCAGCCAAACATTGAGCCGCTGAATAGCATCGGTCTGCATCTTTGCCTCGCGAATCAAGTCGTCGCGCGAAAGGTCGTGTCCATGTTTCTCGTGCATATGGTCCTCCTCGTGCAAAGTGTGCATCATGCGCAAGTGCATCGTTTGTCGAATACGTCATCTTTCAAGAGCAATATAGCGGGTGTCGTGTAGGCGATGGAGGTCGCTGGCCATATTGCCCTTGAAGGGCGGCGCAAAATCAGAAGGCCGTGCGGTTGAGGCCGCACGGCCTTACAGGGGGCCAGGGGATGATGACTAGTAGCTCAGTGCCGGGTCGAAGAAGCCAATGAGAACGCCCACAAATGCGATCACAACGAGGATCAGCATCATAACGATGGGGTTGACCTTCTTCTTGGTCATCATGTACCAGCAGAAGATGATGAAGATCATCGGCAGCAGGTGCGGATAGATGCCATCGAGCGTGTCCTGGAACTTACCGCCACCGGGCAGCACCAGGTTGGGGCTGCAGGTGATGGAGACCCAGGTAGCACCGACTGCACCGATGACCATGGTACCGACCATCACGATGGAATCACGCAGAGCCTTGGCCTTGGGGCCGACGAGGGCCTCGACCGCCTTGCCGCCGAGCTCATAGCCCTGGTTGTAGGCAAAGCGCATGCCAAGGAACATGAGCAGGTTCCACACGACAATATAGAAGATGGCGCCGAGCGGGGAGCCGCCGGTCGAGAGACCGAGGGCAATACCGAGCAGGATCGGGATCAGGGTACCGACGATCAGCGAGTCGCCAAGGCCGGCGAGCGGGCCCATGAGGCCGGCGCGGATGCCGTTGATGGCGTCGTCGTCGATGGCCTCGCCGTTTGCGCGAGCCTCCTCGAGGCCGGCGGTGACGCCGACAATCATGGTGCCGATCTGCGGCTCGGTGTTGAAGAACGCGGAGTAGGTCTGGAGGGCCTGCTTCTGCTCCTCGGGCGTGTCGTAGAGCTCCTCGACAATCGGAAGCATGGCGCACAGGTAACCGAAGGTCTGCATGTGCTCCTGCGAGAAGCAGGTCAGGTTGCCATAGGACCAGTTACGGAACGACTTGGCAAGCGTTTTCTTAGAGAGCTTTTTCTTCTCTGCCATTAGATGTCCTCCTCTTCCTCATCATCTGAGCCCGAGGCGATAGCTGCCTTGGGAGCGTTTGCGAGGTCGATCTTGAGCGAAGCGATCTCATAGTTGATCAGGGCGAAGAAGCAGCCGATGCCGGCAGCGGCGATCAGGTTGCAGCCCATAACAGCGGACAGGGTGAAGCCGAAGAAGAACGTCAGGAAGTCCGTGGGCTTAGAGATGACCTGCTTGAGCAGGATGGCGATACCGACGGTAGGCAGCAGCGAGCCGACGGTAAACAGCGTCTTCATCGCGATGCCGTCCATGGGCATGTAGGTCTTCATGAGGTCGACCATGGCGGTGCCGCCCATGGTGATGATGAACGTCGGGAGGAACGAGCAGACGATGTGACCGATCCAAGGCAGAACGTTGTTGACCAGGTAGAGCTTGTGGAGATCGCCCTTCTCGAGCCACTTCCAGCCCATGCCCTGCCACACCAGGTTGATGGTGGCGGTGCCATAGAAGAGCACAGTGCCGAGCGTGCCGACGGCGGCACCGAGGGATGCGGCCATGCCGGCAGCCTCAGCGGAGGCGGGATCGATGCCCGAGTTCTTGATGGCGAGGATCGTCAGCGGGATGCCGATATAGGACACGGCGCGGACGTCGGCGGAGACGGTTCCGCCGGGGGTCACGAGAGCGATGTAGACAACCTGGATGGCAGCGCCGACGAGGATACCCGTCTGCATATCGCCCATGATGATGCCGACGATGAGGCCGGCGACCAGAGGACGACCCAGAGTGTAGTTGCCGATCGTCGTGCCACCCATGCCAGGCAGTGATGCCAGGCAGGCGAACAGGCCGAACAGCGCGGCTTGGAATGCATTGATTGCCATGCTTTCCCCTTTCTTTATTCCTCAGCCCCTTTCCCCCAGGGCTGTAGGTACCAAAATGCGGCTGGCGCCTAACTAGAAGCCAAACTGACCGCGGAACTTTGGCCACTCACCAATGGATTTCTCCTTGATAAGGGCGAACTCGACCGTGTAACCGGCGTTGGTGAGATCCTCGAGCGCCTGGGCCTCTTCCTGCGTGATCGACTGGTTGTTGCCAAGCTTGGTGGTGCCGGGACGATCGTTGCAGGGACCGACGATGATGCGGTCCATGCCGGGCTTAAAGCCAAAATCGACGAGAAGTTCCTTCATGTCGAGCGGGTTCTTGGTGATCAGGAAGTACTTGGTGTCGGACTTGAGAACCTTCTCGGAGACCTCCTTGAAGTGCTCCTTGGTCCACACGAACGTCTTCTTGCCCGAGGCACTCTTGTAGGCCTCCTTGAGCACGGGGTTGGACGCTGCAGCGTCGTTGACGGCGATAAGACCGTCGCAGGGATACTCGAGGGCCCAACGGGTAACGGTCTGTCCATGGATCATACGGTCATCAATACGGATGAACGAAATCATGCGTTCTCCCTTTCTTTATCACCGGGGGTCTTTCCTCTTAACCCCCGCTCCATCACGAAAATTTGGGCGGATGCGCTGCCTAGATGTCGTCGTCCTCGTCGTCGGCGTCATCGGTCGGGACAACGAGCTCGGACATACCGTTCTTGCCCTCCTGCAGCATCATCTGCTTGAGGGAATCCAGGTCCATGGTGGCAAGCCCCATCATGGCGGTCATAGCCATGGGCAGATTCATACCGCCGAAGGCAATGGTGTGGGCGAGCAAACCCTTCTCGGCCAGCGTGTTCATGGCATTGGTGAGCGGCGATCCGCCCAGGATGTCACCAAGCAGGACAACCTCGTCATCGGCGGTAACGGGAGCGAGCATCGCCTTGACGTTCTCGACATACTCGTCAGCGCCCATGCCGTCCACGAGACTCGTCGACAAGATGTTCGGGGCGTCATTGCCGAGCATCTTGAGGACACTGTGCAGTCCGGGAGCGAGCGTTCCGTGACTGACCATTACCAGATACCGCATGCGGTCTCCTCTCGACCTGCCGTGTGTCGCACGGCTTTGCTTTTTGCTGAGATTATTGTTGCGCCGGGGCATGTTCGGTACAAGAAAATAGTTGCGAACGGCAACTATTCATCGGTTAACGGTAGCAACTATTTTTGTGCCTAAATTATTTTTTCTTCTAATTATTTTTAAAATAGCAGGTAGATTGCCTGATAAATGTTTTATGTTCCTTATGCACCATACATACCAGCAAGAATCGGGCCTGGCATCTCCGGTTTGCCCCGCAGTGTCAGACCATGTCACGTACGCCCACGACATGGAGGTACCCCATGGATATGATCTCGTTTCTCGCCTCCGAACCCTTCGACCGCAGCGGTGATACGCCGCTCTATGTCCAGCTTAAACATCGAATCGCTCTGCTTATCGCCAGCCAGGCGTTCGACACCAAGACGCCGCTGCCACGCGAGCTCGAAATCTGTGAGCGGCTGGAGTTATCGCGCGCGACCGTGCGCCGTTGCTTCCAAGATCTCGTCATCGAGGGGCGCGTGGTGCGCAAGCGCGGCCAGGGCACGTTCATCAAGCCCCAAACTTCAGCACCCGGCATCGACCTGGCCCTGAATTTCAGCGCGCGGATGCGCGAAGCGGGACGGGTTCCGAGCTCGCAGATTCTCGCCTTTTCAAGCATACCGGCCGTCCGCGGCATCGCCTCCGGGCTCAAAGTGCCCGAAGGGACACCCGTCTGGGAGATTCGCCGCCTGCGTCTCGCCAACGACAAACCCATGGAGCTCAACTACGTCTATATCCCCGTGTCACTTTGCCCCGAGCTCACGCGCAAAGACGTGGATGGCTCGCTCTACGCCTACATCGCGGAAAAGACCGGCATCCTGCCCGCAAGCGTCGATGCCGTCTACGAGACGGTCAACCTCGACAAGCATGAGGCGCGTCTTTTGGGACAGAACACCGGTAAGGCGGCGATGCGCATCGTGCGTTCGACCTACGACAAGACGGGAACCCCGTTCGAGGTAGGCGTGCTCATCAGCTGCGACGGTCAGGCAAAGCTGCACGTGCACATCGCCGCCGACAAAACAACCTTCACCGCCACAGCCCAATAAATCCAAAACGTGGGCGCCGTCGTTCAAACGAACGACGGCGCCCACACTCATTTTCTATTCAGCCCTAGTCATCGCACAAAGCCCCTTCGGCAGCACACGGTGCAACCGAGTCACCGTAGGCCGGGGCGGGAGGCGGTCCTTTCTCTCGGAAAACTTCGCGAAGCCCAGTTTCCGAGAGAAAGTGTCCGGCTGCCGCCCCGGCCGACCAGGTCACATTACACCGTGTGCTGCGGCAGATCCTGCAGGGCGATGACGTCCATGCCCATGTCGTTGGCGCTGCCGTGACCCTGCTGGTCCTCACGCACCGCCTCGATGGCACTCACGTACGTGTTGGCGGCAGACATCGCGGTCACGCAGGTCACACCGCGTCGCACTGCCTCGGTGCGCAGCAGATAGCCGTCGCCGCGCGAGCCCGGACCGTACGGCGTGTTGATGATCACCGCGATCTTGCCATCGGCGATGAGGTCGCCGATGTTGGGGCGCTCGCCGTCGTGCGGGCCGCTTATCTTCTCCACGATCTCGCACGTCACGTTGCCTCCACGCAGCACGCGCGCCGTACCCTCGGTAGAGCAGATGTCAAAGCCCAGATAGCGCAGGATACGGGCGACCGAAAGGATATGGCGCTTGTCGCGGTCGCACACGCTAATGAACACCTTGCCGCAACTCGGGTCGGGCAGCTTGTAGTCGATCGCCAGCTGCGTCTTGGCGTATGCCTCGGGATAGCTCTTAGCGATACCCATGACCTCGCCCGTCGACTTCATCTCAGGCCCCAGGATGACGTCGGCGCCCGGGAAACGACCCCAGGGCATGACGGCTTCCTTCATGCAGAACCAGTCCAGTTGACGTTCGTCGCTCGGCAGGCCCAAGCTCGCGATGGAATCGCCTGCCATGATGCGCGCCGCGCACTTGGCCAGCGGCACGCCGGTGGCCTTGGAGATGAACGGCACGGTACGGCTGGCGCGCGGGTTGGCCTCGATCACGTAGACGGTCTCGCCCTTGATGGCATACTGCACATTGACCAGACCGCGGACTCCCAGCGCCATCGCGATGCGGCGCGTAGTCTCGCGGAGCTTCGCCTGCAGGCTCTCGCTAAAGCTAAACGGTGGGATGCAGGTCGCAGAGTCGCCGGAGTGAATACCGGCCTCCTCAATATGTTCCAGGATGCCGCCGATGTATACCTCTTCGCCATCGCACAGGGCGTCGACATCGGACTCAATCGCACCCTCCAGGAAGCGGTCCAGATACACCGGGTAGTCGGGGCTAATGCGCGCGGCCTCGGCCATGTAATCGCGCAGGTGCTCGGCATCGTAGGCGATCATCATGCCGCGGCCGCCCAGCACATAGCTCGGGCGCACCAGCAGCGGATAGCCGATGTGCGCGGCCACGGCCTCGGCCTCCTCAAACGAGGTGGCCTGGCCCGCCGGCGGGTACATGATGCCCAGCTTGTCGAGCAGAGCGGCGAAGCGCTCGCGGTCCTCGGCAAAGTCGATGGCATCGGGCTTGGTGCCCATAATGTTCACGCCGCTCTCCTCGAGCATGCGCGCCAGCTTAAGCGGAGTCTGGCCGCCGAGCGTCACCACGACACCGTCGGGGCGCTCGACATCGATAACGTCCATGACGTCCTCGTAGGTGAGCGGCTCAAAGTACAAGCGGTCCGAGGTGTCGTAGTCAGTCGAAACGGTCTCGGGGTTGCAGTTGACCATGATGGTCTCGAAGCCGCGAGCCGCCAGTGCGTAGCTCGCGTGCACGCAGCAGTAATCGAACTCGATACCTTGGCCAATGCGGTTGGGGCCGGCGCCCAGGATCATCGCCTTGGGCTTGTCCGCCGGCGTGGTCTCGTCGGGAGCCACGCACTTCTTGGCATCCGGGCTCGTGCGGTAGATGTTCTCGTACGTCTTGTAGTGGTACTCCGTGGCGCTCGAGAACTCCGCAGCGCAGGTATCGACCGTCTTCATGCTGGGAACCACGCCCAGACCCTTGCGATAGGCGCGCACAAAGCGCTCGTCCGAGCCGGTCAACGCGGCGATCTCGGCGTCGCTCGTACCATACTGCTTGAGCAGGCGCATCGCGTCGGCGTCGATATCCTCCACACGCAGGCCGCGGATGCTCTCCTGGACCTGCACCATGTCGTTGATGCGGTTGAGGTACCACGGATCGATACCGCAGATGGCGTGGATGCGGGCGATGTCCCAGCCGCGGCGCAGGGCCTCGACCACAAAGAAGATGCGGTGCTCGGTCGGGGTTGCCACGGCCTGAGCGAGCTCATCGTCGCTCAGCTTGTCGGCACCCTCCTTGCCACCGGCACAAATGCCCTGATGCCCGTCCTCCAGTGAGCGCATGGCCTTGCCGAAGGCCTCCTCAAAGGTGCGGCCGATCGCCATAATCTCGCCCACGGCCTTCATGCGCGTGGTGAGCGTAGGATCAGTGCCCTTAAACTTCTCGAAGGCAAAGCGCGGCACCTTGACGACGCAGTAGTCGATTGTGGGCTCAAAGCAGGCGGGCGTTGCCTTGGTGATGTCGTTGACGATCTCGTCGAGCGTGTAGCCCACGGCCAGGCGAGCGGCGGCCTTGGCGATGGGGAAGCCCGTGGCCTTGGAGGCCAGTGCGGACGAACGGCTCACGCGCGGGTTCATCTCGATGACGATCAGGCGGCCGGTCTGGGGGTTCACGGCAAACTGCACGTTGGAGCCGCCGGTCTCGACGCCAATCTTCTCCAGAATGGCGAGCGACGCGACACGCATGCGCTGGTACTCAAGGTCGGAGAGGGTCTGCGCTGGCGCCACGGTGATGGAGTCGCCGGTGTGCACGCCCATGGGGTCGAGGTTCTCGATGGAGCACACGATGATGCCGTTGCCGGCGTGGTCGCGCATGACCTCCATCTCATACTCTTTCCAACCCTCGATGGACTCCTCGACCAGCACCTCATGGGCAGGCGAGAGCTCAAGGCCCTGGCTCACGATGGAGACGAGCTCCTCGTGGGTATGCGCGATGCCGCCGCCGGCGCCACCGAGGGTAAAGCTCGGGCGCAGTACGCAGGGATATCCCACGCGCTCGGCGATAGCCTCGGCGTCGGCCACGCTGTAGGCATAGCCCGAGCGCGCGACCTCCAGGCCGATCTCGGCCATGGCCTCGTTAAAGAGTTTGCGGTCCTCGCCGCGCTCGATAGCGGCCAGGTCGCAGCCGATCATCTCGACGCCGTACTTGTCGAGCGTGCCGTCCTTTGCCAGCTCGACGGCGGCGTTCAGACCGGTCTGGCCGCCCAGCGTGGGCAGCAGCGCGTCCGGGCGCTCTTTCTTGATCACGCGCTCGATAAACTCGGCGGTGATAGGCTCAACATAGGTGCGGTCGGCCAAGCCCGGGTCGGTCATGATGGTCGCCGGATTGGAGTTGACCAGGATGACCTCAAAGCCATCCTCCTTGAGCACCTTGCAGGCCTGGGCGCCGGAGTAGTCGAACTCGCAGGCCTGGCCAATAACGATGGGGCCCGAACCAATGACGAGGATACGCTTGATGTCAGTACGTTTAGGCATGTTTAAAACCTCCTAGAGAGGCTGACTCAATGTTTTGAAAAAGTCAGCGAGGGTGCAGCTGGTGCATCAGGTTGCCGTGATGCGAGGGCGCGCTGGGCTTATGCCCGCGCGTCCGAAGCAGAACGGCAAGATGATGTGCCAGATGCAGCCGCAGCGTCGACCGGTCCGCCGTTCGGTAGAACGGCGGAACCACCATCGGCGAAATTCCAGCCGGCGAGGCGGTCCTTCGCGGCGTCGATGTCCAGGTAGTTCTCCTCGCCGTCCATGAGTCGCGTAAAGGCGGTAAAGAGATAGTGGGCATCGGTGGGGCCAGGCGAAGCCTCGGGGTGGTACTGGACCGAGAAACACGGGGCGTCGAGCAGCTGGATGCCCTCGGCGGTGCCGTCGTTGAGGTTCACATGTGTCAGGCGAATGCGACCAAAGCGCTCGTTCATCACGACCGGCGCGATGCCGCGACGCACCCAGGCGCGCAGGTCGCCGCCGGCCGCATGCTCGGTTTCGCCGCCGGAAAGCTCCGGAATCAGTTTGCCCAGACTGGGGAACAGCAGGCCAAAGCCGTGGTTTTGCGCGGTGATCTCCACGCGACGGCTCACCAGATTCATAACCGGCTGGTTACCGCCACGGTGACCGAATTTAAGCTTTTCCATTTGGGCGCCGCAGGCCAGGCTGATCATCTGGTGACCGAGGCAAATGCCAAAGACCGGCACCTTGCCGATCAGCTGCTGTACCTGCTCATAGGTCTCCACCACGGCATCGGGGTCGCCGGGGCCGTTGGACAAAAAGACGCCATCGGGATTCATGTTGAGCACCTGCTGGGCGGGCGTATCCCACGGCACGACGGTGAGATCGCAGCCGGCACGGACCAGGACCTCCAGAATACCGCGCTTCACACCGCAGTCGTAGGCGACCACTTTGTGACGGGCAGGAGCGGCAGCCGCAAGCGCAAAGTCATGCGTGGCAGGCAGGTCGGCGGCCACAAACTCGTGAGGCGCGGGGCAACTTACGGTCTTGACCAGGTTCTCGCCTACCAGCGTGGGCGCAGCGGACAAGCGCTCGGCAAGCTCGTCGACGTCGAAGATCTCGGTCGAGATAATGCCCATCTTGGAACCATTGTCGCGCAGATGGCGCACCAGAGCGCGGGTGTCGATACCCTCGATAGCGACGATGCCGTGAGCGCGCAGGTACTCCGGCACGCTGACGGCCGAGCGCCAGTTAGAAGGCGTGGCGCACATATCGCGAACGATCATGCCGCGCATAGCCGGAGCGCTCGCAGGGCGCACGGCGTCGCCGGGGAAGGCCGACTGGACATCGGTCTCGTCGATACCGTAATTGCCGATCTGCGGATAGGTCATGGTTACAATTTGGCCGGCATAACTCGGGTCGGTCATGACCTCAAAGTAGCCCTCGAGCGAGGTGTTGAAGCAGACTTCGCCGGTCGCGGTGCCCTCGGCGCCGCATGCACGTCCATAAAAAATGGTCCCATCCTCAAGATACAGGATACAGGGACCGCAGGTGCCCTTGCTGGTTTTGGCCAGCATACGCTGGCAAAGCTCGCTGGGCGCGAAGGTGCGGGCGGCAGCGCCCGCGGTATGGTTGTTCGCCATAATTCTCCTTCCCGGTCTCACAGGACCGGCTTAAAGGTGTGTAGTTAGGCCTCGCGGTATTGTAACCGCAAGCATGCCTCATGGCGTTAATTTCATCGAAATGTTTACGAAATGATAATTATGACTTTCTATGCATAATGATTACTTAATCCCCGTCCCAGAAAAATTATCCCGCGTGGGCTTGTGGCTCACGCGGGATAATGGCCTCTTACTTTTGCTTGTCCTGTTCCAGCAGATCGGACGGTGAGCGATCGGGCTTGCCGCCGCGGAAAATCTCGCGGCCATGCAGACGATGCTCCAGGTCACGTTCGGCCTTTTCCTCGTCAATCTTGGTCTGGCTCACCACCGGGTCCTCGATCAGCGACGAAACCGAGTTCACCTGTTTTTGAATGCGCTCGGCAATGGTGTCGTCCATGCTTACGATACGCATCTTCCAGTCGATACTCGTGGCGTTGGATGAGCTCTTGGTCCACACGAACGTCAAAATGGCGCTCTGATGACCCCGCGCGGGAAACATGCCAAAAAAGGAATCGTGCTGAATGTTGCTATCCTCGTCGATATAGGCGTGAACGTTATACACCACGCGGTCAATTTTGTCGTTGAGCAGGGCGTTGGTCGCAAGCGCCGCGGCCTGGATCTGCCCGTTGGACAGCAGCTCGAGCTCATTGGCAGACGACGTGTCCAACACCGTCACCTCAACCGTGCCCGTGCGCTCATCGGCCTCGTCGACAGAAAAATCGAGCGGGAACTGCGTAAAGCCGTTGCCCCATTCGAGTCCACCCTTGAGCGCGGTCGAGACGGTATCCACCGAAACGCTCTCGGACAGGTTGGCGGTATTCAGACGGCGCATCACGCCGTAGCCGATCTGCATGCCCACGATCAGCACCAGAATACCGATGACCACGGCCATCGCGGTCTTCGTAATGGTATGGCTCACCTGCGAGCCCGAAGGATCGTCCTCGGACAGCGGGTCGATATGTTTTGCCTGGCTCGCGCGGTCCTCGCTGCGCAGCTGCGCTAGCGCCGCTTTGTCACCGCGCTTGGCCGCAGCCTCCTTCTCACGCATGCGCTCGGTTCGCTTTTTGGCGAGCGTAGGATCCAAGACGCCGGATGCATCGATTTCGGAGAATAACTCCGTCACTTCTTCCGGAGTCAAAGGGTTCTTGTCAGCCATAAACTTCCTGTCATATCAATCAGTCGAGCTCGTGCGCACGCGCACCTTCGAACTGCATTCGATAGTAACGGGCATAGGTGCCGCCACGGGCGAGAAGCTCCTCGTGCGTGCCACGCTCCACAACGCGACCATGCTCAACGGTCGCAATCTCATCGGCATGCTTAATGGTCGAAAGACGATGGGCAATGATAATCGTGGTGCGGCCGCGTGCCAGCTCTTCGAGTGACTCCTGCACCGCCTCCTCGCTCTCGTTATCCAAAGCACTCGTCGCCTCGTCCAAAATCAGGATCTTGGGGTTCTTGAGAAACACGCGCGCGATGGCAACGCGCTGTTTCTGTCCGCCCGAAAGACGGCTGCCGCGCTCGCCCACGACCGTGTCATAGCCCTGTGGAAGCGACTCGATAAAGGCATCGATGTTGGCGCGACGGGCGGCCTCGGCGATCTCTTCTGCCGTAGCGCCCGGCTTGCCGTAGGCGATGTTCTCGCCGATTGTTCCGTCAAACAGGTAGACATCCTGCTGCACCAGGCCGATAGCGCGGCGCAGGCTCTGCTGCGTCACATCGCGCACGTCCTGACCGTCGATGCTAATGGACCCAGCGGCAACGTCGTAAAAGCGCGGCAGCAGCGAACAGGTCGTCGATTTGCCACCGCCCGAAGGGCCAACCAAAGCGATGGTCTGCCCGGGCTTGATAGACAGATCCATATGGTCGATAACGGGACGCTCGTCGGCATCGCCCTCGCCCAGCTCAACATCCTCGTAGTTAAAGCACACGTCGTGATACTCCACGGCGCCGGCAGTCACCTGCAGATCCGTGGCGCCCGGCTTGTCCTGGATATCCGGCGCGGTCGAGAGTACCTCGTCCATACGCTTAAAGCCGGCGATAGCCTTCTGATACATTTCGGCCGAATTGACGAGTGTCTCGAGCGGCGTGCAGAACAGCGAAATGTAGAGCGCGAAGGTTGCCATATCGACTGCCTGCAGCTGGCCTTGGGCAACCAGCCAACCGCCCAGCAGCACCACGATCGCATAGAGCACACCCGAGAGCAGGCCATACGTCGCGGTATAGACGCCCATGGCGTGATACATGTTCTCCTTGGACGAAAGATAGCGATTGTTGGAGGCGCGGAACTTGAAACGTTCGGTCTCCTCATTGGCAAAGCTCTTGACCACGCGCATGCCCGCCAGCGAATCCTGCAGCTGCGCATTGATGCCGCTGATCTTTTTGCGGTTGTCGCTAAAGACCTCGCGCATGCGCATGTTCTGCCAAAACATGATGACCGCAAACGCCGCCGTCACCACGGCCATGGCGAGCGCCAGCACCGGGGCGATGGTAAAGAGGATCACAAACGAGCCGATAATCTCGATGCCGCAGATGATGATCCACTCGGGCACGTGGTGCGCCGCCTCGCAGATATCGAACAGGTCGTTGACCACGCGGCTCATCATGTCGCCCGAGCTGTTGCGGTCGAAGTACGCAAAGCTAAAGCGCTCATACTGGTCGAACAGGTCCTCGCGCATTTTGGACTCCATACGCGCGCCCATCACGTGACCCCAATAGCTCACAAAATAGCGGCAGGCGCAGCGGATGGCATACATCAGCACCAAGCCCACCGCGATCATGCCGAGCGCCTGCATAATGGCAGCCTGACCCTGGGTAAACAGCCCACCGGTCAGATTGCGCAGGATAATGGGGAACGCCAGGTCAATGGCGGCAAGCACCAGAGCACAAACAGTATCAGCAACAAAAAGCCCCATCTGGGGCTCGTAATACGAGAGAAACCTTTTAAACATGCAATCCTCGAAGAGAAATAAATAGCGTGAGAAATCCGGTTGAACCGGTCAGGCTGAAAACAAAGCGTCCCAACAAGCATAACGCCGATGTTCTGGCAGCGTCAGCGAAAACGTCCCTAAGCGAGCAAGGTGCCTTGAAAGAGGAGCGACGCGTACTTCGGTACGCGAGCGACGATTGAAAGGCAGATTGCCGCTTAGGGGCGTTTGCAGCGTCGACTCGTTACGCGGTTTGGTAAAACCGCGTAACCTAGAGCTCGGCCCCGCCCAAGCGGTGCGCGATGCTATCGCAGGCCAAGGCGCCCACGACGGTCTTGGCGTCTTCGATCTTGCCGTCGAGCACGGCGTCGATCAGCTCGTGCAGCGGCACCAGGTCCACGTTGACAAACTCGTCATCATCGGGGTTGGGCGCATCAAACTCGAGCTTGGTAGCCAAGTAGATGTGGATGATCTCATCGCAAAAACCGCATGACGTGACAATCGACGTCAAAAAGCGAATACGACCGGCCCTAAAGCCCGTCTCCTCATGCAGTTCGCGCTTGGCGCAATCGAGCGGGTCCTCGCCCGGGTCGAGCTTGCCGGCGGGAATCTCGACCGTCACGCGGTCGATGGCGGTGCGGTACTGACGCACCAGTACGATCTTGCCGCTCTCGGTCAGTGCCACAACGGCCGCCGCACCCGGATGGCGAACGATATCGCGGGCGCTGCGGCGACCGTTGGGCAGCTCAACCTCAAGACGGTGGACGTCGAGGATCTTGCCCTTCCAGGCGCACTCCTCCGAAAGAATCTTCTCGTGCAGCTCGGCATCGTGCGGGTCGTCGTCGCCCAGCACCAGCGCCGGCTCGTCAGCGACCTCGCCACCAGGCTCGCCCTCGGCGTGCCCATACATGCGGCTGTCCTCCTCGACGATCTGCGCGTCCACGAGTTCTTCGTTCTTCTCGTCCATCCGTCTCATTCCTCTCGGATTTTAGGCATCCCAGGCGTCGCGGCCGCGCAGCGCGCGCAAGCCGATGTCGTGACGCAGGGTCTTGCCCTCAAAATCAATCTTCTCGCAGGCCTCGTAGGCAAGGTTGCGAGCGTTCTCGAACGTGTCGCCCAGAGCGGTCACGGCAAGCACGCGGCCACCATTGGTCACGAGCTGGCCGTCCACCACGGCAGTGCCCGCGTGGTACACCGTCACGTTCTCCATGGCCTCGGCATCCTCAATACCGGTGATGACCTTGCCTTTCTCGTAGCTGCCGGGGTAGCCCGCGCTCGTCAGGACAACGGCCACGGCCCACTCGTCGCGCCAGTCGAGTTCAATCTGGTCGAGTTCGCAGTTGGCGCAGGCGAGCATGACCTCGACCAGGTCGTTCCTAAGGCGCGGCAGCACGACCTGCGTCTCGGGATCGCCAAAGCGAGCATTGAACTCCAGCACCTTGGGGCCGGCAGGCGTGAGCATAAAGCCGCCGTACAGGCAGCCGCGGTAGTCGATGCCCTCGGCAGCAAGCTCGGCAACGGTCTGCTCTATGACCTTCACCATCGTGGCGTGCTCCTCGTCGGTCACGATGGGCACCGGGCTGTAGACGCCCATGCCGCCGGTGTTGGGACCTTTGTCGCCCTCGAGCGCGCGCTTGTGGTCCTGCGAGGTGGCCATGGGGCGCACGGTCTTGCCGTCGGTAAAGGCCAGCAGCGAGCACTCGGGGCCGGTCAGCATCTCCTCGATGACCACGGTGTTGCCGGCGTCGCCAAAGGTGCCGCCAAAGCACTCGCGCACGGCCTCCTCGGCCTGCGAAAGCTCGGTTGCCACGATAACACCTTTGCCAGCGGCAAGACCGTCAGCCTTCACGACCAACGGAGCGCCCTGCTCACGCACGTAGGCGAGAGCTGAAGCCTCGTCGGTAAACGAGCCGTAGGCTGCCGTCGGAATGCCCGCACGCTCCATGAGCTGCTTGGAGAACAGCTTGGAGCCCTCCATCTGGGCGCCCTCGGCACCCGGGCCAAAGCAGGGAATACCCGCCGCACGCACGGCGTCGGCCACGCCCGCCACGAGCGGAGCCTCGGGGCCAATTACCACGAGTCCGCATCCATGGCTCTGCGCAAACGCCGCCACGGCCGCAGGATCGCAGTCGTCGAGAACAACGTTCTCGCCACAGCTCGCGGTGCCGCCGTTACCCGGCGCAATGTAGAGCTTGCCGGCGCGCGGTGATGCTGCGAGCTTAGCTGCCAAAGCATGCTCACGGCCGCCGCTGCCCAACAACAGGATGTCGATGGTTTGAGTGTCCGCCTTCAAGGGTGCCTCCTCTATGGATTAACGGCCCGCTCCACGCGAGCCCTTTGCAAGCAAATATACCCCTCGGCCGCCCGTCCGGGCTGCAAAGGGGTATATCGCAATAACCAAATAGTCCCGATTACTTCCAGAATCGGTTGATGATCTGCTCGCGACCAGCGCCAACGCCAATGAACGTCACGCGGGTGTGTGCCAGATCCTCGATAAACGCCACGTAGTCCTGAGCCTCCTGCGGCAGCTCGTCAAAGCTGCGGCAACCGGTGATATCGCACTTCCAGCCAGGGAGCTCCTCGTAGATGGGCTTGGCATGCTCAAAGCGCACCTGATGCTCGGGCACGCTGGTGTAGCGCTCGCCATCGACGTCGTAGGCCACGCACACCTTGATGGTGTCGAAGGCCGAAAGCACGTCGAGCTTGGTCACGGCGATGTCGGTGAGGCCGTTGACGCGCGAGGCATAGTTGGCGATAGGGCCGTCAAACCAGCCGCAACGACGACGGCGACCGGTGGTCACGCCGTACTCATAGCCCTCCTCGGTCAGCGTGTGGCCGGCCTCGGACTCATAGGAAAGCTCGGTGGGCATGGGGCCCGAACCGACGCGGGTGATATAGGCCTTCATGACACCCAGCACGCGGTCGACGTTCTTCATGCCCACGCCGGAGCCGGTGATGGCGCCGCCGGCGGTGCAGTTGGAAGACGTCACGTACGGATAGGTGCCGTGGTCGATGTCGAGTAGCGTCGCCTGGGCGCCCTCAAACAGCAGGTTCTTGCCCTCATCGATCATGTTGTTGAGCAGCAGGCTCGTCTCGGTGATGTAGGGGCGCAGGCGCTCGGCCATCGGCAGGTACTCGTCGCAAATCTGGTCCACGGTGTAGGTGGGCAGGTTGTAGATGAGCTCGAGCTCGGGGTTCACGCGGGCAAGAGCGGTCTCCAGCTTGTCGCGGAACAGCGTCTCGTCCAGCATGTCCTGCATGCGCAGACCAATGCGGGCCATCTTGTCCTGATAGCACGGACCGATGCCGCGCTTGGTGGTACCGATGTTCTTCTTGCCGAGCTTCTGCTCAAAGGCGCCATCCAGATCGATGTGGTACGGCATGATGACATGCGCGTTGCCGCTAATCTTGAGGTTCTTGGTGGTGATGCCGTCGGCCTCGAACATGTCGATCTCCTCAAGGACAACCTTGGGGTTGACGACGCAGCCGTTACCGATCACCGACACGTGGTCGGAATACATGATGCCGGAAGGCACCTGGTGCAGGCCGTACTTCTTGCCGTTGACGACGATGGTGTGGCCGGCGTTGTTGCCGCCCGAGTAGCGCACGACGGCATCGAAGTCGCCGGCGACCAGGTCGCAAATCTTACCCTTGCCCTCATCGCCCCACTGGGCACCGACCAAAACGGTTGACGGCATGTTTACTCCTTACATTCATGGACTGTCTACGCGCCACGCCGGCACGCAGAAGCACAAAACATTCCCAGTATACCCGTGCAACGGGCGCCTGTCCTACTCCTCGGCATGTGCCCCATCAAGCTCATAGAACTTGGTTGATGCCGGCAGGAACATCAGGTCGACGTCGCCGATCGGGCCCGAACGGTTCTTGGCCACGACGATACGCGTAACGCCCTCGTCGGGTCGATCGTCGCGCGAGGCTTCGGCCTCGTCGGCGGAGCGGTCCAAGAACATAACGATATCGGCGTCCTGCTCGATGGAGCCCGATTCACGAAGGTCGGAAAGCTGCGGGCGCTTGCCGGTACGGGATTCGACCTGACGCGAGAGCTGCGACAGCGCGATGAGCGGGATCTTGAGTTCCTTGGCCATGATCTTCAGACCACGCGACATCTCGGAGACCTCGACGGTACGGCTCTCGGAGCGGCGTCCCGGCGGAGGACTCACCAGCTGCAGGTAGTCCAGGATGATGATGGCCTTCTCCTTGTTGTGGAGCATGCGGCGGCTCTTGGCGCGAATCTCGGTCACTGTGGTGCCGGGCGTATCGTCAATCAGAATATCGAGCTTGGACAAGGTCTGCGTGGCCTCGTTGATATTGGCCCACTGCTCGGGGCTAATGCGGCCCATGCGGAAGTCACTGATCGAAATCATGGCGTAGGCGCAAATCAGACGCTGGGCAATTTCCTTGCCCGACATCTCCAGCGAGAAGAAGCCGACGGTATAACCGGCCGCGGCAGCGTTGAGCGCCAGATTCAGGGCGAACGACGTCTTACCCACAGCAGGGCGGGCGCCGATGATGATGAGCTGGCCCTCGCGAAAACCCATGAGCATGCGGTCGAGCGACGGGAAGCCCGTGGGCACGCCCGCAGCCTGGCCGCCTGCCTGGCACACTTCCTCGGCCTCGTTATAGGCCTCGACCATAAACTCGGTCAACGTCTTGTAGCTCGACTTGACCTCGCGCGCCGTGACCTTGAGCAGCTTGCTCTCGGCCAGCTCCACGACCTCCTTGGTGTCGGTAGGGGCGTTATAGGCCAGCGCGTTGATCTCGTTGGTGGCACCGATCAGCTCGCGCAGCATCGAGTCGCGACGAACGATGGCGGCATGGTGCTGCCAGTTGACGAGCGACAGGGTCTGACCCATCAGCTCCAAAATGTATGCCTCGCCGCCCACGGCATCGAGCTTGTTGATGCTTCGCAGGTAATCGATCAGCGAGATGGAGTCGATGGGGATGCGGCTGTTGTACATATCGACCATCGCGGTATAGATGGTCTTATGAATGGGCCGGTAGAAGTCATCGGGCTGCAGTTCGACCTGGGCCTCTTCGACCACCTCGGGCGATAGCAGCATAGCGGCCAGTACGTTGGCCTCTGCATCTTGGTTTTGGGGGAGACCCAACTTGGAGCCACGGTCCTCGACCGTCAGCCCCGTCTCCCTATCGTCATATGCCATGAGCATCCTCATTCATATCGCTTGCGAGCATCCATAGTATCAGCCACGGCTATAAATCGAGCCGCGCCTTGGCAATCATCACCGAACCAAACGGATGAACGGTCCCATACACGGGGCCGCATCTCAATGACCGCCACGACACTCACCCAGCGCAAAAAAATAAAAGGGCGCCCTGGTCTCCCAGAGCGCCCTTCTTAGAACAAGATTGTTGCGTTGCAGCAAATGCTACTCGGCAGCAGCCTCGGTCTCGACCTCGGCGGTCTCGGTCTCGGCGACCTCAGCGGTCTCCTCAACCTCAGCCTCGGCAGCGAGCTCCTCGGCGGTAACGCCGACGAGAACGACAACCTCGGCCTTGATCTCGCGGTACAGCGAGATAGCGACGGTGTGGGCACCGGCAACCTTGATGGGCTTACCGAGCTCGACGCGCTTGCGGTCGATGTCCATACCGAGCTGATCCTTGATGGCGTCAGCGATCATAGCGGCGGTAACGGAGCCAAAGAGGATGCCCTCGTCGCCAACCTTGACGTCAACGGTGACCTGCTTGCCCTCGAAGGCAGCCTTGGTCTCGTTGGCGGTAGCCAGACGGACGGCCTCGCGCTTGGCGATGTTGTTGCGACGCTCGTCAAGCTGCTTGAGGTTGCCCTTGGTGGCGGCAACAGCGAGCTTCTTGGGGAACAGGAAGTTCTCAGCGTAACCCTGAGCGACCTCTACGACGTCACCCTCGCCGCCCTTGCCCTTGATCTCATCGAGAAGAATAACCTTCATGATGCGTCTCCCTTCTTAGCCGCGGTCGCGGTTGCCACGAGAGGAAACCACGGGGACGGTGTACGGCAGGAGAGCCATCTCGCGGGCGCGCTTGATGGCGTTGGCGATGTCATGCTGATGCTGCGTGCAAGCGCCAGTGACGCGACGGGGCTTGATCTTGCCACGGTCGGTCATGTACTTACGGAGAAGCTGAGTGTCCTTATAGTCGATGAACTCAGTGTTCTCCTTGCAGAACTGGCAGTACTTACGACGCGGCTGACGTGCAGAATAATCATTAGCCATGTCAAAATACCTTTCATTTGGCAACTTCGGCGAGCCGAAGCCGCCTCTCACTCAAAAATAGGTGAACAACCCTTAGAACGGGATGTCCTCATCGTAGACGTCGACCGCGGGCGGCGTAGCCACCGGTGCGGCAGGACGTGCTGCGGGCGCGGGAGCTGCGGGGGCGTAACCGCCCTGATCGTAGCCACCCTGGCCACCACGGGAGCTCATAAACTCGATTTCATCGACGATGACCTCAAGCTTGCTCCTGCGCTGGCCGTCGCGCTCCCAAGAGCTGTAGCGCAGCTTGCCCTCGATCGCGACCTTGTTTCCCTTTGCCAGGAAACGGCTCACGGCCTCGGCGCGGGTGCCGAACATAGTGCAGTCGACAAAGTTGGGATAGTCCTCCCACTCGCCAGTCTGCGCGTTGCGGCGACGATCGTTCACGGCGACGCCAAAGGACAGAACCTGGGTTCCGCCGGCGGTGGCGCGCAGCTCGGGATCGCGGGTGAGATTACCGGTGATGTTCACTCGATTGATGCTCATAACTCACTACTTCCTCTTGGGGCACAAGCCCAGTCCAAAACGACAGTCTTACTCCTGGTCGTCGCGACGGACGATCATGTGGCGGACCACAGCGTCGGTGATGCGCAGGACGCGATCAAGCTCGGCGATCTGGGTAGGATCTGCATGGAAGTTGATGAGGGTGTAGTCACCATCGGTGAGGTCGTTGATCTCGTAGGCGAGCTTGCGCTTGCCCCACTCGTCAACGGAGTCGACCTTGCCAGCGCCCTCAGCGATCGTGGTATCGATACGCTTCATAACAGCGAGACGGGTCTCGGGGTCGAGCGACGGGTCAACAAAGAACAGCAGTTCATAAGCCTTCATATTGTCACCTCCTCTGGGCAAATGTGGCTTCAGGTCGTGAAGGTGCGCCTGAAGCAGGAAAAGACTTGGTAATAATATCTTTCAACCTCCCAGGCTGCAAGAATATGCAGCTACAACCTCATGACCTCCACATATACCCATGCTTACACGGCACTTCTCGCGTATTCCAACCAAATGCTGACCAAGAGCTTGACGAATTCGATAGCAAGATACGCTGCGGCGAGGACAACCTGAGTCAAACCGCAGGTCGCCGATTGCAGGGTTGTGGTCACGAAATGCATACCACCGGTTCGATCGATTGCCTCAAAATTTTTAAATTCGCTGCCGCGTCATTCATGAATACCTATTTTGAACAGATCATCGAGCGGGATCTGGCTGGTCAGGATGCTTTTTTAGTACTCATCTGGCACATGCCGGATACGGGTGCGGAGCGAGCGCTTTAAAAAATGCCAAGTTTTCTGTTTGCACTTTTCGATTCCTCGTGTATACTGACTTTCGCATTTAACGGAGAGTTGTCCGAGTGGCCGAAGGAGCACGATTGGAAATCGTGTAGGCGTCAAAAGCGTCTCCAGGGTTCAAATCCCTGACTCTCCGCCAGTTAATTCCAAAGCAGGCCTTAGTGCCTGCTTTGTTTTTACCCCACGCGGAGGGGTGGCAGAGTGGTTGAATGCGGCGGTCTCGAAAACCGTTTGGCCTGTATAAGGTCACGAGGGTTCGAATCCCTCCTCCTCCGCCATTTTGGTTGAGAAAGCTCCCAGGAATGGGAGCTTTTTTGTTTTGAGTCCCTAACAAGCAAATACGGCGAAGAAGGAGGGGTTCGAACCCGCCAGGGCGCAAAGCGTAAAGAAAACGCACCAGTGGCGCGTTTTTAGCGCAGCGCGGTCGGCGTAAGCCGACCGGATAAATTTTGAGCGCCGCTCAAAATTTAGACATCCCTCCTATTCAGCCACGTCCCCATCGCGTTCAGCATCAACCCAGATCCCCAAACATGTACATCACCCTCCAAAAACGATATTTTTCGACATCTTTGGAGGCTAATGTACATACTTGAAACCTATGACCGCACCCAGTCCCGACCGTTTGCCGAGCAATAGGGTCGCAATCGTCGCCGAACATGTACTATGTACGGGCATTGTCCAATCCCGTAACTCAAAGGACCCCATCTTGCCCGTCGTCGCCGCCATAACCGTTACCTCACATGCCTCGGATGCCATGGTCGCTATCCCATTTTGGCTTGAGATGTTCGCCGTTGTCGCGGCATCGATCTCAGGCGTTCTGGTTGCGCGCGAGCACAAGCTTGACCTGGTGGGCGCCGTCGCGCTCGCCGTGGTTTGCGGCTTGGGCGGCGGTCTTTTGCGCGACATGACACTCCAGGTCGGCAACGTCTACATCCTCAACCAGCCAATGGCGCTGCCGCTCTCCATCGCCACGGCGGCCATCATTTACATCTTCCCGGCAATCGTCGATAAGCCCGACAAACTCATCCCCCTGCTCGACATCATCTCGGTCGGCATCTATGCGGCAACCGGCGCAGACAAGGCACTGGTCTACGGATTTGCACCCGTCGTTTGCATCATGATGGGCTTTTTCACCGCGGTGGGCGGCGGCATGCTGCGCGACGGCTTTATGGGCGTGGTTCCGGGCATTTTCCAACGCACCAACTTTTATGCCATCGCGGCCATCGCCGGATCGGCAAGCTATGTAAGCCTCGTCATGAGTGGCTTGGTCAGCAATGTCGCCGCGCTGGTCGTATGCGTTATCGTGACCATGGGTCTGCGCTGGCTCTCGCTGCGCTTTGACATCAAAAGCCCCACCGAAGAAGACATCGCGCACTTTTTACATCGCAAAAAGTAGATAGCAAGGCACGACCTTTCGAAATGCAACCGAGAGGTTCTTTTAGAGCGCTCGCACGTTGGGTACCCTGTTAGATATATGCCGAGTATCTAACGAAGGATTCACTATGCCTTGCAACCTAGAACCGTCGAACAAGCGCCGCAAAGCGCAGGCCCGCATCGCCCTCCTATTCGTACTGATTGCGCTTGCGCTGACCGTACTTCCCACGGCGTCGTTCGCCGGCACAGACACCGCGGGCAACGTACTCGCAACCGAAGCTGACTCAAATCCGTCTGGCGTCGCGGGCGACCTGTACTGGGCTGGCCAAAGCCTTAACCTGGACGATGCCTCCATCGGCCGCGATATTATCGCGGCAGGCGACAGCCTATCGATTCGCGACTGCACCGTAGGCGGCGCCATTCGCCTGGCGGCGCGCACCATCGATATCTCCAAAACCGCAATCGATGGCAGCGTGACGGTAGCCGGTCAGCACGTCGTGCTCAACACCGGTAGCACCGCCAACTGTTTTTACGCGATGGGCGATACTGTTGCCCTGCGAGGCTCCACCAAGTCGGCAGCACTTGCAGGCGATACGGTGACCATCGACGGCACCGTCGAGGGCGATGTCGAGGTTTGGGCCGATAAGCTCGTCTTGGGCAAAAACGCCCGCATCACCGGCACCGTGAGCGCGCATGTTTCCGAGGACCCCGAGCGGGCCGAGGGCGCTCAGGTCGGAGCCCTCAAGATCGACCGTACCGAGAACGAGAACACCTCAACGATTAACGACACCATCGGCGGCATCGTCGCCGCGGCGCTTTCCACTTGCTTTGTCGCGATCCTCCTCGAGCTCGTCTTTCCGCGCGCGACCGCCAGCGCCGCCGGCATGCTTCGTCAACGACCTACCCCTCTGTGGGTGAGCGGTCTTTTGGGCACGGTGGCCGCCGTTCCCGCCGTCCTGTTACTCATCATCTCGATTGCAGGTCTGTCACTCGCCGGAGCTCTCATGTGCGCCGTGATCGGTATCGCTCTGGTCTCGGCGGCGTTTACGGGCACCGCGATCGCACGCATGATCGGACACAGCCAGAACCGCTACGCCATGGCCGCCGTGGGCGGTATCGCCGCGGGCGCACTCACGGCACTTCCCCTTATGGGCAGCTTTGTCAGCGGCGTAGCCTTCGTCTTTACGCTCGGCTACGTCATCCAGATCATCTGGCGCAACGCCCGCCTCAAGCCGCAGCAGGCCGCCAATACTCCGGGCCTTCCTTCCGCCTAGCCGTCAACCACCACAAAGGGGACAGACACCTTTGCGGTGGTGCAGACCAACTCAATCCCTGTGCACCAAAAAGGGCACCGACCGCGATGGTCGGCGCCCTTTCTTGTTAGTCGCTATAAAGCTCGGCGCTTATTTGTTGACCTGACCGGCGCGGACTGCGGCCTTCTTGCGGTCGGTAGCATTGAGCAGACGCTTGCGCAGGCGGATGTTCTTGGGAGTGATCTCCACCAGCTCGTCGTCGGCGATGTACTCCAGCGCCTCCTCCAGCGAGAAGGTGCGGGGCGGCACCAGCTGGACGGAGATATCGGAGGTCGAGGAACGCTGGTTGCCCAGGTTCTTGGTACGGGCGATGTTGACGACCATGTCGCCGGCCTTGCTGCGCTCGCCCACGATCATGCCCTCGTAGCATTCGGTACCCGGCTCAACAAACAGCTGGCCGCGCTCCTGCAGCGTGCCCAGAGCGTAGGCAACGGCTTTCTCGGTGGTCATGGAGATCATGGCGCCGTTCTGGCGGTTGCCGATCTCGCCGGCATAGGGGCCGTACTCCAGGAAGGTGTGGTAGAACACGCCCTCGCCGTGAGTGACGTTCATGATGCGGTTCTTAAGACCCATGATGCCGCGGGTCGGGATCTTAAACTCGAGGTGCGTCACGATACCCGAGGTATCCATGCTCGTCATGATGCCGCCGGAGGTGCCGAAGACCTCAACGACCTTGCCCGAATACTCGTCCGGGCACTCGACGACGGCCTGCTCGACGGGCTCCATCTTATTGCCGTTCTCGTCCTTCTTAAACAGAACGCGGGGACGGCCGACCTGGAACTCAAAGCCCTCGCGACGCATGGACTCCATCAGGACGGACAGGTGCAGAATGCCGCGGCCCGAGACCTCGACGCCGCTCTTGTCCTCGAGCTCCTCGATCTTCATGGTCACGTTGTTCTCGGCCTCGTTGAACAGGCGCTCCTTGAGCTGACGGGCACCCACGATGTCGCCGTCGCGGCCGACGAGCGGGGAGGTCGAAGCCTCAAAGACGATGGACAGGGTCGGCGGGTCGATCTCGATGGGTTCGAGCTCAACGGGGTTCTCGGGATCGGTGTAGACATCGCCGATATCGGTGCGGTCGATGCCCACGACGGCGGCGATATCACCGGCGCCGACTTCCTGGCACTCGGTGCGACCCAGGTAGTCGAAAGTAAAGAGCTGCTTGACGGTAGCGGTAGCGCTGGAACCGTCGTTCTTGACGACCAGGATCTGATCGCCCTGGTGAATGGTGCCGGAGTACACGCGACCGATACCGATGCGGCCAACGAAGTTGGAGTGGTCGATGGTCACACACTGCATGGCCAGCGGGGCGTTCTCGTCAACCTCGGGCGCGGGCATGTCGTCGATGATCATATCGAGCAGCGGATACATGTCCATGTTGCCGTCGTTGGGGTCAAGGCGGGCAAAGCCATTCATGGCGCTGGCGTAGACCACGTGCTCCATGGCAAACTCAAGCTGGTCGTCGGTGGCGCCCAGGTCGGCCATCAGGTCCAGGCAGTCGTTGTAGGCCTTCTCGGGGTTGGCGCCCGGACGGTCGATCTTGTTGATGACGATCATGATCTTGAGGCCGGTGTCGATGGCGTGACGCAGCACGAAGCGGGTCTGGGGCATGGGGCCCTCAAAGGCATCGACCAGCAGCAGGGCGCCGTCGGCCATACGCAGCACGCGCTCGACCTCGCCGCCAAAGTCAGCGTGGCCCGGGGTGTCGATGACGTTGATCTTAACGTCCTTGTACTCGATAGAGATGTTCTTGGCGAGAATCGTAATGCCGCGCTCGCGCTCCTGGTCGTTAGAATCCAGGACGCGGTCCTCGACCTGCTGGTTGGCACGGAAGGCGTCCGTGGCACGCAGGAGCTTGTCGACCATCGTCGTCTTGCCGTGGTCGACGTGAGCGATGATGGCGATGTTCCTCAGATTGTCTACGCGCATGTAGTTCCCCTATCTTCTATCTATATACAACCGGCACGCGTATGCGACCCGCCCAGTAACACAACGCTCGGCGGGAATTTTGAGCCTTTTACCGAAAACTCGTTTATTTTAGCGATTTTAGATAAGAGGGGTTTCCTCGCCTGCAGGTTCAGGGTCGCTCCACATAAAACCATCGCCGGCGCCCACACCTTCGTACAGTACATATGCCGAAAAGCCGCTCTCGAGCGTCGTCTCAAAGAAACTCACAAGCAGGGCGTCATGGTAGCCGCCATCAATTTCGACACAACCGGTGTAGCCGATGGCGTAACGGGCGATGCGACCCAGGCCCTCGTCCTTAAGGCCCATCTTGTGCTCGGAGATAAAGTTGGTGGCAGCCTCGAGGCATGCCTCCTCGCCGTCCTCGTCGAGTGCCGCCAGATAGCGGTTGGACGCGGCGTCTTCGATCGCAACGACAACACCGGGGTTCTCACCAGCGGCCAGGTCGTCTAAAAATGCCCCGATGAGGTCGCACACCATGGCGTCGAGCTCGGCGGAGACGTTTCCGGCGTCCTGCATATCCTGTGCCATTTTTAGACCTTCCCATCGAGTCCGGCGTCGTTACATCTCTTGTGCCTCGGCAGCGATCTCGGCGGCGGCGTCGCGGGCGCGCATCATATCGGCGGCGCGCTTATCGAGTACCTTGATCTGGTTGGTCAGCATCACGGCATCGACCACGCCCCAGATGACCAAGCCCGTCGAAATCGAAAACCCAAGCGCACCAACTGTACCACGAAGGCGCGAGGAGATTGCCGCGACAAGTGCGGAGACGGCAACCATCTTGATAAAGGAGGCACGGCGCTCGCGAAGCGTACGGGCCTGCGTCACATAGGCGATGCGTGCGGCCTCGGATGCCTCCGAGCGCATCTGGGCCTCGCGGGCAATGGCGGCGGCTTCGGCTGAAACGCCGCGACCCATCAGTGCACACTCCGTCTCATGGCTACTCGTCATTTAAAAATCATCGGGCGAGAGCGTATGGACGAACTCGTCGAACTTCTCAAATTCCTGCTCGTCATCGACTTCCTCGGCAACCGGAGAGACGGTCCCCAGGCGGTTCATGATGTCGTCCTCAACAAACATGGGAGCATTGCTGCGCACGGCGAGGGCGATGGCATCGCTCGGACGCGCATCGATCCTATGCTCGTTGCTGTCGGCCAAAACAACGACCGTCGCATAGAACACGGGAGGCTCGGCACGGACAATCTCGATGCGCTCGAGTTTTGCATCCAGGGCATCAAGCGTGTCGAGCAGCAGGTCATGGGCGATCGGGCGCTCGGCACGACCGCTGTCGATACCGCGGCTAATAGCCGCAGCCTCAAACGAACCAGTTTGGATAGAAAGGGAGCGCAGCAGCGCAGGGGAGTCCGATTTGCTGCAGCGCTCGCGAAGTACGATAAGCGATGGCACGGGACCGGCGGCCATGACGATGGTCTCTATGTCGACACGAACCATGGAACACCTCCGGTACGTAGCGGTTAACACGCGGCGCCTTCGCCGCATTGAATAGCTATACTACCCAATCTTTCGCACAGCACACAAAACCAAAATGAGTTTTATCACACACAAGAAAAAAGCCCCGAGGCCATGCCTCGAGGCTCTTCACAGTTTTGATGGTGGACCTGACAAGATTCGAACTTGTGACCTCCCGGTTATCAGCCGGACGCTC
>DXMC01000002.1:0-85813 GCA_019414365.1 Collinsella sp.
ATTATGCGTCACCGCAGGTAACGTTGCCCCGACGAGCACGTCGGATTCCCGGCCCCGTGCACAGGAGGGGATTCCTTTTGTGTAGGCTTTGCGGAAATGTGCCAATTTTGGGATACGCCCGGCGGCGTGGTCTGTTGACGGCACAGCTAACGCCACGTATCCTATCGAACTGCGTGTTTCGTAGGGGGATGCTGACCCCTCGATTCAAGCCGTTGCACTTTACAGAAAGCTGGAATCATTCGAGAAGGAGTACGCTTTGCCTACTATTAACCAGCTGGTTCGCCAGGGCCGTCGTTCCGTGCCCAAGAAGTCCAAGAACGCTGCTCTGCAGCACAACTCCCAGAAGCGCGGCGTGTGCACCCGCGTCTTCACCACGAGCCCCAAGAAGCCGAACTCGGCTCTTCGTAAGGTTGCCCGTGTTCGCCTTGTCAACGGCATCGAAGTTACTGCTTACATCCCGGGTGAGGGCCACAACCTGCAGGAGCACTCCATCGTGCTCGTCCGCGGCGGTCGTGTCCGTGACCTCCCTGGTGTCCGTTATCACGTCATCCGTGGCGCCTACGACGCTGCTCCGGTCCAGAACCGTCTGCAGGCCCGTTCCAAGTACGGTGCTAAGCGCCCCAAGGCCAAATAAGCCAGATAACGTTTTGATACTTTCGCCGTGTGCCGCCTAAGCGCCGCACGGTAGACACTTAAGGAGATTTCACATGCCGCGTCGTGCAGCAGCTAATCGTCGTGAGGTTCAGCCTGACGCCGTTTACAACAACCGCCTGGTGACTCAGCTCATCAACAAGGTCCTTCTTGACGGCAAGAAGGCCACCGCTGAGCGCATCGTTTACACCGCTTTCGAGATCGTTGCCGAGAAGTCCGAGGGTGGCGACGCTCTCGCTACCTTCAAGAAGGCTATGGACAACGTCAAGCCCACGCTCGAGGTTAAGCCCAAGCGTGTCGGTGGCGCTACCTATCAGGTCCCGATGGAGGTCAACTCCCGTCGTTCCACCGCTCTGGGTATCCGCTGGATCGTCAACTTCTCCCGCGCTCGCAAGGAGAAGACCATGGCCGAGCGTCTCGCCAACGAGATCCTCGACGCTTCCAACGGCCTGGGCGCTTCCGTCAAGAAGCGTGAGGACGTCTTCAAGATGGCCGAGGCCAACCGCGCGTTCTCTCACTATCGTTGGTAAGTTAAGGTAAGGAACTAACATGGCTAAGCCTAAGTACAAGCTTTCCGATACCCGTAACATCGGCATCATGGCTCACATCGATGCCGGTAAGACCACCACGACCGAGCGTATTCTTTACTACACCGGTAAGACCCACAAGATCGGTGAGGTCCATGAGGGCGCTGCCACCATGGACTGGATGGTTCAGGAGCAGGAGCGCGGCGTAACCATTACCTCCGCTGCTACCACGTGCTTCTGGAACAAGGACGGTAAGGACTACCGCATCCAGATCATCGACACCCCGGGCCACGTTGACTTCACCGCCGAGGTCGAGCGCTGCCTGCGCGTCCTCGATGGCGCTGTCGCCGTCTTCGACGCCGTTGCCGGCGTTCAGCCCCAGTCTGAGACCGTTTGGCGTCAGGCTTCTACCTTCAACGTCCCCCGCATCGCCTTCATCAACAAGTATGACCGCGTGGGCGCTGACTTCTTCAACGCTATCGAGACCATGAAGGATCGTCTCGACGCCAACGCCGTGGCCGCTCAGGTCCCGATGGGCGCCGAGGACAACTTCTGGGGCGTCATCGACCTGGTCACCATGACTGCATGGGACTTCAAGGCCGACGAGAAGGGTATGACCTACCCCGAGCCGATGGACGAGATCCCGGCTGAGTTTGCCGACATCGCTGCCACCAAGCGCGAGGAGCTCCTCGACGCTGCTGCCAGCTTTGACGACGAGCTCATGGAGAAGATCCTCATGGAGGAGGACTTCACCGTCGAGGAGCTCAAGGCTGCTCTGCGCAAGGGCGTTCTGGCCAACGAGCTCAACCTCGTCTTCGTGGGTTCCGCCTACAAGAACAAGGGCGTTCAGGAGCTGCTCGACGCTGTCGTCGACTACCTGCCCAGCCCGCTTGACGTCGAGGCCGTCACCGGTACCGATCCGGACACCGGCGAGGAGATTCAGCGTCATCCTTCCTTCGACGAGCCCTTCTCCGGCCTGGTCTTCAAGATCATGACCGACCCGTTCGTCGGTAAGCTCACCTACGTCCGCGTCTACTCCGGCCGCGCCGAGTCCGGCTCCTACGTTGTCAACGCTTCCAACGGTCAGCGCGAGCGCCTCGGCCGCATCCTCGAGATGAACGCCGCCGAGCGTATCGACCGTGACGACGCTGCCGCCGGCGACATCGTCGCTTGCGTCGGCTTCAAGAACTCCACCACCGGTGACACCCTGTGCGCCGAGGGCAAGGAGATCGTCCTCGAGAAGATCGAGTTCGCTAAGCCCGTTATTGACGTTGCCATCGAGCCCAAGACCAAGGCCGAGCAGGACAAGATGTCCCTGGCTCTGACCAAGCTCGCCGAGGAGGACCCGACCTTCCAGGTGTCCACCAACCACGAGACCGGCCAGACCATCATCGCCGGCATGGGCGAGCTGCACCTCGAGATCATCGTCGACCGTCTGCTCCGCGAGTTCAAGGTTGACGCTAACGTCGGTAAGCCCCAGGTTGCCTACCGCGAGACCGCTGGTCACGACGTCGAGAAGGCTGAGGGCAAGTTCGTCCGTCAGTCCGGCGGTCGCGGTCAGTACGGCCACGCCGTCATCAAGCTCGAGAAGATGGAGGAGGGCTTCGGCTACGAGTTCGTCAACGCTATCGTCGGCGGCGTCGTGCCCAAGGAGTACATCCCGTCCATCGACAAGGGCATCCAGGAGGCCCTGAACACCGGTGTTATCGCCGGCTTCCCGGTCCTCGACGTTAAGGTCACCCTGTTCGACGGTTCTTACCACGAGGTCGACTCCTCCGAGGCCGCCTTCAAGATCGCCGGTTCCATGGCTATCAAGGACGCCCTCAAGAAGTCCGATCCGCAGCTGCTCGAGCCGATCATGGCTGTCGAGGTCGAGACCCCCGAGCAGTACATGGGCGACGTTATGGGCAACCTCTCCGGTCGCCGCGGCAAGATCGAGGGCATGGAGGATCGCAAGAACAGCAAGCTCATCCGTGCCAAGGTGCCGCTGGGCGAGATGTTCGGTTACGCTACCGACCTTCGCTCCCAGACCCAGGGCCGTGCATCCTACACGATGCAGTTCGACTCTTATGAGCCCGCGCCCAAGTCCATCGTGGACGAGGTCATGAGCAAGAACGCCTAAGTTCGAGCTCCCTGTTACGTAATCCTGCGAGAACATCTCTCGCACTCTTTGGAGGTTTAAGTTGGCTACCCAGAAGATCCGCATTCGCCTCAAGGGCTATGATCACGAGGTCGTCGATCAGTCCGCGAAGCTCATCGTCGAGACCGCTCAGAAGACCGGCGCTCGCGTTTCCGGTCCTGTCCCCCTGCCCACCGAGCGCAACCTGTACACGGTTATCCGCTCGCCGCACGTGAACAAGGACTCCCGTGAGCAGTTCGAGATGCGCACCCACAAGCGCCTCATCGACATCCTCGACCCCACCTCGGGCACCGTTGATTCGCTTATGCGTCTCGACCTCCCCGCTGGCGTCGACATCGACATCAAGCTCTAAGCGATATCGCTCATAGCTTAAAGGGCCCCGCTGCCGTTACGGTAGCGGGGCCCTTTTGTTTTGCATGATGGGTTTGGATCGCCGGGTAAGGCTGCCGAGCGGCTGGCTGTGGCGACCTACTCACTCAAGGGGCGCAATGACGCTTCCTCAAAATGGAAGGATCGCAAGCCGTCTTCTGTTTCGATGCACGCACGACCAAAGCCATCGACCGTTTTAAAGATGCCTCGCGCCAGCTCGTCACCGGCAGGGGAGCGGGCGATAACGTGCTTTCCAATCCAATTGAGGTGAGCGACATATTCGCCGTGGACGGGCGCGAGCGGTCCGGTGTTTTCTTCCATGGCGTTGAGGCGTTCTGCCCAGGCATCTATAGCGTCTATAACTGCGTGATAGACCTCATCGAGGAGCATGTCGACAGCTGGAACGTTCTCGTTAAGGTCCGAGAGACCGATTGCCGGCAGGCCGCCATCGGGCACCTCTTGGGGCGCATAGTTCACATTGACACCAATGCCACAGACGGCGAAAGGTTTGCCTTCGTTATCGCGTGCGGCCTCGACCAGAATGCCGCCGAGTTTGCGTCCACGCGCGACCAGGTCGTTGGGCCATTTGAGGCCAATCTCGTTTGCAAGACCCTGTTTTTCGAGCGCCTCGAGCACCGCTAGGCCGCTGACGGCAGCAAGACCAGAGTACTTCGCAGGATTAACGCATGGACGCAGGACAATCGAAAGCAATAGGTTGCCGGCGGTTGAATCCCACTTGTGGCCGCGCCGGCCGCGTCCTGCTGTCTGAGCCCGGGCGGCAAGTCCTGTGCCGTGCGGCGCTCCCTGTTTTCCTGCTTCGAGCAGGTCATCGTTGGTCGATCCGGTTACGTCGACTATCGTTAATTTGGCATCCATAACGGCTGCTACCTCCTTAATGAATAAGTGAATAACGCAATGGTGTCGAGAGAGACACAATGTGAAGCCTTTGTCGCATTTGGACAATTTAATGTTAACACGTTAACAACGACTGAAATGCGCTATCCTCTCATGGTCGATGTAAACACGTCAACAACTCAAAGGAGGTTAGTGATGGGTTTCACGATTCTTGGAACAGGCTCGGCGCTTCCTAAGCGCAGTGTTTCCAATGACGAGCTGTCCGAGTTCCTCGATACCTCGGATGAGTGGATTTTTACCCGCACAGGTATCAAGAGCCGCCACGTCTGCACCACCGAGTCACTTGACGACCTTGCCGTAGCGGCGAGCGAGCGGGCACTTCAGGTGTCCGGAATCGACGCGAGCCAGTTGGATCTGATCGTCTGCTCGACGACGACGGGTGACCACCTTGTTCCCGCCGAGGCGTGTGCCGTTGCTGAGCGACTGGGCGCGACGTGCCCTGCCTTCGATGTCTCGGCTGCCTGCGCCGGCTTCGTATTTGCGCTCGATGTTGCCGAGGGCTATATCGCCCGAGGACGAGCCAAGCATGTGCTTGTCGTTGCCGCCGAGCAGATGACGCGCGCGCTCGACTGGACCGACCGCGCCACCTGTGTGCTCTTTGGCGATGGGGCAGGCGCCGCAGTGATTGAGGCTGGGGGAGACAGCCCCCTTGCCGTTGAGCTTTCGACGGCGCCCGACGTCGAGACGTTGTGCGTTCCCGGTCTGGTCGGCACCTCGCCGTTTAAGGCCTCCGCAGATAGCGAGAGCGTGCTGTCCATGAATGGCCGCCGCGTGTTCAAGTTCGGCGTCAACGCGATTTGCGACACGGTCCATAAGCTTGCGAGCGATGCGGGCATTTCGGTCGAGGACATCAACCATTTTGTATTCCATCAGGCTAACGAACGAATCCTGAGTCAGGCGGTCAAGCGCCTCGGTGTGCCAGACAAGCGCGTGGTTCGAACGCTGCGCGAGACCGGCAACATTTCGAGCGCATGCATTCCGCTTGCCCTCGACCGGCTGGCAAACGCCGGTGCACTTCACACGGGCGACACCATCACCCTCGTTGGATTTGGCGCCGGTCTGGATATAGGTGGCTATCTACTTCGTTGGAAGTAGTCGCACATAGGAAATAAAAACGCCCCTAGGGCACAAACAAAGGAGAACTACCATGGCAGATCAGAAGACCTTCGAGCGCGTTTGCGATGTTATCCGCGAGACCGCCGGTCTTGACGACGTCGAGATGAAGCCCGAGTCCACGCTCGAGGAGATTGGTCTCGACAGCCTGGGCACCGTCGAGATCCTCGTCGCCGTCGAGGACGAGTTTGGCATCCAGCTCGATACCGAGGAGAACCCCAAGACGGTCGGCGAGTTCGCCGATACGGTCGAGGCGGCATTGGAGAAGTAGAGATGCTCAAGACTCCTCTCTGCGATCTGCTCGGCATCGAAAAGCCCGTGTTCCAGGGCGGTATGGCCTGGATCGCCGACGCCTCGCTGGCGTCCGCAGTGTCCGAGGCGGGCGGCTTAGGGATTATCGCGGCCATGAACGCCGACGCCAACTGGCTGCGCGACCAGATTCACGAGCTGCGCGCCAGGACGGATAAGCCCTTTGGCGTCAACGTCATGCTCATGAGCCCGTTTGCCGACGAGGTCGCGCGGGTCGTGATTGACGAGCGGGTGCCGGTCGTCGTGACGGGTGCCGGCAATCCCACCAAGTACATGAAGGCGTGGAACGAGGCGGGCATCAAGGTCATCCCGGTCGTTGCCTCGGTGGCGCTGGCGCGCCTCGTGGCGCGTCGTGGAGCCACTGCCGTGGTTGCCGAGGGTACCGAATCAGGCGGCCATATTGGCGAGACCTCGACGATGGCACTGGTGCCGCAGGTTGTCGATGCGGTCGATATTCCCGTGGTTGCGGCTGGCGGTATCGCTGATGGCCGCGGCGTGGCGGCCGCCTTTATGCTGGGCGCCGCCGGCGTGCAGGTGGGTACGCGCTTTCTGATCGCAGATGAGTGCACCGTATCGGAGCAGTACAAGGAGATGGTCCTGAAGGCCAACGACACCTCGACGCGTGCGACCGGCCGCTCGACGGGACACCCGGTGCGTGCCCTCAAGAGCCCCTTCACCAACGCCTACGCCAAGAGCGAGGCGGCGGGCGTAAGCGTCGAGGAGCTCGGGGCCATGGGCACGGGCGCCCTTCGCAAGGCCGCCAAGGACGGCAATTACGAAGAGGGCTCGTTTTTGTGTGGACAGATTGCCGGCATGGTCAACGAGCGCCAAAGCGCACGTGAAATCGTCGACGACCTGGTCGATGGCGCCGAGCACGTCCTGAAGGGTGCGTGCGCATGGGTGGCGTAGCGTTTCTGTTTGCCGGCCAGGGCGCCCAGCACCCCGCGATGGGCGTCGACCTGATCGAGGCATCGCCGGCGGCCGCCGAGGTGTTCGCCATTGCCGACGAGGTGCGCCCGGGGACCAGTGAGCAGTGCCGAAGCGCCTCCAAGGAGGAGCTCTCGCAGACCGAGAACACGCAGCCGTGCGTGTTCGTTCACGATCTGGCAGCGGCTGCCGCCCTGCGTGAGCGCGGCGTGGTACCTGCCGCCTGTGCGGGTTTTTCGCTTGGCGAGGTCGCCGCGCTCACCTTTGCGGGGGCGTTCGATACGCGAGCGGGCTTTGAGCTCGTGTGCGAGCGCGCGGCGCTGATGGCCGCGGCTGCCGAGCGCCATCCGGGCGGCATGCGCGCCGTCATCAAGCTCGATGCGGCGCAAGTCGAGAACCTGGCAAAACAGGCCGGCGAGGACTGCTGGCCGGTCAACTACAACAGTCCGCAGCAGACGGTTGTTGCCGGACCGCCCGAGGCGCTGCAGGAGCTCGACGCCCTGGTAAAAGAGGCTGGCGGCCGCGCTATGAAAGTCGCGGTGTCGGGCGCATTTCATAGCCCCTATATGGCCGAGGCGACTGAGGGGCTGGCGACGTATATCCAAGCCGGCCACGCGCCGTCTCCGCTGCTGATTCCGGTCATGGCAAACATGACGGCGGCGCCCTATCCGGCGGACCCGCGAGCGGCATCGGATGTCTTGGCCAACCAGGTGAGTCATGCCGTTCGCTGGGCCGACACGCTGCATACTCTGCAGGATCAGGGCATCGACACGTTTATTGAGGTCGGTCCTGGCAAAACGCTGTCGGGCCTGGCCAAGCGTACGCTGAGCGACGTTCGCGTGTATTCGTGCGAGACGGCCGAGCAGGTCGCAGCTATTGCCGACGAGCTCGCATAGTCCACAGGGCTGTAACCCGAAAGGAATGACATGGGCAACTTGAACAATGGCGCGCTCGAGCGCAACGACTCACGTCGCGTGGCACTGGTCACGGGCGGCTCGCGGGGTATCGGCCGCGCCTGCGCTATCGGTCTGGCGGAGGATGGCTACGATATCGCCGTCGTCTATGCCGGCAGCGTCGATGCGGCGCGCGAGACGTGCGAAGCCTGCGAGGCGTCTGGCGCCACGGTGCGCGCATATCAATGCGACGTGGCCGATCCCGCTGCCGTCAACGCGTGCGTGGAAGCGGTCCTCAACGACTTTGGCTCCATTTGGGCGCTCGTCAACAACGCCGGCATCACGCGCGATGGCTTGCTCATGCGCATGAGCGATGACGCCTTCGATCGCGTGCTCGATGTCAATCTCAAGGGAACATTCAATATGACGCGCGCGATCACCAAGACCTTTATGCGCCAGCGCGGCGGTTGCGTCGTCAACATGAGCTCGGTTGTGGGCCTGATGGGCAACGCCGGACAGGCTAATTACGCTGCCTCCAAGGCGGGCGTGATTGGCCTGACCAAGGCGGTAGCGCGCGAGCTTGCGCCCCGCGGCGTACGAGTGAACGCGGTCGCCCCGGGGTTTGTCGAGACGGATATGACGTCAAAGCTCTCGGAGAAGGTTCGCGCGGCAACCGAGGAGCAGATTCCCCTAAAGCGCATGGCGCGCCCCGAGGAAGTGGCTGGCGTGGTGCGCTTTTTGGCGAGCGATGCGGCTGCCTACATTACGGGCGAGGTTGTACGCGTCGACGGCGGAATGGCGATGTAGAAACCAGGGCCGAAGAACGGCTGAGATGAGGAGACCATGATGGAACAGAGAGTTGCAATCACCGGCATAGGTGCCGTATCGCCGCTCGGCAACACCGCGCTTGCCACCTGGGCGGCAATGTGTGCCGGCACGTGCGGCATCGGCTCGATCACGCACTTCGATACCGATGCGTTTGCCGTCAAGGTGGCGGCCGAGGTCAAGGGCTTTGACGGCAACGAGTACTTTGGTAAGCACGATGCCAAGCACCTCGACCCCTGCGTTCAGTTTGCACTGGCGGCGTCGGACGAGGCCATGCACGATGCGGGCCTTGATGTCGAAGATGCCATCGATCGCGAGCGCCTGGGCGTCTACGTGGGTTCAGGCGTGGGCGGCATGCAGACACTCGTCGACAACGTCCACACGATTGCCGATCGAGGGCCTCGCCGTGCATCACCCTATATGATTGCGATGATGATCCCCAACATGGCTTCGGGCAACATCGCGATTCGCCACAAGGCAAAGGGCCCGACCCTACCCGTGGTGACCGCTTGCGCGACTTCTGCCCATGCGGTGGGTGAGGCGTTCCGCGCCATCAAGCACGGCTATGCCGACGCGATCCTCGCGGGCGGCGCCGAAGCCGCAATTATCCCCGATGCCGTTGCGGGCTTTACGTCCTGCCGCGCATTGACCACCAACCCCGATCCCGCGACGGCCTGCCGTCCGTTCGATGCAGACCGCGACGGCTTTGTGATGGGCGAGGGCGCCTGCGTGCTCGTGCTCGAGAGCATGGAACATGCGCAGGCGCGCGGTGCGCACATTTACGCCGAGGTCGTGGGCTACGGCAACACCGATGATGCCTATCACATCACGAGCCCCGATCCCGAGGCTGCCGGCATTGCCCGTGCGATATCGCTGGCGGTGGCCGAGGGCGACGTTAAGCCTTCCGAGGGCCTCTACATCAACGCTCACGGCACCTCGACCAAGCTCAACGATTCGTCCGAGACGGCGGGCATTAAGCGTGCGCTCGGCGAGGACGCGGCACGCGCCGCGCACGTCTCGTCGACCAAGTCGATGACCGGTCACATGATCGGCGCCACGGGTGCCATTGAGGTCATGGCCTGCGCCATGGCGCTCGAGCAGGGCGTGGTACCCCCGACCATTAACTACCACACGCCCGATCCCGCCTGCGATCTTGACTACACGCCCAATCGCGCGGTTCGCGCCGACCTTACCTGGGCGCTTTCGACCAACCTAGGCTTTGGCGGGCACAACGCCGCCATCGCGCTGCGTAGATATACGAGGAGCTAGAGCATGGATTCCAAAAGACTTGCCGAGATAGCCGATGTTATGGAGGACCGCGGCCTCACGCGCGTGCGGGTTGAGGAGCCCGATGGCACCGCGGTCGAACTTGAGCGCGCGAGCGCCGCACAGCCGGTTGCCGTGCCCATGCCTATGCCGAGCGCCATGGCCGCTCCGGTTGCGGCTCCCGCAGTCGCGCCTGCCGCACCGGAGCCCGCCGCGCAGGCGCCCGCCGCCGCACCGGAGCCCAAGGGCGCCGAGGTGACTGCTCCCATGGTCGGCGTGTTCTATGCTGCCCCGGCGCCGGGCGACGAGCCGTTTGTGCACGTGGGCTCCAAGGTCAAGGCCGGCGAGACCCTCTGCATCATCGAGGCCATGAAGGTTCTCAACGAGGTGACGGCAGAGGCAGACGGCGAGGTGCTCGAGATCTGCGTGGCCGACGGCGACCTCGTGGAGTTTGGCAGCTGCCTCATGAGGATCGGATAGGTGATATCCATGAACAAAGAAGAGCTCAAGAAGCTATTGCCGCATCGCGATCCGATGCTTTTGCTCGACGAAGCCGAGCTGGTGGGCGACGAGGCCCACGGCAAGATCACGATTACGGGCGACGAGTACTTTTTGCAGGGGCATTTTCCGGGAAACCCGGTCGTCCCCGGCGTGATTCAGTGCGAGATGCTCGCCCAGAACTGCTGCGTGCTGCTGATGGGCGATGAGGAGGCGCGCGGCGCGACGCCGTTCTACACGAGTCTGGACAAGGTTCGCTTTAAGCGTCCGGTGCGCCCGGGCGACACGGTGGATCTGGTGTGCTCCATCACGCGTGCGCGCGGGCCGTTCCGCTTTGCGACGGGTACTGCGAGCGTCAACGGTGAGGTTTGCTGCCGCGCCGATATGTCTTTTGCACTCATGCACGAAAGTTAAGGAAGGCTTCATGTTCGACAAAGTGCTCATCGCCAACCGCGGCGAAGTCGCGGTCCGTGTTATCCGCGCGTGCCGCGATATGGGCATCAAGACCGTCGCCGTTTATTCCACGGCCGATGCGGACGCGCTGCACGTGCAGCTTGCCGACGAGGCGTATTGCATCGGCGGCCCGCGTCTTGCCGAGAGCTACCTCAACGACGATGCCGTGCTCACCTGTGCCGTGAAGTCGGGGGCAAAGGCGATCCATCCTGGCTACGGTTTCTTTTCCGAGAAGGCGAGCTTCGTGCGCGACTGCGACAAGTATGGTCTAGCGTTTGTCGGTCCCTCGGCCGAGGTCATCGACAGCATGGGCGACAAGGATGCCGCACGCCGAACGGCTGCCGCGGCGGGCGTACCCATCGTGCCGGGCTGCGATTTGCTCAAAAGTCCCGAGGAGGCGACGGCCGAGGCCGAGCGCATTGGCTGCCCCGTGCTCATCAAGGCGCGTGCAGGTGGCGGCGGTCGCGGCATTCGCAAGGTCGAGTGCGTGGAAGACGCGGCAAAGGCGTTCATCGAGGCGCGTGCCGAGGGCGAGGCCGTTTTTGGCGACGGCGAGTGCTACATGGAGAAGTTCGTAGCGCCGGCCCACCACGTTGAGGTGCAGATTATGGCCGATAAGCAGGGCCATGTGTTTTCGCTCGGCGAGCGCGAGTGCTCGGTGCAGCGTCGCAACCAAAAGCTGATCGAGGAGAGCCCCGCGCCGTGCCTCGACGGACACGACGACATTCGTGCTCGCATGCACAAGGCGGCGCGTGACCTGGCTCGTGCCGTCGGCTACGAAGGAGCCGGTACCATCGAGTTCCTGTATTCGGACGACGGCAATTTCTACTTTATGGAAATGAACACGCGCTTGCAGGTGGAGCATCCGGTTACGGAGTTTGTGACCGATACCGACTTGGTCAAGTGGCAGCTGCGCGTGGCGGCCGGCCAGCCTTTGCCCTTTGAGCAGGAGGACATGCCGGTCCGCAACCACGCCATGGAGTGCCGCATCAATGCCGAAACGCCGGACTTTCTGCCGTCATGCGGAACGGTCACCGCGTTGCGTGTACCGGGTGGTCCGCGCGTGCGCTGGGATTCGGCCATGTTCACCGGTGCGACAGTTCCGCCGTACTACGACTCCATGCTCGGCAAGCTCATCGTGTGCGCGCCCACGCGTGACGGTGCCATTCGCAAGATGCGCTCGGCCCTGGGCGAGCTCGTGATTGAGGGCGTGAGCGAAAATAGCGAGCTTCAGCTCGACGTGCTGGCAAACGACGAGTTTTTGTCGGGCATGTATCACACCGATCTGATGGGGCATCTCTATGCTGATGAATAGAAAAGCGAAGACGGTCAATGTCCTTGAGGGGCCGATAACCGAGTCGTGCGCCGAGTTCCCCGCGCGCCACGTGTTTGTCAAATGCCCGGAGTGCCGCCGTGTGATCGATGAGGCGCGCCTGCACGACAACCTCGAGGTCTGCCCTCGTTGCGGCAAACACTTTCGCGTGAGCGGTCGCGCGCGCATGCGCATGACGGTCGACGCGGGTACCTTTGAGGAATGGGATGCCAATCTGGCGTCGAAGGACTTCCTCTCGTTTCCCGGTTATGCCGACAAGCTTAAGAGCGTGAGCGAGCGTTCGGGCGAGCGCGATGCCGTTGTGTGCGGCAGGGGCAAAATCTGCGGCTGCGATACGGCGCTCTTCTTTATGGATGCCAACTTTATGATGGGCTCAATGGGCTCCGTGGTGGGCGAGAAGATCTGTCGTGTCTTTGAGCGCGCGGCCGAGTTGGGGCTGCCGGTCGTTGGCTTTACCGTATCGGGCGGCGCCCGCATGCAGGAGGGCGTGACCTCGCTCATGCAGATGGCCAAGATTTCTGCGGCGGTTAGGCGCCACAGCGAGGCGGGCGGCCTGTATATCACGGTGCTCACCGATCCCACGACCGGAGGCGTGACCGCGAGCTTTGCCATGGAGGGCGACATTATCCTGGCCGAGCCCGATGCCCTGACGGCATTTGCCGGCCCGCGCGTGATCGAGCAGAACATGCACAAGCGTCTGCCCAAGGGATTCCAGCGTTCCGAGTTTTTGCTGGAGCACGGCTTTTGCGATGCCGTTGTTCCGCGTGGTGAGATTGCGCTCACGGTAGGCGAGCTGCTGGCGCTGCACGAAGGGCACGCGCCCGGCCTGGGGGCACCGCATGAGATCGTGCATACGGGTCGTCGCGACAAAAAGCTGGGACACTTGTTTAAGCGCTCGGCCGCACCAAAAAGCGCGCTCGAAATCGTCAAACAGACTCGCTCGGCGAACCGCGCCACGGCAGGCGAGATGATCTCGTTGGGTCTCGACGGATTCGTAGAGCTGCACGGCGACCGCTACTTTGGCGACGATGCTGCCGTGGTGGGCGGCATCGGCTGGAAAGACGGGCGACCCGTGACGGTTATCGCCATCGAGCGCGGTACCACGACAAAAGAGCGCATGCGTCGCAACTTTGGTATGGCACATCCCGAGGGCTACCGCAAGGCACGTCGCCTGATGCACCAAGCCGAGAAATTTGGTCGGCCGGTTCTGTGCCTGGTTGATACTTCGGGCGCGTTTTGCGGCATCGGTGCCGAGGAGCGCGGCCAGGGCGAGGCGATTGCCCGGAATCTCATGGAGATGAGCGGCCTTAAGACGCCGATTGTCTCGGTGGTGACAGGCGAGGGCGGCTCTGGTGGCGCGCTGGCGCTGTCCGTGGCCGACCGCATCCTGATGCTCTCGAGCTCGGCCTATTCGGTCGTGAGCCCCGAGGCCTGTGCGTCGATCCTGTGGAAGGATACCGAGCGCGCGAATGAGGCCGCTGAGGCGCTTAAGCTCACGGCCCCCGATCTGTTGGCGCTCGGCATCATCGACGGCATTGTTGACGATAGGGGCCTGTCGCATGAGGAGATCGCCGGTGTCGTCATGTCCTCGGCATTTGATGCCTTCGATACGCTTGGGCAGCTCGACGACGCGACCCTCACAAACCTCCGCTACGAAAAGTACCGCGCAATCGGTCAGTACCGCACGATGTGACAAAGGGACAGTCCGCATGTCACATTGGGAAAGGCGTTCCATGTCACAAGTTTCTAACACCTCGTTTACAACGACGGTTTCATCAAACGCCATGGCCGTGGTGGACTATCTGTCCAAAAGCATGATGTCGGCGTTGCCGTTTATTGTCTGCGCGGCGCTGTTCCGCACCGTTGCCGTCATTATGGGCGAAGGCATGCTTGGTCTATGGCCTGCCGATTCCGAAATCTATCGCCTGTTTTACAGCTGGCTGTATAACGCTGGCTATTACTTTTTGCCCATCTATCTTGGTTGGGCCGCTGCCCGCCAGCTCGGTTGCTCGGAGCAGCTGGGCATGATGCTGGGCGGCGTATTGATTGTGCCCGATCTGCTTAAGCTCGTTGATGCCGCATCGACGACGGGGGCATCGATGACTTTCGTGTATGGTCTACTTCCCGCGCCGGTCAACGATTACACGACGACTGTTATTCCGGTTCTCATCTCGGTGCCCGTGCTATGGCAGGTGGAGCGTTTCTTTAAGCGCACTATCCCTCAGGCTGTGGCGTTTTCTTTTGTACCGTTTGCAACCATGCTTGTCATGGTTCCGGTGTCGCTGTGTGTTACGGCGCCGGCAGGCAGCTATCTGGGCATGCTGTTGGGACAGCTTATGTTTATGCTTGGCAATTCCGGTGGCATCGTGTCGCTGCTCACGCTCATGGGGCTTGCCGCGGGCTGGGAGTTTCTTAAGATCGCGGGTGTCAGCAACGTTGTCCTATCGCTCGCCTATGCGCAGTTTATGAGTGTGGGAACGGATTCGTGCATCCTGATCGCCGCGACGATGGCAACGTTCGCCGTTTGGGGTATGCCCTTTGGCGCGTCGCTCCGCGTTGCGGATAAGGACGAGAAGGCGCTCATGCTGGGCTATTCAATCTCGGGTATTCTTGGCGGCGTAAGCGAGCCAGCGCTGTACGGATGCGGCTTTAAATATGGCAGGTGTCTGACGTGCATGGCCGTTGGCGGCGCCGTCGGAGGCCTTGTTGCGGCCGTAGGCCACGTTACGGCTTATACCATCGGTATGACGAATGTTCTTATGGTCATTGGCTTTGCCACGGGCGGCATCTCGAATCTGCTGTGGTGCTGCGCTGCCGGCGGCGCAGCATTTGCGGTGTCTGCGGCGCTGAGCTGCTGTTTTGGCGTGGTGCCGACAAAGATGCAGGCGGCAGAAGACGCAGCTGATTCGCTCGAAACAGTGGCGAGCGCTGCTGAAGCAAGCGCATAAATCTGTGCGACAAAAGGACGATTCCTTTGTCATATTCCAAGGCTGCGGCCCGTGTGGGCTGCGGCCTTTTTGTATCTGGAGGACAAAGTGGCTACACTACAATCCGTTTGAGCAATAGATATATAGGTAGTACCGTGGGGACTGATGAGGATGGTCGAGTGGATTGTTCGTCGTGCGCAGGGCGACCGTGCGCGCGTGGGAACGTTGACGGGCATAGTGTGTATTCTCGCCAATGTTGCGCTTTGCGCTGCGAAGGGTGCAATTGGCGTGCTGTCGGGATCGGTTGCGATTGTGGCGGACGCCATGAACAACCTGTCCGATGCCAGCTCGAACATCGTGAGCGTGCTTGGCTTTAAGCTGGCGGGCAAGCCGGCCGACCCCGAGCATCCTTACGGACATGGCCGCTACGAGTATCTCTCGGGTCTGGTCGTGGCGGCGCTCGTGCTGCTGATTGGCGTTGAGCTGGTGAAGTCCTCGGTTGAGCGCATCATCCACCCCGAACCTGTCGAGTTCTCGCTTGCCCTGGTGGCAGTCTTGGTGCTTTCGATGATTGTTAAGCTCTGGATGGCGGCCCTCAACCAAAAGCTCGGCGATCGCATTGAGTCCGAGACGCTGCATGCGACCGCTCAGGACTCAAAGAACGATGTCCTAGCTACGGGTGCCGTGCTGGCGTGCGCAATTGTTTCGCAGGTGACGCACATCAATCTTGACGCATGGGTCGGCCTTGCCGTTGGCGCCTATATCGGCTGGAGCGGCTTTGAGCTCATCCAGGATACGGTGAGCCCGCTTTTGGGTCAGGCACCCGATCCAAAGCTGGTCAAGCACATTCGAGACAAGATCATGAGCTACCCCGGCGTTTTGGGCGTTCACGATTTGATGGTTCACGACTACGGCCCGGGCAGGAAGTTCGCAAGCGCTCACGCCGAGATGGCAGCCGAGGCCAGCCCGCTGGAAAGTCACGACACGCTCGATAACATCGAGCAGCCGTTTAGGGTCGAAGACGGCATGATCGTCACGCTCCATTACGATCCCATCGTGACCGACGATCCAAAGGTGGCGAGCATGCGTCTGCGCATCAACGCTATGGCTCAAGAGATTGATAGCCGCCTCTCGATCCACGACCTACGCTGTGTTCCGGGCCCCACGCATACCAACGTGATCTTTGACTGCGTACGTCCCTCGGATTTGGCGATGAGCGCCGAGGACCTGAAGCGCGCGCTGGCGAAACGGGTCGAATTCGAATATCCCAAGTCGATTGCCAAGATCACGATCGACGAAGACTATGTCGGCCATACCCACGAGTAGGGCTGTGCCAGCAAAGCAAGTTATACAGAAGGGGAGAGCATGAAGCGTCTATATCTACTCCGCCACGGTCAGACAGAATTCAACGTTAAAAAGCTCGTCCAGGGCCGCTGCGATTCTCCGTTGACCGACCTGGGCCGCAAACAAGCGGGAATGGCGGCCGCATGGCTCAAGGACCACGGCGTCGTTCCCGACAAAGTGGTCTCTTCGCCCTTAGGCCGAGCCATGGACACGGCTCAGCTCGTCGCATGCGAGCTCCTCGGCCCGGACACAGCAGTCGAGCCCTGCGAAGGCATCATCGAGCGCAGCTACGGCACCTTCGAAGAAGGCCCCCACGACGCCCTGCCCACCGACGTCTGGGATCCAGGCGAGGACTTAATCCCATTCGGAGGAGAAGGAAGCCAGGCACTGCAAGAGCGCATGGTAGACACCCTCACCAATATCATGGGCGCCGAGGGCATCGAAACCCTCCTAGCAGTAAGCCACGGCAGCGCCAGCCGCCAATTCATAAAGGCTGCAGCCCCAGAGGGCTTCGGGCTCCCAACAAAACTCCCCAACTGCGCCATCATGATCTTCGATTTTGATGAGGCAAAGCCACAAGCAGAAGGCGAGTCAATGCAACGCAAGTTCACCCTCCAGCAAATAGTGGATCCCCAACAAAGTAATTAGCTGAGCGAGCAGAGTTAAGCAGACATCAACGTGGCGTTCCCAGTGTGCGGCGGAGGGGGCGGGCCTGAGACATATTAAGGTTGTCGCGAGTTCCGCACGAACAGGAGAGCACTTAATGTGCTCTCCGTCGTGAGCAGGACTGTAGAGCAGCAACCTTAATATGTCTCAGGCCCGCCCCCTCCGCCGCACACTGGGAACGTGCCACGCACTTTACCTGCGTAAACAATGTGAGTGAAATATGAATCTCGATGGATACGCCCGCAGCCGTGTATACTAAACAGCTGTGTGAAACCAGGGGAGTATTCTGGCTGGACAAAATGCCTGCTTAATAGGGTTGTCAGGTAGTCCGGGCGCAATACAAGACTGGGGAGCACGTCGTGTAAGTAGTGGTCCTCTAGGGGCGTACGCTCGGTGGTGTACGCATTGTCCCAAGACCACGCGAGAGTTGGGATCATATCTTGATCAGCATGATTCTCGGCCGCAAGATTGGCATGACCCAGGTTTGGGACGAGGACGATAACGTCGTTCCCGTCACGGTCATCCAGGCTGGCCCCTGCGCTGTCTCGCAGGTTAAAACTCAGGCAACCGACGGCTATGACGCCGTCCAGATCGGTTTCGGCGACATCAAGGCCAAGAACGTGAACAAGCCCATGGCTGGTCACTTCGCCAAGGCTGGCGTCGAGCCTGTCCGCTTCCTTCGTGAGGTCCGCGTCGAGAACGGCGAGGAGCACAAGGTCGGCGAGGTCGTCACCGTCGCTGATTTCGCTGATGTCGAGAAGGTCGACGTCATCGGTACCTCCAAGGGTAAGGGCTTCCAGGGTCGCATCAAGCGCTGGGGTCAGCGCCGCGGTCCTATGACGCATGGTTCTCACTTCCAGCGTCACCCCGGTTCTATCGGTCAGTGCGCCTATCCTGCGCGCGTCCTCAAGGGCGTCAAGATGGCCGGTCACATGGGTAACGAGCGCGTTACCGTCAAGAACCTTTCCGTTGTCCGCATCGATGCCGAGCAGAACCTCATCTTGGTCAAGGGCGCTGTCCCGGGTGCCAAGAATGGTCTCGTCGCCATCCGTATGGCCTAAGGGCCCAGCCCATTTAGCCCAGCGTCATACCAAGGAGAACACTTAAATGGCAAAGTTTGAAGTAAAGAACAGCGAGGGCAAGAAGGTCGCCGAGGCCGAGCTCGCCGCTGAGGTGTACGGCATCGAGCCGAACATCCACGTTATGCACCACATCGTCAAGTGCCAGATGGCCTCTTGGCGTCAGGGCACCCAGTCTGCTAAGGGTCGCTCTGAGGTTTCCGGTGGCGGCAAGAAGCCTTGGCGTCAGAAGGGCACCGGCCGTGCCCGCCAGGGTTCCATCCGTGCTGCCCAGTGGCGTCACGGTGGCGTCGTCTTCGCCCCCAAGCCCCGTTCTTACGCTAAGCGTATGAACAACAAGGAGGTCAAGCTGGCTATGCGCTCCGCGCTGTCCGCCAAGCTGGCCGATGGCGAGCTCGTGCTCGTCGACGACTACGGCTTCGAGAAGCCTTCCACCAAGGCTGCCGTCGCCATGCTCAAGGCTCTCGGCCTTGAGGGCAAGCGTCTGACCATCATCGTTCGCGATGAGGACGTTAACGCCTACCTGTCGTTCCGCAACATTCCCAAGACGTTCATCATCACTGCCGACGAGGCCAACACCTACGATCTCGTCAACAACAACGCTGTGCTGATGCCCGCCGACATCGCCGCTCACTTCGGGGAGGTGCTTGCATAAATGACCGCCCACGAGATCATCATCCGTCCGATCGTGTCCGAGCGTTCCTTCTCCGGCATGGAGCTGAACAAGTACACGTTCGAGGTCGCCAAGGATGCTAACAAGTATCAGATCAAGGACGCTGTCGAGGAGATCTTCGGCGTCAAGGTCGTTCGCGTGAACACCCTGACGGTCAAGCCCAAGACCAAGCGCGTGCGCTATGTCGCCGGCAAGACCCGTTCTTGGAAGAAGGCCATCGTCACGCTGGCCGAGGGTGACACCATCGAGGTCTTTGGCAACCAGGCCTAAGACTCGCTGCTGTTGAGTGAGCTCATGCCTCCCAAATGGGGGAGGCGAGAGCTCAAGGTTTTGGGCGTATAAAATGGACACGCCCGGAACCGTGTATACGTCCGGTGTCATCGCACCCGAGGCAGAACCTCGAATCCCTGTCTGCGATGGCTAACGGATTCCTATTGAAAGGGATTGTAATGGCTGTAAAGCACCTTAAGCCGACCTCCGCTGGTAGGCGTTGGCAGACGATCTCCGACTTCTCCGAGATCACCTGCACCAAGCCCGAGAAGTCTCTTCTCGAGCCCCTGCCCAAGAAGGCCGGTCGTAACAACAACGGCCGCATCACCACCCGCCACCAGGGCGGCGGCGTGAAGCGTCGTTACCGCGTGATCGACTTCAAGCGCAACAAGGACGGCGTGCCCGCCAAGGTTGCCACGATCGAGTACGATCCGAACCGTTCCGCTCGCATCGCTCTGCTGCACTACGCTGACGGTGAGAAGCGCTACATCCTGGCCCCCAAGGGCCTCGAGGTCGGTCAGACCATCATGTCCGGTTCTGACGCCGACATCAAGCCGGGCAACGCTCTGCCCCTCGCCGACATCCCCGTCGGTACGCTCATCCACGCCGTCGAGTTCCAGCCGGGCAAGGGCGCCGCTATCGCCCGTTCCGCCGGTAACTCCTGCCAGCTGATGGGTAAGGAGGGCAAGTACGCTATCGTCCGTATGCCTTCCTCCGAGATGCGCCGCATCCTCGTTACCTGCCGCGCCACCGTCGGTGAGGTCGGCAACGCCGATCACGCCAACATCGTCATCGGCAAGGCCGGCCGCAAGCGTCACATGAACGTGCGCCCGACCGTCCGCGGTACCGTCATGAACCCTGTCGACCACCCGCACGGCGGTGGCGAGGGCAAGAACCACACCTCTGGTCGTCCCTCCGTTACCCCCTGGGGTAAGCCGACGAAGGGCCTTCGTACGCGCAAGAAGAAGAAGGTCTCGAACCAGCACATCATTCGTCGCCGTAAGAAGTAATTTCGGATACCGAGTTTTAGGAGAAAGCACTTATGAGCAGAAGTCTCAAAAAGGGCCCGTTCGTGGAGACTCGCCTTCTCTCGCGTATCACCGCGATGAACGAGGCTGGCAAGAAGGACGTCGTGAAGACCTGGTCCCGCGCGTCCACTATCTTCCCCGAGATGGTTGGTCACACCATCGCCGTCCACGACGGCCGCAAGCATGTGCCCGTGTATGTTACCGAGTCCATGGTTGGTCACAAGCTCGGCGAGTTCGCGCCGACTCGTACGTTCCGTGGCCACAAGGCCAAATAGGGGGTTAACCGTAAATGGCAACTAAGTCTATTGAAACTGAGGCCACCGAGGTTCGCGCCGTCGCTAAGTACGTGCGTGTTTCCCCCAGCAAGGCCCGCCTGGTGGTCGATCTGATCCGCCGCAAGCCTGTCGCTCAGGCCTTCGACATCCTCCACTTCTGCGACCGCGCCGTCGCCGTGGATGTCGAGAAGGTTCTCCGTTCCGCCGTTGCGAACGCCGAGAACAACAACGGTCTGCGTGCCGACAACCTGGTTGTCGCCGCTGCCTATGTTGACGAGGGTCCGACGCTTAAGCGCATCCGTCCCCGCGCCAAGGGTTCCGCTTCTCGCATTCTGAAGCGTACTTCCCACATCACCGTCGTCGTTGCTCCTCGAAAGGAGGCGTAAAGCTGTATGGGTCAGAAAGTCTACCCCACCGGCTTCCGTCTTGGCATCACCGAGAACTGGCGCTCCCGCTGGTTCGCAGAGAAGGATTACGCTAAGACCCTCGGTAACGATCTCGAGATCCGCAAGTACCTCGAGAAGCGTCTTTCCCGCGCAGCTGTCTCCCGCGTCGAGATCGAGCGCGCAGGCGACAAGGTGAAGGTCATCATCCTCACCGCTCGCCCCGGCGTTGTCATCGGTAAGAAGGGTGCCGAGATCGATACCCTCCGCACCGAGCTCGAGAAGGTCGCTGGCGTCTCCAAGGGCCAGCTCTCCGTCGACGTTGTCGAGATCAAGCGCCCCGAGCTCGACGCCAACCTCGTTGCTCAGTCCATCGCTGAGCAGCTCGAGGGCCGCGTTGCCTTCCGTCGCGCTATGCGCAAGGCTGTCCAGTCCGCCCGCAAGGCCGGCGCCAAGGGCATCCGTATCCAGTGCTCCGGTCGTCTCGGCGGTGCCGAGATGGGCCGTCGTGAGTGGTACCGTGAGGGTCGCGTGCCTCTGCACACCCTCCGTGCCAAGATCGACTACGGCACGGCTGTCGCCAGCACCACCATGGGTGCCTGCGGCGTGAAGGTCTGGATCTACCTGGGCGAGAAGCTCCCGGGCCAGCCTGTTCCCAACCCTGCACTCGAGGGCTCTTCCCGTCCTCGTCGTCGTAACTCCGAGAGGAGGGGTCAGTAGTGCTTGCCCCTAAGCGTATTCTTCACCGCAAGGTGCAGCGTGGCTCCATGAAGGGCCAGGCCAAGGGTAATACCGAGCTGCATTTCGGCGAGTTTGGTATCCAGGCTCTCGAGGCCCATTGGATCACCAACCGTCAGATCGAGGCTGCTCGTATTGCCATGACCCGCTACATGAAGCGTGGCGGTCGTGTCTACATCACGATCTTCCCCGATAAGCCCATCACCAAGAAGCCTGCCGAGACTCGCATGGGTTCTGGTAAGGGTAACCCCGAGGAGTGGGTGGCCGTCGTCAAGCCCGGCCGTATCATGTTCGAGGTCAAGGGTGTTCCCGAGGAGGTCGCTCGCGAGGCTCTGCGTCTTGCACAGCACAAGCTTCCCATCAAGACCAAGATTGTTGCTGCCAAGAACGCTGAGCAGCGCATCGAGAAGGAGATGGCTGAGGAGGCCGCTCTCGAGGCCAAGTGGGCTGCTGAGGACGCCGCCGCCGCCAAGGAGGAGAACTAATGAAGCCCGCAGAGATTCGTGAGCTCTCGGACGCTCAGCTCGTTGAGAAGCTGAAGGAAATGCGCGCCGAGCTCTTTAACCTTCGTTTCCAGATGGCTACCAGCCAGCTGGACAACACCGCTCGCGTCAACACCGTGAAGAAGGACATCGCTCGCGTCCTCACGGAGCAGCGCGCCCGCGAGATCGCAGCGGAGAAGTCCGCTGTCGCCGAGTAGGACCTAAGGAGAGAACATGACTGATTCGCGTAACTCGCGTAAGGTCCGTACGGGTGTCGTTACCTCCGTCTCCGGTGCCAAGACCATTGTTGTCACCATCACCGAGCGTAAGCGTCACCCCAAGTACGGCAAGATGATGACCAGCTCCAAGAAGCTGCACGCTCACGACGAGGAGTGCACGGCTGGCGTGGGCGACACCGTCCGCGTTATGGAGACCCGTCCTATGTCCAAGATGAAGCGTTGGCGCCTCATCGAGGTCGTCGAGCGCGCTAAATAAGCAGTCGCTCTTACGACTTGTACGTTTCCGAAGATGTGCGTATGCCTGGCTTGCATACCACGGGCCGCATAAAGGCTGCGCACCTCTCTTCGGTTCTTAGTTCGGAGGAACATCTACCATGATTCAGATGCAAACCATGCTGAACGTCGCCGACAACTCCGGCGCTCGCAAGATTCGCTGCATCAAGGTGCTTGGCGGTTCCAAGCGTCGTTATGCAGGCATCGGCGATGTGTTCATCGGTGCTGTCCAGGAGGCTACCCCTGGCGCCAATGTCAAGAAGAAGGACGTTGTCCGTTGCGTCGTCGTTCGCACCGTTAAGGAGATCCGCCGCAAGGATGGCTCCTACATTCGCTTTGATGAGAACGCCTGCGTTGTCATCAACAACGATGGTTCGCCCGTCGGCACCCGTATCTTCGGGCCCGTCGCTCGCGAGCTTCGTGACAAGAAGTACATGAAGATCGTCTCGCTCGCTCCCGAGACCCTGTAGTTAGGGGAGATATATGTATATCAAGAAGGGCGATAAGGTCCAGGTTCTCTCTGGTAAGGATCGCGGCAAGCAGGGCGTTGTCCTGCGTGCTCTCCCTGCCGAGAACAAGGTCGTTGTCGAGGGCGTTTCGGTCGTCAAGAAGGCCGTTAAGCCCAACGCTGCCAACCAGCAGGGCGGCATCGTTTCGCAGGAGGCTCCCATCGACGCCTCCAACGTCAATCTCGTTTGCCCCGAGTGCGGTAAGGTTACCCGCGTCGGTCACGAGAAGGACGGCAAGAACAAGCTGCGCGTCTGCAAGAAGTGCGGCCACAAGTTCTAAGCTGCCCGCAACATCAAGTTGCTAGCAAAGGCCCGGATGCCACGGCACCCGGGCCTTTTTCTATCCCCACTCGATGGCTTCGGTTCTGCCGTCCCGTCATTCCGGTTGCATCCAGTTTTCGGTGCCGTCTCGAATCGAGTGCCGCCAGGTGATACCCTGTCGCGTTTCGTCGGCTTCGGGGACAAAAGTCGGGACAACTCCAAAAACTATTTTCGAACTCAGGGCTTTGAGTTTTTGTTTTTGTCCCAAAGGGCGCGGCGGGATGCCTTTGGAGGCTCGATAGCGCCGAAAACGCCCGTTTTGAAACTTAAATGCCTTTTCGCGTGCAAGCCGCCAGCTGCAATAGGAAGTGAATCAACGCAGGTGGCTTTCAAGCAGTTTGCAAAACTGCAGGTCGCAGGTCTTCATTGCCAGTAGGAGAAATGAGTAGTCTCAGGTGGCTTGCCCATGAGTTGACGAACGGGATTTGAGATTACGCTGACGTCCGGAAACGCTTCGAGCACGGCGTTACGTTTTTGGGGTTTGGGCGTAGCCCCTGCACCCGCGAGCGCGGGCCTTAAGCCCGCCGAGAGGGTGACGCGTCGAAAACGAAGGGGAAAGAGAGAAGGGGCCGTCCCTATCATTCAGGTTGCGACCGAAGAAGACAAGGAGACCCCCTGAGCCTGAATGATGCCCCACAGACCGCGTCCGACCGAGCTCAAGCCGAGCTTTTCCTGACGTCCGCCTTCGCGAAGATGATGGCTGGATTGGCTATGGATTGGCAACACTTATTTGGACGATTCCGGGAGGGACGGCCCCGCCTCCCTGAACTCGACCGGCGACATGTAGCCCAGCGTCGAGTGGATCCTGAAGTTGTTGTACCAGTGCACGTAATCCAAGAGCTTGGCTCGGAGCTCGCGCGTCCCTCCTCGGTCCTTCGGAGTGGCCGACGATCTCCCCGTTGCAGAGGTCGACGAGCAGGCAGACGTAGTTCCACGACGCCCCGACGTGCACGCAGGCCAAGTCGCTGCATATATGGGTGCACGGCGCCCTGCCGCCGAAGCCGCGCGCGACGACGTTCGACACGTCGGCCTCGTTGACCGCCCCGGGGTGCACCTTGAACCTCTTCCTGCCGTATGCGCCGGCCAGGCCGTTCTCCCTCAAGATGCGGCAGACGCGGCGCCGGCTGACGGTAACGCCCGACCTCCCGGGCGACGCCTTGATCTTGCGCGATCCGTTCCGGCCCTTGCTGGCGGCGTGCGCCGCCGCGGCCGCCGTCGCCCCCGACATTAAGGTCCTCAAGGGCCGCGTCGTCTCCGGCGACCAGTTCGTCTCGCCCGCGGAACAGAAGGAGCGAATCCTCGCGGCCTTCGGCGACCTGTGCTGCGAGATGGAGGGCTGCACCATCGCGCAGGCCTCCTATCTCAACGGCGTGCCCCTCGTCGTCGTGCGCGCCATCAGCGACAAGCCCTGCGCCGAGGGCCGGGTCGTCGACTACAACACCTTCGAGAAGAAGGCCGCCTGCGACTGCGCCCGCATCGCCGCGCGCATGGTTAAGCTTTAGGCCCGGCGCGCCGGAGCCCTTTCCAAAGCGAAGTGTCGAGCCGAAGTGTTGAGCGTCGGCCCTGAATGTTCAATGGCCGTTGTTTTCTGCCCCTCAAGTGGTGGACTTTTCCTCGGAGCTGTTGATTCCCCCACGCGCCCCCTTCCGTTCTCTGTTCTCCCCTTATACTCCTTGTACGAGGAGGTAAGAAGTCATGGACAAGACCACACAGGACAGCTTGGCAAAGAAACCCGTCGACATGAGGGACAGGATTCTCGAGCATCTCGAGGCCCTCACCTCTGCCGTCTCGCTCGACGACCTTGCCCGTCTGTCCACCTCCGACATCGCCGAGACGCTCATCATCTCCAGGAGCCTGGCGAGCCAGTACCTCAACGACCTTGTTCGCGCCGGTCTTGTGGTTAAGGTGGCGGGCAGGCCTGTCCGTTATTTTCATCGCCGCGCGTTCCAGAAGCGTTTTCAGGTAAAGCTCTCTGCAAGCGAGTATGCCTCGCTCGCCGACCTCATCCAGGCGACGGGAATCGCCGATCACCGCGACTTCGCGCGTGCCGTGGGCTTCGACATGAGCCTCAGCTCCGTTGTCGAGCAGTGCAAGGCTGCGGTTCAGTACCCTCCGTTTGGCCTGCCCATCCTCTTGAGCGGCGGCGTGGGTGTCGGTAAGTCTTTCCTTTCTCGCCTTGTGTACGAGTACGGCAAGAACCAGGGCTTGCTGTCCCGCGACTCCTCCTATGTGCGCATCGACTGCGCCGGGGTCCCGGACGCCGCCTCGTTCAACGGGCTTCTTGACGAGTCGATCGCGAAAGCGCGCGGGGGTGTGGTCTTTGTCAACGGCATCGAGGCACTCTCTCCCTCTGCGATGGAGCACTGCCTTGCGACGGCCCTCGGGCTCGATGCCTCCCAGGATGCGCCGCGCGCTCGCCTCGTTCTTTCGACGACGCTTTCCGCCGATGACCTGAAGGTTTCCTCGGCCTACAGCAAAATGCCCATCTGTGCCCGCGTCCCCTCACTCAAGGAGCGGACCCCCGAGGAGCGCGAGGATCTCATCTTGAGCTTCCTGCGCAGCGAGGGGTGCCGAATCGGTTCTGATGTGAAGATCAGCCGCGGCGCATACCGTTGCCTCGTGAACGCGGACTTTTCCGATAACATCGCCGGCTTGCGCGCCTGCGTGACGAACTGCTGTGCCAAAGCGTTCCTCAATCGCGAGGGCGACTACGTCGTCGTTCGCCCGTATCTCCTTCCCAGCGGGCTCCTCTCCTCCGCGCAGATCGATCAACAGCCCGACGATGGCGTTCTGATCGACGCGTCTCTGGATGCCGCCGAGAGCACAGGGCCGGTCGAGCAGGCGCTCGATGCCCTGTGCTCCCTCGATGAGCGATTCTGCGCCGGGGAGCTCTCTGTCTCCGAGCTTGTCTCGCAAGCTGTCTCCGCTGTGCGCGGCGTTGAGGATCACTTGATCTTCGACCACGGCGTCGCCTCCTCGAGGTCGCGCGCCTTCGAGCGCGTCGTGGGCGCGGTCCTTGCCGACGCAGGCTCTTCTTATGGCATCGAGCTTTCGAGGAAGGTCGCTTTTCTACTGGCCCAGGAGATTTGCCTGCAATTGTGGCCGGGTATCGGCCTGGCTAAGCGAAAGTCTGCCTGTGCGGAGCAAATCTCCCATCTCCTCGGTGCCATGACCTCCGAATTGCCGTTTGCCTCGAGTGTCTCCGATCAGGTCGCCGCAGACGTGGAAGGGGCGCTGGGAATCTCGCTCGATCACTTCACGAAGACGCTTCTGACGCTGTGCGTCGCATCGGAGTCTCGCGATGCGAAGGCCCTTCGGACGCTCTGCGTCATCTTGTCCCACGGCTACTCAACGGCGACGAGCATCGCCGACGCGGCGAACCGTATGCTCGGCATGCATGTGTACGAGGCTGTCGACATGCCCTACGACCAGCAGCTGAAGGACATCGTCGGTCCGCTCCAGCGCCTCGTCGACCGCCATTCCTACTGCACCGGGGTCGTGTTCCTCGTCGACATGGGCTCCTTGGAGGAGGCCTATAAGGCCCTCGAGAACGTTACCGACTCCACTATCGGCGTGGTGAACAACGTCTCTACCGGTCTTGCGCTCGAGATCGGGGTCGGGCTGCTCGGCGGCAAGTCCATCGCCGAGGTTCTTGGCGATGCGACCGCCGCGTGCGTGACGCACTGCAAGGTGATCGAGCGCGTCAACCGTGAGGACGCCATCGTCTTCTGCTCCGAGTCCGGGGTCGACGCCGCGGAGAGGATACGCCAGCTCGTCTCGCAGAGCCTCCCGCGCACCATAGGCGCGCGCCTGCTCACGAGGCCCTTCAAGCAGCTCGTCGCGAACGGGTCGAACGACGCCGTTTTCTCCGAGCACCGCGTCTGCGCCGTCATCGGCACGGGAGACCCCGGGGTCGCCTCCGTCCCCTTCGTCGCCCTCGAGGACATCATGTCGACGGCGTCCGCCTCTAAGGTTGATGCCGTGTTCGGCAGGTGGCTTGACGCTTCCGAGCTCTCTTCTTTCCACGAGAAGCTGCTCTCGAACATGACGCTGCAGAACGTCATCCGCTCCATCACCATCCTCGACCCGGAGCGGCTATTCCATGAGATCGAGAGCGCCGTGCACGAGCTTCAGCGCAGGACAGGCGAGAAGATCGGCAGCAACGCCATCATTGGGCTCTACGTTCACCTCTGCTGTCTCGTCGAGCGCCTTGTTACCAGAAACCCCATTGAGACCTACGTTGGCCAGGACCGCTTCGAGGAGGAACGCGCCGATTTCATCGAGTCCTTCAGGCAGAGCTTCTCGAGCATCTCGACGCGCTATCGCGTAGAGGTTCCCGTAAGCGAGATCGCATATGTCTTCGACTACATAAGCGTGAGCGCCGCCCCGGCGCGAGAAGAGCGCCTCGGCTCCTCGGACCTCCTGCTCGACGAGTGACCTTCCCCGCGCCGCCGCAAGCTGACCGCGCGTCCTCAATAATCCGATAACCCCTTGCCCGGCGCGAATCCGGATAGCGCCGAGGCAGTACCGAACGTAAAACTTCATTTGATAGGAGCAAACATGAGTGTTGTTATGGCACGAATCGACAATCGCCTGCTTCACGGCATCATCGTGACGCAGTGGGCCCCGGTGTCGGGCGCGACCCGAGTCATGGTCATCGACGACAAGGTCGCCGGCGACGAGGTCCTGAAGTCCACCATGAGGATGGCGCGCCCCGCGGGCATGGCCGTTTCGATCATCTCCGAGCAGACCGCGCTCAAGAACTTCGCCGCGGGCAAGTACGACCGCGAGAAGGTCTTCGTCATCGCCAAGGAGCCCGAGACGATGCTTCGTCTGGTCGAGTCGGGCGTCGAGCTCCCGTCGCTGGTCGTCGGCGGCTCGCTCGTCAAGGAGGACGGCATCCAGCTCACCCAGCGCGCCTACGCCTCCGCCGAGAACGTCCAGAGCTACAAGGCGCTCATCGCCCGTGGCGTCAAGGTGACGGCCCAGTTCGTGCCCGCCGACAAGCCCGTCTCCGTCGCAGACCTCATCTAAGGGGGAAATATGGTCAACTTCACTATCCTGCAGGTCGTCCTTTTGACCCTGCTGGCCTTCATCAAGCACGTGGACTACTACGGCATCCCGATGATCTTCGTCAATTACGCCGTTTTCTGGGGCCTCATCACCGGAGTCGTCATGGGCGACTGGAAGACCGGCCTTGTCATCGGCGGCACCATTCAGCTCATGCAGCTCGGCGTCGCGGGCTTCGGCGGCTCCTCCATTCCCGACTACGGCACGATGGCCATCATCGCCACCGCCTACGGCGTGACCCTGGGCTCCGACACGGGCCTCGCCATCGGCCTGCCGGTCGGCATGCTCGGCATCCAGCTCGACGTCGTCGCCAAGATCCTCAACGGCTTTGTCGTCGAGAAGTCCCAGAAGTTCTGCAACGAGGGTAAGTTCAATCAGATGAACGCCATCCTGTGGGTCTGCCCCGCGCTCTTCGGCCTGTGCGCCGCCCTGCCCGTCTTTGTCTCCGTGACGCTCGGCCAGCCCGCCGTCAACTGGCTCCTCGAGGTCATGCCCCAGTGGTTCCTCTCCGGCCTCACCCTCGCCGGCAAGATGCTCCCGGCCGTCGGTATCGCCATGCTGCTCCGCTACATGCCAACCGCCAAGTACTTCCAGTACCTGCTCGCCGGCTTCTTCCTCTCGGCCTTCCTGAACGTGCCCATCATCGGCGCCGCCATCGTCGGCGTTGCCCTCGCGATTGCGTTCTACCAGCGTGCCGAGAGGGACACCGAGCTCGCCGCCCACGCTTCCGCAGACGCCTTCATCGGAGAGGATGAGTAACCATGGAAAACGAGAACATCACCGCCGTCGCCGAGGGCAAGCCCTCCGGCTACAAGGTCACCAAGAAGGACCTGCGCAACGCGAACTGGCGCTGGCTCATGAGCGTGTGCACCTTCAACTACCAGACCCAGCAGGGCGCCTCAGTCGCCTACGCCCTCTCGCCGGTCCTGAGGAAGATCTACACGAACGACGAGGACTATAAGCAAGCGCTCAACAACCACTTCCGCTACTACAACACCCAGCCTTGGCTCGCCGCCATCATCCTTGGCGCCTGCGTGGCCATGGAGGAGCGCGACGGCCTAGCGGCGGCGGACGCCGTCCAAGACCTGAAGATCGGCACCATGGGACCGCTCGCCGGCGTCGGCGACTCCCTGCTCATGACCATGATCCCGACCATCATGGGCTCCATCGCCGCCTACATGGCCATCGAGGGCAACCCCGTGGGAGCCGGCATCTGGTTCGCGCTCATCCTGGCCATCTTCTGGGTCCGCATGCACGCCCTCGAGTTCGGCTACAAGCAGGGCGTGAAGCTCGTCACCGACTTCAGCGAGAAGCTTCCCAACCTCACTGCCGCCGCCTCCGTGCTCGGCCTCACCGTGGTCGGCTGCCTCATCGCCTCGGTCATCGGCGTCACCTGCCCGATTAGCTTCAGCTTCGGCGACGTCGCGATGGAGATTCAGCCGCTGCTCGACAAGATCCTGCCTGCCATGATCCCCGCCGCCATCACGGGAAGCGCGTATTACCTTCTTACCAAGAAGAACGCGAGCATGACGGCCCTCATCCTCGTGGTGATCGTCCTCGCGATGGTCGCCTCCGCCGCCGGCATCCTCGCCTAGCTTCGACCCAAGAGATTGGTGAATCAATGAGAAAGATAGTTGTGGCGAGCCATTCCCTTCTCGCCCAGGGCTTCAAGGACACCCTCGAGTTCCTTACGGGTAAGGGCGACGCCGTCAACGCCGTGTGCGCCTACGTGAACGACAACGGCGAGGGGCTCGACGCGGCGGTCGAGGCGGCTCTTTCGGGCACTGACGAGGTCGTCGTCCTCACCGACGCGTACGGCGGCAGCGTGAACCAGCGCTTTTCCCGCTTCGCCTCCGACCGGATCCACGTGATCGCGGGTGTCAACCTCCCGCTCGCCATGACGGTCGCGCTCGCGCGCCCCGACGAGAAACTCGACTTCGACGCCCTCGTCAACGAGGCGCGCCAGCAGATCATCTACGTGAACGGTGCCAGTTCCGCCGAGTGCGACGACGACGAATAGAGGAGGTCGACGATGAGAGAGTTCCTTAAGGACGTGTGGATGCACGGCGGTGAGGAAAGCCGCGCCATCACCCCCGAGAACATCACGGGCGAGAAGGGCCGCGCCGCCATGTCGGCCAGCCACCTCGGCGTCGGCCGCAAGGGCTCGTGCTGCGTGCCCCTTGAGTCCGGCGAGACCATCACGCTCGCGGACATCGAGGGCCCCGGCATCATCCGCCACATCTGGATGACCGTCCCCGACAAGACCGCCGCCGGCAGCTTCGTCATGCGTGACCTCGTGCTGCGCTTCTACTGGGACGACGAGGAGACCCCCTCGGTCGAGTGCCCTGTCGGCGACTTCTTCTGCAACGGCTTCGGTGAGCGCGCCATCGTCAACTCGATGCCCATCTGCGTGAACCCGACGGGCGGCATGAACTGCTACTTCGAGATGCCCTTCAGGAAGCACGCCAAGGTCACGCTTACGAGCGAGCACCCCGGGTTCATTAAGTACATCTTCTACACGTTCAACTACGCGCTCACCGACGTGCCGGACGACGCCATGTACTTCCACGCCCGCTTTAACCGCGAGCGCAGCACCCGCAGGGGCGTCGACTACACCGTGCTCGACGGCGTGCGCGGCAAGGGCTACTACGTCGGCACCTACATGGCCCTGTGCGCCCTGGAGCGCTATTGGTGGGGCGAGGGCGAGATGAAGTTCTTCCTCGACGGCGACGAGGAGTTCCCCACGGTCACCTCGACGGGAGCCGAGGACTACTTCGGCGGTGCCTGGGCCTTCCTCGACAGGCCGCCCCACGCGCTGCCCGAGGCGCAGTGCTTCAACACGCTGTTCGCCGGCTACCCGTACCGCTCGACGCGCGACGCCACGCGCGACCGCTTCAGCGCGGGCAAGCCGAACCCGAATCCGATGCTCGCGACTAACGACGACGCGCTGCCCAGGCACGGCCTCTACAGGTGGCACCTTCCCGACCCGATCTCGTTCAAGGAGGACCTGCGCGTGACGTTCCAGGACCTCGGCAACGACGACATCAAGCTCTACGAGCGCGAGGACGACATCTCCACCGTCGCCTACTGGTACCAAAGCGAGCCGCATGCCGTGCTCGCCCCGTTTGCCGCAAGGCAGGACCGCGTGCCCAGGTAGGGTCGCCTCGAAACAAGCCAACGTTATGGGCGCCCGCGGTTGACCATGACTGCGGGCGTCCCTTTGTAAGGAGGATCACATGAGCGAAAAGCAAATGAGGCTCGGCGCCCTCGAAGCCGGCGGGACCAAGATGGTCTGTGCCGTGGTGTCCGGCGACGGCGAGGTCCTCGACCGTATGGAGACCCCGACGCTTACGCCCGCCGAGACCGTCCCGCAGATGATCGAGTGGTTCACCGCCCGCGATGTGGACGCGTTGGGCATCGGCGCCTTCGGCCCGACCTGCGTCGACCCCAACGACGAGCGCTACGGCTCCATCCTCCAGACGCCCAAGCTCGCGTGGCGAGGCCATGGTCTTCGCGCCGCGTTCGCCGACGCCCTCGGGATTCCGGTGGCCTACGACACGGACGTGAACGTTGCCTGCCTCGGCGAAGTGGTCTTCGGCTGCTGCAAGGGGCTCGAGGACGCCGTCTACGTGACCATCGGCACCGGCGTGGGCGCGGGCGTCATGTGCGCGGGCAGACTCCTTCACGGCATGCTGCACCCCGAGGCCGGTCACATGCTGGTAAGGACCCGTCCCACCGAGGAGGGACGCTGCGTCTGCCCGAGCCACGCGAGCTGTCTCGAGGGGCTCGCCTCCGGCCCCGCCATCGCCGCGCGCTGGGGAAAGCCCGCGGCCGAGCTCGCGGACAACGATGAGGTGTGGGCGCTCGAGGGGGATTATCTGGGGCAGATGTGCGCGAACCTCGTGCTCATGTACTCGCCTCGCCGCATCGTCCTCGGCGGCGGCGTGATGCACCAGGAGCAGCTCTACGGCATCGTCCGCAAGAAGACCCTCGAATATCTGGGTGGCTACATCCAGACCGCCGAGCTTAAGGACATGGAGAGCTACATCTGCGCCCCGGGCTGCGGCGGCGACCAAGGAATCCTCGGCGCGGCCGAGCTGGCAAGAAGGGCGCTCGCGTAACTTGCGCTCTCTCCGCCATACAACGCGTTAAGAAAAGACGAGCGCTTCTTGCCAATTGAGCGGCAAGAAGTGCTCGTCTTTTGCATTTGTTTTTGGGGCAGGACGCCCCGCCTCCGCTAGAGTCCCTGGTCCGCCACACCCACGAGGTTTGGACCGGTGTGGACAAGAAGCGCGGGGCTGATGTCGGAGCGGACGACCTCCACCGCGTTGGCCACGCGCTCGCACAGGGCCTGCTCCATGCGGTCGTAGAGGTCGGCGTGGGCCGAGGTGCGGCTCGCGGCAAAGCGCACCTTGGGGTGCTTCTCGACGATGGCGGCGATGAGCTTGACCTCGGTGCGATGCGGTACTTGCACAGCCATTTCGTGTACGCGAGGCTGTTGGCTTTCTGGGCCACAGCAATCACCTTCCCCCTAGTATGATGACCTGAACAATCCTCATGCTAGGGGGAAGGTTTTTGTCGCGTAGCGGAAATTGGCCTCCACCCGCTGAGCGGGTGGCTTTCTATGCCGCGCGTGCCGCGCGGCACGGACTAAAGTCCATGAATAAAAACGAGGAAGGCCACGTCCGGCCTCCCTCGCAAAGGGTCTCTGATTACTCCCACTCATTGGGGACAGACTTAAATGAGTGCTCTTGAAATGCCGGCGCCTGGGGACGTTCTTTTTCTGTCTGCAGTTTGGAACGTTCCTTTTCTGTCGGCAGTTTGGGACGGTCCTTAGAGCTGCAGCGCGCCATGAGCGACGAGGCGAAGCGGATCATCCTGTCTTTTGAGTTCTAAGCATAAGCCCCTGTCTCTGAGCAATGACCGGTTCGCATTTGTGCGTATTTGCGTGCGTGGGATTGCGTGAATATGCGTATAGATGCGCCGTTTACGGGACAAAAATGACCGTTTAGCGGTGAGATACGCACAAACACGCACAGACGCGCGTGTTTGTGCGAATATAGAGCTATCCGAAATGCAAGACGTTCTATGACACAGGAGGCACATATGGTAGATTCCAAGCAGGCTCCACTCGACTCCGCGGCAGCCGCAAAAGCAGCGTTCGCTTCGGTCCAGGACAAGCCATTCCCCGATGATATCTTTACGGCTCCCGAGCTTCGTTGGGCTGTGATCGGGTGCGGCGTTATCGCCAACCAGATGGCCCAGTCTCTCGCTCTTGCCGGCCGCAAGCTTGCGGGCGTCGCCAACCGTACGCTGTCCAAGGCTCAGGCTTTTGCTGAGCAGTATGGCATCGAGAAGGTCTATGAATCGGTTGAGGACCTCTACGCCGATCCGGGCATCGACGCCGTCTATATCACCACGCCGCACAACACGCATATCACCTATCTGCGTGACGCGCTGGCCGCCGGCAAGCACGTGCTCTGCGAGAAAGCCATTACCCTCAATTCCGCTGAGCTCGACGAGGCGCGTGCCATCGCCGATGAGCACAACGTCGTCCTCATGGACGCCACCACGGTGCTTCATATGCCCTTGTATCAAGAGCTGCGCCGTCGCATGGATGCCGGCGAGTTTGGTCGCATGAACCTCGCCCAGCTCAACTTTGGTAGCTACAAGGAGTACGGCGATCTGACCAATCGCTTCTACAACCGCAACCTTGCTGGCGGTGCCATGCTCGACATTGGCGTGTATGCCCTGTCCGTCATGCGTCTCTTTATGGCAAGCCAGCCCATTGAGGTCGTTTCGTTGGGCAACACCTGTGAGACCGGTGTTGACGTTGCGGGCGGCATCGTCTGCCGTAATGCCGAGCAGCAGCTGGGTGTTGTGAGCCTCACGCTCCACTCCAAGCAACCCAAGCGCTCGATTATTAGCTTCGATAAGTGCTATATCGAGGTCAACGAGTATCCGCGCGCCGATCACGCGACCATCGTGTGGACTGCGGACGGCCACCGCGAGGAGGTCCACGCCGGCACCGAGGCTTACGCCCTTTGCTATGAGATGGCCGATCTTGAGAAGGCCGTTGCCGGCGACGACTCTAAGCGTGAGCTTCTGGGCTATGCTTCTGATGTTATGGAGCTGATGACCAAGCTGCGCGCCGACTGGGGAGTCGTGTACCCCGAGGAGGAGTAAGCGATGCTAGCGGAAGATAGGCTCAACGCGATCGTGTCGATGGTTCAGCAGACCGGCTCGGTTACCGTGCCGGAGCTTGCCGAAGCCCTGGGCGTGACGGCGTCTACCATTCGGCGCGACCTGCAGACGCTCGACCGAGCACACCGTATCGCCAAGGTGCACGGAGGCGCGACAAGTCTGGAGCGCGCGCACGTGACGCGCGACCTAACGCTTAATGAGCGCAGCGACCTCCATAACGACGACAAGGAGCGTATCTGCGCCCGTGCGGCGGCACTTGTGGAGCCCGAGAGCTTTGTATACATCGACTCGGGTTCGACGACGCTCAGGCTCATCGAGCATCTTCCACACCTTGAAGATGTCACCTATGTGACCGATTCCGTGCTCCATGCTCAACGCCTTGCTTTGCGCGGCATGCGTACCGTGGTGCTGGGTGGCGAGCTCAAACCCGAGACCGAGGCGCTCGTTGGCCCCGATGCCTTGGCAACCTTAGACCGCTACAACTTCAACTGTGGCTTTTGGGGCTCTAACGGCATTGCCGCCGAGCAGGGCTTCGCGGCGCCCGATATCGAGGAGGCGCAAGTAAAGCGTATCTCGATGCGCCATACGGCCAAGCGCTTCGTAATCTCGGACGCCAGTAAATTTGGCATGGTGGCGCCCGTCAAGTTCGCGGACTTCCGTGACGCAACGATTATTACCGCAGGCGATGTCCCTGCCAAGTACCGGGCAATGGACAACGTCATCACGGTCTAACAGCAAGGGACGGGCTAAGGCCAAAACCACCACAAAGGTGCCTGTCCCCATTGTGGTGGTTAGTAACGAAAACCGAGTAGTTTTCTCAATAGAAAAGCGGCAACGTCCATCACGGGCGTCGCCGCTTTCGTTGTCTGCCGGTTTGTCTAAGTCTGTAACAACTGGACCGTTAAAAGTGGGCTAGGTGTTACAGATCGAGATACTTACGAACCGCGCCGTCCCTTTGTCTCAATCTGTAACATCTGGGACTGATTTTGCCGAGTTACTGTTACAGATTGAGATTATTCCCTTGAGGGGATTCGAATGTCTCGATCTGTAACAGATAGACCGCAAAATGGGCTTTAGCTGTTACAGATCGAGATGTTTGGGAATCCGGCAGAGCCATCGCGGCAAAACCACCACAAAGGTGCCTGTCCCCATTGTGGTGGTTTAGGGCTCCCAGGGGCAGGGGGCTTCGATGTGGATGTGCTCGCCGGTTACGGGATGCGTAAAGGACACGCTGTAGGCATGGAGCATGAGGCCGCAGGGACGCGGCGTTCCGTACAGGTCATCGCCCACCAGGGGATGGCGCTCGCTGGCCAGATGTACGCGGATCTGGTGCTTGCGGCCGGTGAGCAACTCGACATCGATATACGAGCGCGTGGGCAGGCCACGACGGCTCTTAAGACGCTTGAGCACCTTCACGCGCGTTTGAGACGGCTTGCCGCTGGCGCCGACGCGCATCTTGCGGCTATCGTGGCGGTCGCGGGCGATGGGCTTGTCGATGAGCTTTTCGTTCCAGTCGATCTTGCCCTCGGCGAGCGCCAGGTAGTGCTTTTCGAACGCGTGGTCGATGATCATCTGGTCAAAGGCGGGCTGCATCTGCTTGTCGAGTGAGAACAGCACCACGCCGGTGGTGTCACGGTCCAAGCGGTTGAGCGGCTGCATGTCGGTCGCGGCAAAGCCGTCGCCCATCGCCAGCAGCAGGTCGCTGGCGTAGTCGGTGAGCGTGCGCTCGCCGGTGCCGTCGCCGTGGACGATCATGCCGGCGGGCTTGTCGATGGCCATGAGCCAGGCGTCGCAGTAGAGGACTTGAGGTTCTTCGTTCACGTGTAAGCCTTTCGGTTAGCTAATTCCCACAAACATGCAGCCCGAGGTCGCCCCGCGCAGGCGGGCGGCGGGCTTACGGCCGGCCTGTGCGGCCTCGACGGCGCGGCGGACGCGTGCGACGGCGCGGCCCACCTCATCCGTCTCGAGCAGCGTGCCGTCCACCATAAGACGGCGCACGCCGGCGTCGAGCAGCTGTGGTACCTGCGGCGTAAGGTCGATGGGGTAGGCGTCGTACAAGCGAGAGCGGCCATGGATGTCGGTGCGCACGGGCATGACCTTGCCGTCGATATTCTTGAGCGAGAGCTTGCGGGCACGCAGGCGGCAGTTGGCGCAATCGTGGATGCAGCCGTTGGCAACCTGCAGAATGCAATGCTCGCTTGTCATGACGCGCGGGCGGCCAAAGACGGTGATGCCCAGCGCCGCGGGCGCGGCGGCGCCGAGCGAGACAATCTCGTCGAGCGTGATCTCGGGCGAGAGCCAAAACGCACCGGCTCCGCGCTCGGCAAGCGCTTCCATGCAGGGCGTGTTATGAACCGGCAGGCAAGAGCGAATCTCGGCCGTGGCGCCAACCTGGGCGGCCAGGGCAAGCTCAGAGATGTTGCCAATAGCGACCGTGGCACCGGCAACAACCCACGGGTCAACGCGGACGTGGTCAACGGCGCGGCAGACCTCGTCGAGTACGGGCACGATACCCTGCTCAAATGCGTCGGTGGGGGAGAGCCCGGCCGCGTCGAGTACGTCGGTGGTCATGTAGATGCGCGTTGCGCCCTCCGCGCGGGCTGCCTCGGCAGCCTCGAGCGTGGTGACGGTGGCGCAGATCTGCGGCTCGTCGCGGTAGTGCGCGGGCGCGGGGCGGGAATCACTGGTTACAATCACCGGCAACTCGAGCGTTTTCGCGCGCTCCTCGTACGGCGCCAGAATGGCCTCCTCCAATGCCTTGCAGGCGGCGGCGCGCACCTTGTGCACGGCGGAGAAGCCCATACCGCAGCCGGCGTCGAGCGAAACGTCAAAGCTCGCTGCCTCAAAGGGCGAGGAGCCCATGCGACCCACATGCTCTACCAAATCGGACGCCTCGACCGCGCGGGTCTTGGCGGCCTCGACGGTAAAGCCCGTGGCCGTGGCCGTAAGCGATGGGGCGTCGCAGCAGGTGAGCGTCACGGTAAACGGTTCGCCCAGATGCGCCACAACGGTTACATCAACGGCGCGGCGGCGAAGCACGTCGCGCTTGAGCGCGGCGCCGGCGGCGTCGATGGCGCGCTGGCTGCGGATGACGCGCACGCGGCAGCCCTCGGGCATGCTGCGGGGCACGCGGCACTCGATGATGTCACCGACGGCGGCATCATCGGCAGCGATAGTGGTTAGGAACTGATCGAACTCATCATCGTGGCGAAGCTCCAGCAGGTCGCCCTTTTCCACGGGCTCAAACAGCTCAATGCGGGCGATGGCGGCGCGGCGACGGCGGTCGTCGGGCTTGAGGCCGCGCACATCTCGGTTGGCCGGGCGGCTGCCCAGCACCGTGCCCACGATCTGGCCGCGGTTGTTGGAACGCTCATAGCTCATCATCTCGTCGCCCGAGGTGCCGTCCTGATAGGCGTGCGTAAAGTCGCGGTTAAAGCAGCGCTTGAGCTGGCGCTGGCGGGCGGCTTTCTCGTCCTTGGCAACGGTGGTTCCGGCCAGCATGTCATCAATCTGATGACGATACACGTCGACGATGGAATACACGTAATCGGGCGCCTTCATGCGGCCCTCGAGCTTGAGCGATGCGGCGCCGGCGTCATACAGACGGCGAACAAGCTGCGAAGTGTTGGTGTCGCGCGGGCACAGCGCGCGCTCGCGACCGGCGGGGGAGAGCGTGCGGCCGTTCTCGTCGATTAGCTCGTAGGGCAGGCGGCAGGGCTGGGCGCACATGCCGCGGTTGGCCGAGCGGCCCGCCATGGCAAAGCTCGACAGCAGGCACAGACCCGAGTAGCAAAAGCAGATGGCACCGTGGCTAAAGACCTCGAGGTCGACATCGGGCGCGGCGTCGTGGATGGCGGCGATCTCGTCGATGGAGAGCTCGCGCGAGAGGGTCACGCGGTCGGCGCCCTGCTCGCGGCACCAGATGGTTCCGCGGTCGTCATGGATGTTCGCCTGGGTCGAGATATGCGTCTCGATGCCGGGCATCGTGCGCTTGACCTCAAAGAACAGACCCCAGTCCTGGATGATGAAGGCATCGGCGCCCAGCGTGGAGCAGCGATGGATGAGTTGCAACGCATCGGCCATCTCGGACTGCTTGATGACGATGTTGACCGTGACGTAGACGCGCGAGCCGGCCAGGTGTGCAGCGCGGCAGGCCTGCTCAAAGGCCTTGTCGGTAAAGTTCGTTGCCTTGCGGCGGGCGTTGAAGCTGCCCATGCCACAGTAGATGGCGTCTGCCCCGGCAGCGAGTGCGGCGGCGAAGGGCTCCGGGCCTCCGGCGGGGGCCAAGAGCTCGGGTCTACGGTTGGTGGTTCGACTGGCGGTTGCGGTCATATCCTGCCTTTCAAAATGCTCAGATAATCAAAAGTATAGTGGTGCCATCGCGGCAGGCGATGCCCGTGCTCTAAGCGGGATAAAGTCTTCAGCAGCTTGGACTAGCTGCTTCATATGAGAACCGTTCAGCGGTCCGGGGAACCCGTTGGGCGATAAAATATTCTCGAAGGCTGATAATTATCTTGCATCGGGCAAACTCATCCCCTACTATCCCAATCAAGCGCGGTGTTCAGACCGAACTGTGCCTCCCGGTGTGAACGCCGCGCTCCCGTTCCCTTTTACTTGTAAGGAGAAAAACATGAGCAAGACCGTCGTGTCTTCCGATAACGCACCCGCGGCCATCGGCCCGTATTCCCCCGGTATCCAGACTGGCAACATGGTGTTTCTGTCCGGCCAGCTGGGCATCGATCCCGCGACCGGCAAGCTGCCCGAGGGTGTCGAGGCCCAGGCCAAGCAGTCCCTCGCCAACGTCGAGGCTCTGCTGACCGCTGCCGGCGCCACGTTTGCCGATGTCGTCAAGACCACGGTCTACCTGGCCGACATCGCCGACTTTGCCGCCGTGAACGAGATTTACGCCTCCAAGTTCGAGGCTCCGTTCCCCGCGCGCAGCGCTTTCCAGGTTGCCGCCCTTCCGGCTGGCGGTCTGGTCGAGATCGAGGTTGTCGCCGCTCTCTAAGGTGTTGGTAACAACTAAACATGACATGCAAAAAGACCCTGCAGCGCGTGCGAGCTGCAGGGTCTTTTGTCAAGCGATGCGACAAAAATGATCCGTTTCCCTTCGTCCCCAAGGGATCACGTTTAGCCCTCCTTGCGAACTTTTTGCAGGTAGCGGTAGACGCTGGGCTCCGAGATGCCCAGCGCGGTGGCGGCGCAGGCCACGGCGCCCTTGAGCATAAACACGCCGTTGCCGTTGAGGTGGCGAATGACGTCCACGCGGTCGCTCTGGCCAAGCGACGCTACATCCAGCCCGCGCGCGCTCAGCAACTCGGCAATGCTGCGGTCGATGAGCTCCTGGGTGGACTCCGAAAGGCTTTCGACCTCGATAGGGGCGGGCTCCGTGCGCGTCGGCGCCGCGTCGAAGCAGGCCATGAGCTGCTGTGCCATGGCGTTGATGGAGCGCACGGTCGAGAGATCGGTGTTGACGCAGAGCATGCCGACGATCTCTTTATCCTCGCGGATAAAGTACGTCGCTGACTCCAACGTCTTGCCACCGGCACCGCGCCCCTCATAGCCCGTAATAAACGGCAGGTCGCGATACTTTGGGTCGTGCATGATCTTGAGCGCCAGATCGGTGGCGGGACCGCCGACCTTACGGCCGCTCACGATGCCGTTGCGAATATCGACGATGGCGTGGTCGGGATCCGAGAAATCGTGCAGCACGATCTCGCTGTTTTTGCCGAGTATCTGCTCCAGGAAATCGACCATCGGCAAAAAGCGACGTACGGTCTCGTTCACGGGCAACTCCTTTGGGTGAAAGCGGAAGTTTCATAACAATTTTTTCTCATGGTAACACGCTGCCCATCATCTCGTATATCCGCAGGTACATTGCGTAATGCAGACGAACGGTAGGAATTTAGCGGTAAACGGTTGACCAAAAGAAAAGTTAGATGCTATTTTGACCAGACACTTTCCTGACCTGCGGAAATGCATTATCTCAGCTGAAGAATAGTCTGATAACAAAAAATTATTATTGAGAATGAGAATCATCTTTAATACGATATGCAACGAAGGCACAACCTCAACCCCGCACTGCGTCACAATAGGGCGTTAGATGCGAAAACAACTATTTCGAGGATTGGTGGTCAAATGACCCAGGAGACGGTTACGAACGGCACTGAAGCCCTGTTCACTCGTGAAGGCATGCCTCCCGTTAAGGAAATGATCCCGTGTGCCCTTCAGCACGTACTGGCATCGTTTGCCGGCATCATCACCCCGGCTGTCATCATGGCCGGCGTCTACGGCTTTAATAGCCAGCAGAGCACCGACATCATCCAGGTCGCGCTCATTCTTTCGGCGATCGACACGGCCCTTCAGGCCTTTGCCCCCTTCCGTCGCATCGGCGGCGGCCTGCCCATCGTCATGGGCGTTTCGTTCGCGTTCCTCCCGGCCCTGCAGGCCATGGGCGCCTCGGGCTTTAGCTTTGGCGCGCTGTTGGGCGGCGAGATTGTCGGCGGTGCCGTCGCGGTCCTCTTTGGTCTGGCCTACAGCAAGATTAAGTGGCTGTTCCCACCCGTCGTGACCGGTACGGTCATCTTCTCCATCGGCGTTTCGCTGTATCCCACGGCCGTCAAGTATATGGCCGGCGGTATGGGTACGCCACTGTGGGGCACCCCGCAGGCCTGGTGCGTCGCTCTTATCACCTTCGCCGTGGTCTTTGCGCTCGCCAACTTTGGCAAGGGCACGCTCAAGCTGGGATCCGTGTTCTTTGGCATGATCGTTGGCATGATCGTCTCCATCCCCTTTGGCATGATCGACTTCTCAAGCGTCGCCACCGCTCAGGTCTTCGCCATTCCCAAGCTCATGCCCTATGCGCTCGAGTTTGATCCCGAGGTCTGCATTACCCTCGCCGTCGTGTTCCCCATGGTTGCCATCCAGGTTATCGGCGACGTCTCCGCCGCCTGCCTGGGCTCCATCGACCGTATGCCCACCGAGCGCGAGCTCTCCGGCGCTATCGTGTCCCAGGGCCTCACCTCTATGGTCGGCGGCCTGCTGGGCGGTCTTCCCACCAGCGCCCTTGGCCAGAACGTGGGCATCATCTGCTCCAACAAGGTCGTCAACAAGTGGGTCTTTGTGATCATCGCGGCCGTCTTTGCCATCGCCGGTCTGTTCCCGCAGCTCTCTGCCGTCCTTTCCGCTATCCCGCAGCCCGTCATCGGCGGCGCGACCGTCGGCGTCTTTGGCACCATTACCATGAACGGCGTGCGCATGTTCACCCGCGAGGGCCTCACGCAGCGCACTACCACCATCGTCGGTACCTCCGTCGTCTTTGGCCTGGGTATCTGGATGGCCAGCGGTTGCCTTGCCGGCGAGGGTATGCCCGCCTGGGTGTCCACCGTCATCGGCTCCAATGCCGTAACCCCCACCGCCATCATGGCCATCGTCCTTAACCTGATTCTTCCGCAGACGCCGGTCGTGGCTCAGCACATCGATGCTGCCAAGGACGCTGCCGTGGATCTGGTCTTGCCCGAGAGCAAGAAGTAACCAATTCGGTGCTATTCGTCGGCGGACGCATCGCCTCGTCCGCCGACGTCATGCGGCGTCAAGCCGCACTTCAAAGGGTTTGTCCCTTTGGTGAAGCGTTGACGGGAGAGGGCCCGTTTCCGGTGTAGGCCGGCGCTTCGCACTCCGCCATGTCAGAGGTGTCAAACCCCGCCTCTGATGTTGAAGGGAGCATCCATGCTTCTGGTCGCTAACGGTTCCGTTTTTACCCGCAACGCTCAGACCCCGTTTATTCCAAACGGTGCGGTCGCCATTGACGGAGATACGATCGTCGAAGTGGGCCCCGAGTGCGAGCTCAAGGTCAAGTACCCGGATGCCGAGTACGTCGACGCCCAGGGCAACCTCATCATGCCCGGACTCATCAACTGCCACACCCACATCTACTCGGGTCTGGCCCGCGGCCTTGCCATTAAGGACTGCAACCCCACCAACTTCCTGGAGAATCTTGAGCAGCAGTGGTGGAAGATCGATGACAACCTGACGCTCGACGGCACCAAGGCCAGCGCCTATGCCACGATTCTTGACTCCATCCGCGATGGCGTCACCACGATCTTCGATCACCATGCGAGCTTCTGCGAGATCCCAGGCAGCCTCTTTACCATTAAGGATGCAGCTCAGGAGCTGGGCATGCGTTCGTGCCTGTGCTACGAGGTCTCCGACCGCCGCGGTCAGGAAAAATGCGACCAGGCCATTGCCGAGAACGCTGAGTTTGCCCAGTGGGCCGCCAAGGAGCGTCGCGATAACGACAACCACATGATTGCCGCCATGTTTGGCGGTCACGCCACCTTTACGCTGTCGGACGAGACCATGGATAAGATGGCCGAGGCCAACAACGGCCTGACCGGCTTCCACATCCATGTGTGCGAGGGCATGAATGACGTGTGGGACTCCCGCCTCAACTGCGGTGGCATCAGCCCCGTCGAGCGCCTGCTGCAGCACAATTTGCTGGGTCCCGACACCATGCTCGGCCACTGCATCCACGTGACGCCCGCCGAGATGGATATCGTCAAGGAGTCCGGTACCTGGCTCGTCAACAACCCCGAATCCAATATGGGCAACGCCGTGGGCTGCGCCCCCGTGCTCGAGTTCTTCCGCCGCGGCATCCCCGTGTGCATGGGCACCGACGCCTACACCCACGATATGCTCGAGAGCCTTAAGGTCTTCCTGATCATTCAGCGCCACAACGCCGCCATGCCCAACGTGGGCTGGTGCGAGGCCATGACCATGCTGTTCGAGAACAACGCCAAGATGGCGAGCAAGTACTTCGATCGCAAGCTCGGCGTACTCGAGGTCGGTGCTGCCGCCGACGTCATCGTCATGGACTACAAGCCCTTTACGCCGCTGAGCGAGGAGAATATCGACGGCCACATGCTCTTTGGCATGATGGGCAAAAACTGCCGCACCACCATCATCAACGGCCGCGTCCTGTACAAGGATCGTGAGTTCGTTGGGATTGATGAGGACAAGATCAACGCGTGGACCATGGCCGAGTCCAAGAAGCTCTGGAACACGCTCAACGATCGCGTGTACTAATTCCAATTGGAGATTCGCGCGCGTCGGATGTTTCGCCGCATCCGACGCGCGCATAGGCGGCCTCCGCGGGGTCGCCGGCGCTGTGCTAGCGCTACACCGTATTTGCGCCCGCCGCGCGGTCTCGCCGGGCGTTACAGAGAGGAGCTCACTATGAGCGACATCATGAGGCCGATCCCGTTTTCGCAGCTGATGAACTGGATCATCGAGGAGCACAAGACTCAGGGCGCCGTCTTTGGCGTGCGCAAGATGGCCACGACCAACCAGGAGGGCGCGCTTCCCATTTTTGACGAGCGCATCGAGACTCCGTTTGGCCCGGCCGCCGGCCCCAATACACAGCTTGCCCAGAACATCGTGGCCTCTTATGTGGCCGGTTCTCGCTTCTTTGAGCTCAAGACCGTCCAGGTTATGGACGGCGAGGAGCTTTCCCGTTGCGTCAACAAGCCCTGCATTGTGGCGCAGGACGAGTGCTACAACTGCGAGTGGTCGACCGAGCTCGAGGTTCCGCAGGCCTTTGCCGAGTACGTGAAGGCATGGTTCGCCTGCCACCTGATCGCTCGCGAGTACGGCCTGGGTAGCCCGGACGGCTTTGTCTTCAATATGTCCGTGGGCTATGACCTGGAGGGCATCAAGAGCCCCAAGGTCGACGCCTACATCGAGGGCATGAAGGACGCCAGCGGATCTGACGTCTGGAACGAGTGTCGCACATGGGCGCTCGCCAATCTGGACCAGTTTGAGCATGTCGATGCCGCGTTTGTCGAGTCCATTCCGGCGCGCGTCTCCAACTCTATCACCGAGTCTACCCTGCACGGTTGCCCGCCAGCGGAGATCGAGCGCATCGCGACCTATCTGATCACCGAGAAGGGCCTCAACACCTACATCAAGTGCAACCCCACGCTGCTGGGCTATGAGTTTGCCCGCCAGCGTCTGAATGAGCTGGGCTTTGACTACATCGTCTTCGACGATACGCACTTCCGCGAGGACCTGCAGTGGGCCGACGCCGTGCCCATGTTCGAGCGCCTGATTGCCCTGTGCGCCGAGCGCGGCCTGGAGTTTGGCGTCAAGCTGACCAACACGTTCCCCGTCGACGTGACGAGGAACGAGCTGCCTTCTACCGAGATGTACATGTCCGGCCGTTCGCTGTTCTCGCTGACCATCGAGGCCGCCCGCCGCATTACCGAGCAGTTCGATGGCAAGCTGCGCATCAGCTACTCCGGCGGTGCCACGGTCTACAACATCCGCGCTCTGTACGATGCCGGTATTTGGCCCGTTACCCTGGCGACCGACGTGCTCAAGCCCGGTGGCTACGAGCGCTTTAGCCAGATGGCCGGCGAGTTTACCGACCTGGATGGCAAGCCGTTCGCGGGCGTCTCTCTCGAGGCCGTGACCGCGATCCAGACCGACTCGCTCACCAACCCGCTCTATAAGAAGCCGCTGCGCCCGCTGCCCGACCGCAAGGTCGCCGGCAAGAGCCCGCTTTCCGACTGCTTTACCACGCCGTGCCGCACGAGCTGTCCCATCCAGCAGGATATTCCTGCCTACCTGGCGGCTGTTGACGAGGGCCGCTACGAGGACGCACTCAACATCATCATCGAACGCAACGCCCTGCCGTTCATTACCGGCACCATCTGCCCGCATCCCTGCGGCCGTGCCTGCGAGCGTGCATTTTACGAGCCCGAGGGCGCCCAGATTCGCGCCAGCAAGCTCAAGGCCGCCCGCGAGGCCATGACCGCCGTGCTGCCCAAGCTGCGCGCCCAGGCTATCGCCAACGACGGTGAGCGCAACGTTGCCGTTATCGGCGGCGGCCCGGCCGGCCTGGCGACGGCGTTCTTCCTGACGCGTGCCGGCGTGCCCGTCACCATCTTTGAGGCCCGCGATTCGCTCGGCGGCGTGGTCCGTCACGTGATCCCCGAGTTCCGCATCTCGAGCGACGATATCTCCCACGATGCCGAGCTCTGCCTGGCCTTTGGCGCCAAGGTTCAGCTTAACGCCCGCGTGGAGTCCATTGACGAGCTCAAGGCCCAGGGCTTTACCGACGTGGTCGTGGCCACCGGTGCCTGGATGTCCGGTTCCGCTGGTTTGGGCGAGGGTGCCGAGCTCGACGTGTTGGAGTTCCTCGAGGCCGCCAAGAAGGGCGAGAAGCTCGAGCTGGGCAAGGACGTCGTGGTCATTGGCGCCGGCAATACCGCCATGGACGCGGCCCGCGTGGCCAAGCGCCTGGCTGGCGTGAAGAACGTGCGCCTGGTGTATCGCCGTACCAAGAAGCAGATGCCCGCCGACGAGGAAGAGCTCGATCTTGCTCTTGCCGACGGCGTTGAGTTCTGCGAGCTGCTGGCGCCCAAGGCGCTCAACGGCGCCGTGCTGACCTGCGACGTTATGGAGCTTGGCGAGCCGGATGCAAGCGGCCGTCGCAGCCCCGCCGCCACGGGCGAGACCGTCGAGCTTCCTGCCACCACGGTGATTTGCGCCGTGGGCGAGGGCATCGACGCTAGCCTGTACGACGCCGCGGGCGTCGAGCACGACCGTCGCGGCCGCCTTGCCGCCACCTCCACCGGCGTCGAGGGCGTCTGGGCTGCAGGCGATTGCCGTCGCGGTCCGGCCACCGTGGTCGAGGCTATTGCCGACGCCGCCGAGGTCGCCCGTGCCATCGCCGGCGTGGACTTTAACAAGTACGCCGACTGCAACGAGCAGGCCGGCCGCGAGGACACCTGCTACGAGCGCAAGGGGTCGCTGTGCCGTGACAAGCGCAACTGCACCAAGACTCGCTGCCTGGGCTGCGGCTCGGTGTGCGAGGTCTGCTGCGACGTGTGTCCCAACCGCGCCAACGTGGCAATTAAGGTGCCGGGCCTGGCCAAACATCAGATCGTCCACGTCGATGGCATGTGCAACGAGTGCGGCAACTGCGCCGTATTCTGCCCCTACCAGGAGGGTCGTCCCTACAAGGACAAGCTCACCCTGTTCTGGAGCGAGCAGGACATGGAGAACTCCGAGAACGAGGGCTTCCTGGCTGTGGACGAGGACCACTTTAAAGTCCGCGTCGCCGGCACGGTCCGCACCGTCTCGGTCGATGCCGTCAACACCGGTCTGCCCGAGGCCGTCCGCCTGACCATCAAGGCCGTGCGCGACAGCTATCCGTATCTCCTTAAGAAATAGGCGAGTCTCTTATGGCCAAATCCATTCAACATAACGTGGCCTACGTTGCCTGCGGAAGCGGTTGCGCCTCCGCAGGCGGCGACGCCCGCTGCAGCGAAGGCTGCATTGGCTGTGGCGCCTGCGTCACGGCCTGCCCCCACGGCGCCATTGCGCTGGTTGATGGCATCGCCCGCGTGGATCGCTCCAAGTGCACGGGCTGTGGCCTGTGCGGCATGGCGTGCCCGCAGCGCGTGATTGCCTTCGTTCCCGGCTACCAGAATATCCTGGTGCGCTGCAACAACACCGATAAGGGCGCCATCGCTCGCAAGATTTGCGACACGAGCTGCATCGGTTGCGGCATGTGCGCCAAAAAGTGCCCCGCTGGCGCTATCCGTATCGAGGACAACTGTGCCCATATCGACGGCGTGGACTGCCTATCGTGCGGCATGTGCGCCGTCGTCTGCCCGCATGGCGCCATTCACGACCGCACCGGCATCGCCGCCGGCGTGTAGAAGGGAATCACCATGGCACAGGAATTCACTTTTACCGTTAACGGCGTCGAGCACACGACGACCCAAAACAAGCCGCTGCTGCGCTACCTGCGCGACGACCTGCATATTCACTCCGCCAAGGACGGCTGCTCCGAGGGCGCGTGCGGTACCTGCACCATCCATGTGGACGGTGCGGCCATCAAGGCTTGCGTGCTGACCACCGCTCTTGCCGCCGGACGCGACATCGTGACTGTCGAGGGCCTGCCCGAGGACGTGCGCGAGGCATTTGTGTACGCCTTTGGCGCCGTGGGCGCCGTGCAGTGTGGTTTTTGCATCCCCGGCATGGTCATGGCGGGTGCGGCGCTCATCGCCGAGGACCCCGAGCCCACCGAGGAGCAGATCAAGTACGCCATCCGCGGCAACGTCTGCCGCTGCACCGGCTACAAGAAGATTATCGAGGGCATTTCGCTGGCCGCTGCGGTGCTCCGCGGCGAAAAGCAGATCGACGAGGATCTGGAGCGCGGCGACAACTACGGCGTAGGCAAGCGCGCCTTCCGTATCGACGTGCGCAAGAAGGTGCTCGGCGAGGGCAAGTACCCCGACGACATCGACGAGATCGACCAGACGGGCCTGACCTATGCCAGCGCCGTGCGCTCCAAGTACCCGCGCGCCCGTGTGCTCTCCATCGATACCTCCAAGGCCGAGGCCCTGCCCGGTGTGGTGGGTATCCTGCGCGCCGAGGACGTGCCGGTCAACCAGGTCGGCCACCTTATCCAGGACTGGGACGTCATGATCGCGGCGGGCGATATCACCCGCTGCGTGGGCGATGCCATTGTGCTGGTGGTTGCCGAGGACGAGGCGACGCTCGAGAAGGCCAAGAAGCTCGTAAAGATTGATTACGAGCCGCTGGAGCCCGTGCGTAACATTGTCGAGGCCAGGGCTGCTGACGCCCCGCGCCTGCACGACAGCTTCTTTGCCTTCGGCAACACGGTGGAGCTCAAGGACAACGTGTGTCAGAGCCGCCACGTGACGCGCGGCGACGCCGCCAAGGCGCTGGCCGAAAGCGCGTTCACCGTGACGCAGCGCTTTACCACGCCCTTTACCGAGCATGCCTTCTTGGAGCCCGAGTGCGCCGTTGCCTTCCCGTACAAGAACGGCGTCAAGGTGCAGTCGACCGACCAGGGTGCCTACGACACGCGCAAAGAGTGTGCCCACATGTTTGGCTGGGATAGCGAGCCCGAGCGCGTGGTCGTCGAGACCATGCTCGTGGGCGGCGGCTTTGGCGGTAAGGAGGACGTTTCGGTCCAGCACCTGGCCGCGCTTGCTGCCTATAAGCTCCAGCGTCCTGTGAAGTGCAAGCTCACGCGTGCCGAGTCGCTCGCGTTCCATCCCAAGCGTCATGCCATGGACGGCACCTTTACACTGGGCTGCGATGCCGAAGGCAACTTTACCGGCCTGGATTGCGAGATCAACTTTGATACCGGCGCCTACGCTTCGCTGTGCGGCCCGGTGCTCGAGCGTGCCTGCACGCATGCCGTCGGTCCCTACAAGTACCAGAACACCGACATCCGCGGCTTCGGCTACTACACTAACAACCCGCCTGCCGGCGCGTACCGTGGCTTTGGCGTTTGCCAGTCCGAGTTTGCGCTCGAGAGCCTGATCGACCTGCTGGCCGAGAAGGTCGGTTTGGATCCGTGGGAGATTCGCTACCGCAACGCCATCGAGCCGGGCGAGGTTCTGCCCAACGGCCAGATTGCCGACTGCTCCACGGCGCTTAAGGAGACGCTGCTCGAGGTCAAGGATGCCTACTATGCGCATCCCGGACACGCCGGTATCGCCTGCGCCATGAAGAACGCCGGCGTGGGCGTGGGCCTGCCCGATGCCGGCCGCTGCAAGATTCGCATCGAGGACGGCGTGGCTGTGGTCTATGCCGCCACGTCCGACATCGGCCAGGGCTGCAACACCGTCTTTTTGCAAGACGTTGCCGAGGCCTGCGGTCTGCCGCTTCGCTGCATCGCCAACGGCGAGTGCTCCACCGAGAACGCTCCCGACTCCGGCACCACGTCTGGCTCGCGTCAGACGGTCGTGACCGGCGAGGCCGTGCGCGGTGCCGCCTTCTTGCTGCGCGATGCCATGCTTGACATCGAGGCTGGCAAGTCTGCGCCCGATACTCCCGTGAGCGCGCATGGCGACGGCGTCAAGATCGAGTATGACGACGGCCGCGCCTATCAGCTGCGCACACAGGAGCTCGTCGCCGGCCGGGGTATGCATCCTCAGGATCCCGCGGCCGCCATCAAGGCGCTCGAGGGATGCGAGTTTGGCTACGTGTACCTGGAGCCGACCGACAAGCTGGGTGCGGATGTTCCCAATCCCAAGAGCCACATCTGCTACGGCTTTGCCACGCATGTGGTCATTCTGGATGATGACGGTCGCGTGAGCGAGGTCTATGCCGCGCACGATTCCGGCAAGGTGGTCAACCCCATCTCCATCCAGGGTCAGATCGAAGGCGGCGTGCTCATGGGCATGGGCTACGCACTTACCGAGGACTGGCCGCTCAAGGACTGCGTGCCCCAGGCAAGGTACGGTACGCTCGGGCTGTTCCGTGCGCCCGAGATTCCGGATATCCACGCCATCTACGTGGAGAAGGACGAGCTGCTGCCCGTGGCATATGGCGGCAAGGGCATTGGCGAGATCGCAACGATCCCCACGGCGCCCGCCGTACAGAACGCCTACCGCGCGTTTGACGGCAAGCTGCGCCCGGATCTGCCCATGGTGGATACGCCGTACAGCCGCGCCCGTCGCCGCGGGTAGGGTAGAGCGTGGACGGCCATTGTTGACGAGCTGTTCGCGCTCAGCATCAACTGTATATGCTGCGCCTTTGGCCCCAGCTCCATCGCGAGCCGGGGCCTTTTGTTTGGAGCGCCTCCGCATGCGGAAACTGTATCCCGGAATCCAGCCTCGGAACGGGATGAACTTTCCCAACGGGGCCGCATGCGGAAACTGCGTCCCGGAATCGTGCCTCAGAATGGGATGTGTTTTCCGCTGGCCGGCCGTTTGGAAAGTGCATCCCAGTTTGAGCGTTTATTCCGGGATGCGGTTTCCGCTGAAGGACTCAACCGGAAAGCCTGTCCCGTTCCGAGGCTGGATTCCGGGACACGCTTTCCGCTAGGCCCGCCATACGGAAAGTGCATCCCGTTTTGAGTGTCCGAACTGGGACGCGCTTTCCGCCAGCGTGGCCGTTGGGAAAACGCGGCCCAGATAGGGGGGGATGCGATTCGGCGATGCGTGGCCTAGCAGCTCCTACAGGTCCACCTCGTTGAGCCATGTCGGCAGCACGGTCTGCCGGATGCCTGCTGTCTGCAGCTTTTTGGCGAGCATTCCTGCCGAGCGGACCTCGTTCATGGTAAAGCGCAGCAGAGGGTGACCGTAGAGCGATAGGTGCGCTTCGCGCTGTCGTTCGGCAACGAGCGCCTCGGCGGTGGTGCGTCCGGCCAGCATGGTCTGGTCGGTATATTTGATGAGCCCGTCGAGCTCGCCCAGCGTGAGTTCCCGCGCCTGGCGCTCCCAGGCAAAGTCCGTTCGTATGGGCTTGGCCGAATCGAAGGGGTCCGTCAGCTCGTATTGAAGCCAGTCGGGCGCAAAGCCCGTCTCGATCATGACGGCTCGGGCGACCGATTCCCCGCCGCTCTCGGCGCGGGCGTCGGCATATCGAAGTGTCGTGAGGGCGGTGCGAATTGCGCGACCATTGCGGGCAGTCGCTCGTTGCTCAACGGCCTCCATCAGCTGTTCCCGTGCAAGGCCGAGCTTTAAGATCGCCGAATCGGCAATGGGCATGCCGTCGGCAAAACCAGTTTGCAGCAGGCAATCTGTGACCGTTTGGATGGGCGGCGTTACCGATATGCCGGCTCTGCGTATTGCTCCGGCCGGCTCGATCTGGTGCCGCTGAATATGTGAGCCCGGACGAGCCGACGGCTTTGTCGAGCTGCAAACATGCACGACGTTCAGGTGCCGCCACGAGACCTCGAGCCCCAGCAGGCAAGCTGCCGAAAACGAGCAGAACGTCCAATCGGGATGGATGATCGCAAGGGCGCGGATAATCTCGCAATGGCGTTGCGCTCGGTTGAGTTCATCCCAGCGCGTTTTTCGCGCAAACAACCCCGGCATGAGCGAGACAACCGTGCCGCCGGTGCGCCGAAGGAGCGCTTTTCGGATCGCCGCGCTCGGGGGAATCAGACAGCGGCCCTCTTGTTCGGCTTGAGTGAGCAGTTGGTCGATGAGTTGGTCATTGCAATGGGTCATGAGCTACCGCCTCCTTTTGGGTAGCAAAAACGTATCAGCTGGAACTTGCCGCTCAGCTGACCAAAAGCTGACCAAAATCTAACCATGCAGGTAGATGACCTGCTTTTGGCGACATATTTCTTGTTTGAATCGGTGGGCGGTAATCGGCGACCGTGAACGGTAGCTGGATATGAAGTCTTGGTAAGTTTCGGGACGTGTACTTTTTGAAAAAGAGCATTCTATCTGCTGTTTTGTGTTTCTGTATCGCATATTTGAAGGCATGTGATAAGGGCGGCGGACTGTCGCCTTGTACCTGAGGAAACCGTGACCCGGAATTGCCGCTCGGAACGGGACGCGCTTTCCGGAACAGCCCTCAAGCGGAAACTGTGTCCCAGATTTCGGCCCCAGAGTGGGATGCCGTTTCCAGATCGGGCCTCAAACGGAAATTGCATCCCGGAATGAGCGCTCGGAACGGGATGAACTTTCCCAACGCTACCCGCATGCGGAAACTGCGTCCCGGATTCGACGCTCAGAATGGGATGCATTTTCCGGTAGAAGCTTCAGCGGAAAGTGCATCCCAGAATTCAGGCTCAGAACGGGACACGCTTTCCGGATGGCATGTTTGGCGGAAACTACGGCCCAGTTTTTGGCTCCAGAATGGGATACATTTTCCGGAACGGTCCACGTGCGGCGGTGTATCGCCCCTTTTCGTGCGCCGCTTGTCGAATTGCGTTATAGCTATCTATATTATAGGAAGGTATAATATAGCTAGCTATAACGTAAAGGAAGGATGGCCCTATGTTTATCGGAAGAACAGTGGAAATGTCCGAGCTCAATCGACTGTATGGCACGGGCTCCTTTGAAATGCCTGTGATTTACGGCCGCCGTCGTGTGGGTAAAACGCGCCTTATCACAGAGTTCATCCAAGGCAAGAAGGCTATTTACTTTCAAGCTCGTCGTACCAATGCGGAGGCAAACCTGCACGGCTTTAGCCAGGCGATACTTGCAGACTCGGTTGGTGCTGCAGGCGTGTCGTTTCGTAGTTTTGACGAAGCGCTCGATGCATTGGCCACCATGGCTCGCACGGAACGTTTGGTTGTCGTGATTGACGAGTATCCCTATCTCGCCCAATCGAATCCCGAAATCAGCTCGTTGCTGCAAGACAAGATCGACCACTTGTACAAAGAGACCAGGCTCATGCTGATCCTATGCGGCTCGTCTCTTTCGTTTATGGAGGAACAGGTGTTGGGCTACGAGAGTCCACTATACGGTAGGCGTACGGCCCAGTTTAAGATCATGCCGCTCGATTTTACGACGACCCTCGGCCTGTGGCATAGCATGGGTCGCGAAGACGCTGCGGTTTGCTATGGCATGACGGGTGGCATTCCTGCATATATCGAGAAAGTCGATCCTGCCGTATCGCTCAAGGACAACATCAAACGTCTTTTTCTTACTCCTACGGGCTATCTCTTTGAGGAGCCGAGTAACCTGCTGTTGCAAGAGTGTCGCAATCCCGAGCAATATGATGCGATCGTGCAGGCAATTGCCCAGGGGCGCTCGAGGATCTCGGAGATTGCGAGCTCTACGGGAATCCCTGCGAGCAACGTAAAGAGCTATGTGGATAAGCTGGCGTCGCTTGGGATTGTCGAGCGCGAGCTGCCCCTAAACGAGACGAGCAATAAGCGAGCCGTGTATCTGCTGAGCGACCAGATGTTTAGGTTCTGGTACAAGTTTGTTCCGCAGAACATCGGGCTGATTCAAAACGATATGGCCGAGATGGCGTATAAGCGCATTGAGCCACACGTATCGGATTACATAGGTACGGTCTTTGAGCTTATATGCAGACAATACGTGTACGAACTCGCGCGAGCGGGCCAGCTCGATGTGGTTCCGGCGAGCGTCGGGCGCTGGTGGGGGACGGATAATCGCACGCATACGCAGGAAGAAATCGACTTGATTGTTGACGATGGCGAGGACACTGCGCTGTTTGCGGAGTGCAAATGGCGCAATGAGCCGGTGGGCGAAGACGTGCTGCAAAAGCTCGTGCACCGAAGCGAGCTCTTTAGACGGCAGCACAAAAGCTATGCGATCTTCTCGAAGCGTGGCTTTACGCAGGGATGTCGGGATACCGCGGAGAGTAGGGGAGACGTCAAGCTGATCTCGTTTGCCGAGATGTGAGGGCGGGGATAATGAAGCGCGTCCTGATTTGATGCTGGGAATGGGATGTGCTTTCCTTTTGCGACCTTTGGCGGAAAGTGCGTTCCAGATTTCGGCTTCAGAATGGGATGCCGTTTCCGGATCGGGCCTCAAGCGGAAACTGCGTCCCGGAATTCGGCTCCAAAACGGGATACGCTTTCCCGGTGGCATCTCTAGCGGAAACTGCATCCCGGAATGAGCTCTGGAACGGGACACGCTTTCCCATCGGGGCTTCAAACGGAAACCGTGTCCCGGAATCGAGCCTCAGGGTGGGACGCATTTTCCGGTAGAGGCCCGGGACGGAAGGCGTGTCCCAGAATCCGGCTAATCCGATGGCCAGGTGGTTGAGCGAGCGGGCTCCGAGGCTCCATTACTGAAAATTCATTTGTTAAACCTGGCAACCGTAGGTAGAATAAAGTCGACGGTAGCCCAAGGGTGATAGCTGGGCAGCGCCGTTACTTAGTTCAAGGGGTCAATGCCTTAACGGCGTCGACCCCTCTAATATGAGAAAGCCATTGTCAATAGGCGTGTTTGTTCGAGCCCGGTTTTAAACCGGGCTTTTTCGTTTCCCGTCGGGAGGGACCGCGCACGCTGCACGTTTAGTCGACGCTTGCCTGGCAAGCTAATATCCGCGGGCTCTTGCGGGCGCGCTGCCGGCGGTCAGCCCGGTATGTCCGCACACCCCACCGCATTTCGATTCTCCGTCCGGCGCGCTCGTCCGAAACCAGTCTTGTTCACGGGCGCGGCCCTTGGGCTGCCCAAAAAGGGCTCGTGAACGCGCGCCGGCGATGCGTCGAGGCGCGGGCCCTCCCGGCGGGAGGCTTGTTGTCCGACGGGGTCAGCTGAGGGTCCCCTCCGCCCGGCGCCCGATCTCCCAGACCCAGCAGGCGAGCTCGCGCGCGACGGCGGCGTTTGCCTTGCACGAGCTCTTGCCCGCCGCCGCCAGCGCCTCGCGGCGGCGGCAGAGCCTGGCGGTGCAGGCGTCGGCGCGCGCCCGGATCGCCGCGGGGACGTCCGCGCCGGGCGCCGGGGCCTTCGGGCGGGGCGTGCACGTCAGGTAGTGCCACGCCGACTCCACCAGTGCCGTCCTGGCGAGCCGGTTGCCCGTCTTGGTTATCCCGCCGCGCCGCTCGGTCTCGCCGCTCGAGCGCTCCGACGGGACCAGCCCGCACCAGCTCGCGAAGGCCGGGGCCGTCCGGAACCTCGTGAAGGAGCCCGCCTCGGCTGCGAGCCTGAAGGCCGTCAGGGTGTCGATTCCCTTGATGCAGGAGAGCGCCTCGACGGCCGGGCGCCACCGGTCGGTCCGGGCGAGGGCGAGCACCTTCTTCTCGAGCTGCCGGCGGTCCGACTCCGCGCACCTCGCGGCCGTGACGTAGTACTCGAGCACGTCGCGCTGGGGCCCCTCGAGCCTGATCCCGGATATCCACCTCCAGTGGGCGCGCGTCCAGGATCCCTTCCTCGTCCCGTCGGCGTTGCGCTCGTCCCAGACGTGGCCCAGCCTGATCAGGAACATGTTGAGTCGCTGCCTGGCGCGGCGGTACTCCGCCGTGGCGTCGTCGAGGGCGCGGTCGAGGTCCCGGGCGGCCTCGACGGCCGCATCGGGCAGCGGGACCTCCACGATGTTGTGGGTGGCGAGCATGCGGGCGATGAACTCGGCGTCGCGCCGGTCGTTCTTGCGGCGCGCGTCCGCCGCCGGCCTCTGCATCTTGGAGACGGCGGCCACGGCGCAGTCGAGGCCGAGCGCGCGCAGCTCGCGCGCCATGTGGAAGCCGGTGGGGCCGCTCTCGTAGCAGGCCCTGGGCTCCTCGAACCCGAGGGCCCACTCCGCGATCTCGGCGGCGTCCGTCCCGAAGTCACGGTGCACCACCTCGCCGGTGAAGGGGTTGAACGCCGCGGCGGCGACCGATCGCGCGTGGACGTCCAGGCCGATGGAGGTAACATGGGGCATGGGAAGCCTCCTCCCCGCAGGTGCGGTAAGGGCTACCGCACGGGCCGATACTCAAAACCCATTGTGGCATCCCGAGCCCGCGGAAAGAAGCTGCGCCGCGGGGGAGGCGACCCAAATGGCTTTCTCATATCGTCTTGAGTGCCTTGGAAAGGCCGACGAGGGCCGTGAGGAGCGAGACCAGGGCGGTCAGGAGCTTCACGAACTCGGTGAAATCGGTCATGGGCATCACCTCCCATCGGATGGAGGGCCCTGCCCGGCACGAGGACTGCCGACAGCGCTGCTGATTCTAGCAGAGCGTCATTCTTCTTCGATCAATCCGTGCTCCACTCCCTCGCCGGAATCCAGTCTTTCCGCAGCTCGACGAAGGTATTCTTGATTCCCGCGACCCCAAAACGGATCGTCTTCGCGCTCGTCACGGGCCTTGAGCTTGCCCCTGGCTCTCTCGATGGCCTCGCCAGTCGCTTGCCGCCGAACCTCATCCTTAACTTCCTCGCCGATCTCCCCAAATTCCAACGCCGGCCCGTTCTTGCTCACCGGTCCGTACATGCTCGGCCCTCCCCTGCTCGCGACCTGTTTTCCAGCCAAGACCGTACTCGCTATTGCTTCTAATAGCTTGAACAGCTCTTCATCCGGCCACTATTAGCAACTATTAGTCCAAATCCTCCAGCCCAGCAGCCAATAACCACCATTAGCCCAGCTAAACGACCAAAACAAATCGCCCGGTGCACGGAATCTGAACAGTCACGAGATGCGTTAAACTCAACATGCGCGGCCTGCCCCGCGTGGACAGTTATAGGGCCGGCAGCGTCGCCGGCCCTGTTGCCATTCAATCAGCTGCATAATATACAGGCAGGTCTCCCGAGTACTCCTGTCGCCCTAGTGCGTTGCCATTCAAAGCAACGAGTAACGCTTGGGTAAGAGGGCCCACCTTCACTCTTGGTGAATCACTTGCCGCCCCTGTGCCCTTTTCGGCAATTTCCTGTACCCCTTTTGGAAACTCGAGTGCCTATCTGGCCGACGAAAAGATTTAGCGAATTTAGGTGTACCACTCTGTGTTAGTTTGTATTTTAGACAGTATTTGTGATACGCTTTGTTTCAATCAGTAGTGGTACGATTTCGTTTGTTCAACGAAGGAGGTAATTGTCTATGGCAGTGGCCGAGGAGAAGAAAAGAATCCAGGTTACTCTGCCTCTCGAAATTTGGCGTGATCTCGATGACTACGCGAAGAGCCGCGGTGTAGCTAAGTCGTCTATGGCGGCAATCGCTATCGCCGAGTTTTTGGAGCGTGTTAAAGAGCAAAAATAGATATGAAAAAAGCCCCCTACCGCCAAGTAAGAAGGGCTTTTTCCATGTTCAAATGTGGCTTTCTGGCCTGTTACCTGCAATCCTAGCACACGTATGCTCCGATTTGGGTCCCTATGTTGAAGTACTACCAAAATACTATGGCATCACTTCGACTGATGGCTAGATAGCCTCAACGAGAGGCTAGTTTATGGATACCAGAAATTTAAAACCGGACGTGGGCGGTGGCTATCCGTGGGACACGGATAGCCACCCGTCCGGCCCCGCAAGCCCGTCTGGAATGGGGGCGGCGTCCGATTTCGCGAATCAGGCCGTCACAGATGCCGCCATGCCCAATAGTGAGAGTCACCGCGAAGCACTTCGCCGGGCATCGGATGAATCGTCCCGTGTCGCCCACATGGTGCAGGATATGGTCAGCGAGAAGGTCGCGATCATCAAGCCGCCGTGGATGCTCGAGCTCGGTTTGCCTAGACTTGACACCGATATCATGGGGCGGATTTGGTCGTTCCAGCGCAAGGACGTTTACAAATCCACCTGCTACATCAGCCTTGCCACCATGGCGGCGGACGTTAACTCGGATCGGTCGAACGTCAAGAAGAGAATCGATAAGCTCGTCGAACTCGGTCTTTTGATTAAGTCGCCGCGTGGTAATAACAAATCTGTTGAGTACCGGCTCGATATGACGGCGATCGCTAAGCGCAGGCTCGAAGTCGAGGAGGGTAGGAAAAAGCAACGCGCCGAGAATTCGGCGAAACGCAAAGCTCAGTGGGACGCAAAGCATTCTGCCTAGTTTGAAGGGCTATGGGTTGTATAAACCCATAGCCCTATTTCTTTTTCTTACAAGCTATGGGTTGAAAGAACCTACAGTATAACTATGGGTTGTTTTAACCCATAGTTTGGCGAAAAATCATTTTATTGATAGGGGGTTAAATAACTGTTCTTCAGCAAGACTATTGGTTAGGACAACCCATAGTCTTGCTGACAGAGATCGCGGACGCTTTTCCGTGACGGTATAGCTATGGGTTGAAAGAACCCATAGACAATTTAAGCACTTTTCTTTCTATGGGTTAATCCAACCTATAGAAAGCGATCGAAAAATGCCAAAAAGTACCGAAATAGTTATTTCAACCCATAGTTTGAGCATGTGTTAACCGGGGCCAACTTATCAACTATGGGTTGTCTCACGAGACTATGGGTTGAAATAACCCATGCCAACTATGGGTTCAGTTAACCCATGCACTATGGGTTGAAATAACCACAACTATGGGTTGAAATAACCACAACTATGGGTTCATACAACCCACCAAGTCTGACTAGAGTGAATAAGATTCACTTAGTCTGAGCTAAAGGGAGGAACGGAGAAATCTACCAGAAAGCATTTAATGATCGAACGATATACAAACAAGAAAATCCTTCGTCCTTGCCCTCCGTTCGGCTACGCCTCACTCCGCGTCGCCTGTGGCTCCTTGGCGCTCGCTACGCTCGCACTCCGGTCGCCTTCGGCTCCCTGCGCGTCGGCTGCGCCGCCTTGCCCTCCGCGCGCTTACGCACGCTCCGCGTCGCCTGCGGCTCCTTGGCATGGCCTTCGGCCAAAAGTGTGGGGGCTCCGCCCCAACTCCCCACCCACGTTCTCGCCGATCCCCGGCGCCGGCGTCGCCTTCGGCTCCCCGGGCGACCTATCGCACTCAGTCGCAACCCGTCCAATTCGGCAATGAGTGCCGAATCCGATTTCCGGTCGATCGGGATACCGGTATTCAGTCAACCTTGCACAGAATACCGCTAGAAGGTCACAGAATTGAAAATAGGACGTCTTATTGGTGGGGTTTGACCGTTTTCTCATTGCTATATAAAACGAGGTCTTAAATCGGCTCTCAGTGGCCTAAAAAGAGACAGAAGCACCTTTCGATACCCCTGTCCTGATCCTCTTGGACTTCCATTTTGTCACAACGTTAAGAACGTTGCGTCGTTCTCTTCGTTAAAACCCGTTTTCGGCAAGGTACTCGTCGAACAGCTCACGTGCGATGTCGGAAACGGACTTGTCCTCCTCGAGTGCGGCCTGCTTCAAGCGCTTGCGATAGCTCTCGGGAACGTAGACAGACAGCTGTACAAGCCTCTCAGATGCCCCTTCAGCGCCTTTTTTGGGGCGCCCGGCTTTCCGTACCTGCGGAGCCGGTTTCTGGGACTCAGATGCGCTCTCAACGATTTTCTGCTGCCTCTCCTCGGCCTTCTCCGCGGCGACGTCGAAGTAGGAGGTCGATTTCTTGAACTTTCCGGCCATTACAGAACCTCCTCGATCTCGTCCAGGATGTTTTCGATTGCTTGGGCGGCCTTGCCGCTCTTCGCGATTTCGTACACGGGCTTGCCCAGGGCCGCGCCCTGCTTGAAGGCCGCTGCGGTCGGAACGGTGCCCAGCACGGGCAGGTCGTCGGCCTCGAGCAGTTCGAGGAACTGGCGGTCGACCGTCTGGTTTGCCGCGAAGTTGTTGACGATGATGGCGAACGACAGGTCGGGATTGGCCTCGGTGATAACCTTGATCGTGCGTTTCATCGGCTTTAGGCCGAGGGTGCCTGGCTGGACCGGGATGATCGCGATGTCGGCGTTTTTCGCGTACGTGGCCGTCTCGTCACTCAGGAAACCCGGCGTGTCGATGACGTTTACGGCGTTCTCGTCGTCGAGCAGGTTCTTCTCGTGGTTCGCGCCGCCCTGAGGGTCGAGATTGCCGAATCCGACTTTGTGGCCGCGGCGCTCGAGACCCCAGGCGATCTCGTCGGCGAACGTCGTCTTGCCGACGCCGCCCTTCTGATTGACTAGCAGGATGTTCGTCGCCATGTCCTCCCCTTTCTGAAATAGCATAGTCATATATTATCACATTAACATGTGACTATATTAAGCAATTATAAATCGCAGGTAGAAATATATGAGCATGTTAAGTAATTAGTATAGTACTACGCTATCGTGCTCATGACTGTGGGTTGGTTTAACCTATAGTCATGCTAAAGTTGCCAAAAGGGGCACAAAGGCCAATACGTTTGCGCAGTGCCGGCACAGCGACCTAGCATCGTATGCACCGGCGGAATCATCGCAGACCTGCAAGGAGAGCATATCCACGGGCTCGTGGTCGCCGGAGGCCTCGTGATGCAGCACGCGCCGGGCGGCGACTGGAAGCGCGTCGATTGGGATGCACTTGCTGCCTGGCTCGACAGATACGGTTACAAGGTCGCTGACTGCGAGACGGAGACCCTTCCGACCGCCGACGCGGCGAGGCGGTTACGCGAGTGGGAACGCAAGGGTAAAAATGCATCGTCGCTGAACCAGTGAGTCAGTATTCTTTAGTGTTAGATGATGGATATTGAAATTAATTAGCGAGATAATGTGCATATCTCATAATGTATGCGTTTCACCATGAGAGAGGGGTCTGTCATGAGCTGGAAACCGAGAAAATGCGTTATCGCCGGTCTCGTGACAACCGGTCCTGGCGGCGGCTTGTTTGCAACCGCAATGACATCGTACCGACTTTTCACTTGCCTGTTCTGAAAGGCAGTTGCCATGCTGTCGCAAAATCAATCGAGATACTTGGTCCCAATCGGCTTTACCCTGCTCGCAGCACTCTTTGCTAGCGACCTTTTGCTGAAACCGCCCAAGGAACTCGTTTTGCTTGCCATAGACTGCCTTTCCGCCCTTTACTTTACGGCAACCCTATTCGTCGGACTACAGGAGAGGAAAAAAGGCGCAGTCGCCGCATCCGCCGTATGCTTGATCATAACCATTGCATCATTCTTTATCTGACACATTGGTGATTTAGGGGCGATATCGTAGGAATACGACCGGGAGAGTCGGGACCATAGGCTCCGGTAAGAACCTTCGCCATGCCCCACGTATCGAGCCCGATGATTTCCCCGCCGGACTCCCTGACGGTCACGGTCTCCGGCGTCCACGCGATTTCATCGTCCGTGAGGCGGATGGGTGTGACGCTGCCGGCGTCCATCCGCCTCACGACCTCATTCCGCTTATCGCGCTAGCCCGGCTTGAGCCATTTGATGACGGTCGGACGCGAGACGCCAAGGACGCACGGGCGCAGCTCGAGCTCTAATACATGAGGTCCCAGCTTGTAATGCGTGAACATATGACTACATTAACATGGTCATGTATTACCGAACGTTATATGCTGAGCTGGATCCGCCCGTCTGTTATCTTGGCTGCTGACCGCTGAGAACATGGCCGCCGTCATCGGCAAGGATGGCGTGGAGACGGAGATTCAGGTGGGGCAGATGCGCCAAACACTGGGCAAGCCTGGCTTCGATTGGCTGTTTAATAAGCACTAACGGTTGAGTTATTGCATCATAATCGCAGCTGTAAATAGGTGACCATATGACCATGCTAACATGTGCGCACAGTCATATGGTCACAGTTGTAAATCGGTTTAATCTGTGGCCCTTAAGCTGAAGCTGCCTCAACGAACCGTGGCTTGCGAGATGAAAAAGGGGAATCCCTTTTGCAGGATTCCCTTTTCCGAGTCGTTATGCGATTTGCACTACATCTACTCGCGGCGCTTCTTTTGATCGAGGAAGACGCCGGCTGCCACGAGGACGGTACCGCCGATGGCGAACGTCTCGCCGATGAGTCCCGCGCGGTCACCGGTCTGGGCGAGGCTGCCGGGCTGGGCGGTATCCGTGCCGGCGAGGTGCTTCGGGGTGTATGCCGCCTGCTGCTTTGCCGCCTCCTCTGCCTCCTGTCGTGCGATCTCATCGGAAAGCTTCTGCTCCGCCGCGATGCGGTCGGACTTCGCCTGCTCGTAGGCGGCGAGTGCCGCATCATAGCCGGGCTGGAGCCCGTCCACCGCGGCCTGCTTCTCGTCCAGGATTGCCTTTGCGGGCGCGACCTTGGCACGTGCCTCGACTGCTGCGGCGAAAAGCGCGTTGAGGGCGTCATCCGCGTTCACATCATGGCCGGAAGCGATCGCCGCGCCGGCATCGATGGAGTTCAGCTTCGACAGCTTGGCGTCTGCCTGCGCCTTTGCCTGTTCGGCGGCGGAGACCAGGGACTCGGCGGCGATGGCATCCGCCTTCGCGGCATCGAGCGCGGCCTTGGTGTCATTGACGGCCTTTACTGCATTCTGCTCGCGCTGCTGTGCCTCTGCGAGCTTCGCGGCAAGGCCGGTGAGGATGTCGAGGTTCGACTGTGCGTCCTCGAGATCGGTCTGGGAGCCGGTAAGCCTGTCGGCGGCAACGCCGGTGTCGGCCTTTGCGGCATCGACGGCACGCTGGGCATCCGCGAGGGCGCTTGCGGTGGTATCCGCCTTTTGCTTGGCGGCTGCGAGGACCGCCGCCTTCTCGGCCTGGTCGGCTGCCGCCGCGTCATGGGCGCTCTTTGCGGTATCGAGCACCTTCTTGGCATCGGCGACGTCCTGGAAGAACTTCGCGAGATCGGCGTTCGCATCCGTGACGCCCTGCTGCTTGGATACGGTGTTCGCCTTGGCGGAATCCAGCTTGGTCTGTGCGGTCGTTACGGCTGCGTTGGCAGCATCAAAGTCGACCTGCTTCTGCTGGACGGTCGACTTTGCCGTATCGACTGCCGCGTTGGCGGCATCGAGGTCCGATTTCGCCGCATCAAGCTCGGTCTGGGCATCCGTGACGCCCTGTTGCTTGGCGGCGACATCAGCATTGGCGGCATCGACGGCACGCTGGGCATCCGCGACGCCCTGCTTTGCGGCATCGACATCTGCCTGTGCGGAATCCGCTGCGTCCTGCTTCTGCTGGACGGTTTCAGCGGCGTCGGTGGCTGCCTGCTGCTTGGATGCGAGATCGGCCTTGGCTGCGTCGAGTGCGCTCTTAGCGTTCTTGAGACCGTTGATATAGGAGATCAGCTTCTGCTCGTACTCGTCGACGGAGATGGGGTTCATGTTCCAACCGGAGCCGGACCAGCCGGAGATCTCTGCGGTGTAGCACTGCGTCTGAAGCCCGGACATGGTGCCCTTGGTGCAGGTTGCCATTCCCATAACGGCGAGTTCGGGATTGATGATGTTAATGTAATGGCCGACGGTGCCGCTACTGCCGTTCTCCCAGTGGCAGTTGTCTGCAATCCAATGGTTGATTGCGACACCGTTCTTTGCATAGAAATCATAGGCATCCTTGCCGACAAGACCGGTGACTCCATAAAGGGCCTCCGTTGCCTTGTCGAAAAAGCCCTTCTCCTGCTCGATCCACTGCCCACTCGGATCGATTCCGTAATTCCATGCCAGGTTTTCGGCAAAATTATATTGACGGGCATGATCGAGCACAGTGTCACTGTAGTTGGCATCCGCAATGGCACCGGCGATGAGCTTGTAGGTGACCTGGAGCTCGGACAGGCCGACCGACTTGCGGTAGTCGTTGACGGACTTCATCCACCTGATCGCATTGAGCATGTTATCAAGGGACGTGGCGTCCTTGGAGTTGCCGACTTCGGTCTTTCCGGCATATTTGGCGTTCAGGATGATGTTGACTGCGTCATCGGCACCCATGGCACGGAAGAAGCCGATGGCTCCCTGCTTGAGCTGCGCGTCGGCAGAATCGAGTTTTGCCTGTGCCTCGTCGACCTTCTGCTGGGCGGCGGTCACGGCCGCATCGGCGGTATCCTTTGCGGTCTTGGCGTTCGCAAGCTCTTCGTTGGCGGCTGCCTTTGCGGACTCGGCGTTCTTGACAGCCTGCTTCGCTGCATCCAGCTTGGCGATGGCGTCGGTATTCGCCTGCTTGGCGGCATCGAGGTCGGCGTTCGCGGCATCGAGTGCGGACTGGGCGGCGTTCACGCCGGATTCGGCATCGGCCGCGGCCTGCTGCTTTACGGAGAGGGACGCCTGGGCATCATTCAGATCGGCCTGTGCCGTTGCTGCAGCGGACTGCGCCTGCTCGAGCTCGGACTCGCACTGGGACTGCACCGCTCGTGCGGCAGCGAGGGCTGCCTCTGCGTCCGCGACCTTCTGTTTTGCCGCATCGTACTCCGGACCGCTGGCGCCTGCCTCCGCTGCGGCGAGGTCGGCTTTCGCCTGCTCATAGGCGGCGCTGGCTGCTGCGGCCTTCGCATCCGCCGCGTCCTTGTTCTGCTGGGCTGCGGCGAGGACGGCATCGGCGGAATCCTTGGCAGACTGGGCCGCAACCAGCTTGGACTGGGCATCGGCAAGCGTCGCGTTGGCGTTGGCGAGTTCGGCCTGTGCCCTGCTCACGGCATCCTGGGCGTCGCGCACGGCCTGCTCGGCGGCACTGATTGCCTCCGGGGTGGCGCCTACGGCATCGGCCTTGGCTTTATCGAGGGCATCCTTGGCATCCTGGGCCGCCTTGAGGGCGGACTGGTACGCTTCGTCCTTCTCGGATGCATCCGCCTTGGCGTCTGCGAGACCTGCCTTCGCCTGCTCGAGGTCCTTGCCAGCGGCATCGGCGGCGTCCTTGCCCTCTGCGACCTGACGGGCGTACTCGTCCATTGCCGCTCGGTCGACTGCCGTGCCGGCGCTGACTGCAGAATCGTAGGATGCCTTGGCCTGGTCGCGGGCGGAAGCCGCCTCGTTGTAGGGACCGGCGGCCTCATCGTAGGATGCCTTGGCGGCGTCCTCCTTCGCCTTCGCCTCGTCGACCGCCTTCTGCAGGTCCGCGATGGTCTGTGCGGCGGATTTCGCGCCGGTACCGGATGCCGCGCCGGCGTGGGCGGCGATCGGCGACATCACGGCGGGGTGCTGCGTGGTCCCGTCGCCGGTCTGGGCGAATGCCGTGAACGGTGAGATGAGGCTCGATCCGGTCATGGCGGCCATGGTCGCCGCGGTGACGGTCAGACGCGCGATTCCCTTCGGAGTGTGAATCTTTTTGCTTGGCAGTGCGGCGAAGTGATCGCCACCGGCAGCGAAATGCTTTCCCTGGGTCATTGTGCTGTTCCATTCCTTTTCCGTGCCCTATCCGACTGGGCATCAGAGTGCTTTCCAATAGAGATAATTATGCGCCTTAACTGGGATTGTTGTATATAGTCCGTTGGCTTTTATACAACAATCCATGACTCTTTTTGTCATGGATACGACGCTTCAGAAATCATTCGGCATGAGATGCAAAGAGCTCCGCGCTGGACTCGGGTGCAGTCAGGAGCAGTTCGCCAATTTGATTGAAATGGATCGTTCCTACTACGCGAGCATTGAAGTCGGGCGGCGTAATGTCAGCCTCTCAAATCTCAAGAAGATTGCCGACGGATTTCAAATCAGCATTGCTGAACTCATGAGAGGCGTCAGCTAAATTTATCCGTCTCATAGTTCACAGTGGGTCTCGTTGATTAGTGCCTTAAGAAAATGGAAATCGTCCCAACGAGCTATCGTCAATCGTCCCAATAAATTACCGTCAATCGTCCCAATAAGTAATCGTTATTTGTCCCAACGACGCAGATAGACGCTATAATTTCAAATGAATGATTGGAGGGAAAGCCGATGGATAGGTATATAGGACGTTGTGTTGACTGCTTGGTCGACCGCGACCTTGGCATTTTTGGTGCAGTGCTCATTCAGGGGCCGAAATGGTGTGGAAAGACAACGACAGCCCAGAGATTTGCCGAGTCATCGTTATCTCTCTCCGACCCATCTGGCGGTTTTGCGGCCCTCCAGCTCGCTCGTCTCGATCCGGCCCAGGCAATTGTCGGACCGACCCCGAGGCTTGTCGACGAATGGCAGGAAGAACCGAAGCTATGGGATGCCGTGCGATTCGAATGCGATGCCAGAGGAGGGGAGCCAGGACAGTTCATTCTCACCGGATCTGCGACGCCGCGAGCCGAGAACCAGCCGATGCACAGCGGTGTGGGTCGAATCGCCCGTTTGCGGATGGATACCATGACGCTTTTCGAGCTCGGCATTTCGTCGGGAGCGGTCTCGCTTGGTGCGCTGCTCGCCGGCGATCCCGTTGCGGCGTCACTCGGATCCATCGCCGGTATCGCCGGTATCGCGGATTTGCTCTGCCGCGGCGGTTGGCCCCAAGCGGTCGGTAAGACAACTGCCGACGCGATGCGGATAGCCGCCGCCTATATTGACGGTGTTTGCGAGTCTGACGTTTCGAGGGCGGATGGAGTGAAACGCGACCCGGTTAAGGTAAGGGCCTTGCTCTCCTCGCTTGCGCGCAATGAATCGACCCTTGCCGGCATGAAGTCCATCGAAAGGGATTTGGGCGTTGACGTCTCAAAGAATACGATTACCGGTTACATGGACGCGCTGCGCCGTATCAATATCGTCGACGATGTCCCCGCGTGGCATCCGGCTCTCAGGTCGCCGGTGAAGCTGCGGCAGGGCGCGAAGCGGCACCTTGCGGACCCATCGCTCGCCGTCGCCCTCATCGGTGCGGACCCGGAGTCGTTGTCATCCGATCCGAAGACCCTTGGCTTGCTCTTCGAATCCCTCGTGCTGCACGATCTCAAGGTTTACGCGGCGGCCAGCGATGCGACCGTATCTCACTACCACGACGCTGACGACCTGGAGGTCGACGCGATTGTCCATCGTCGTGACGGCTCGTGGGTTGCCGTTGAGGTCAAGCTTGGGAGCCCCCAAGTCCCAGAGGCAGTGGAAAATCTGCTTCGACTCGAGCGAAAGCTGGTCGATCGTGGGGAGAGGCCGCCTGCGGCGAAACTCATCGTCATCGGGTTTGGTATGCCGGCTCACGTAACTAGCGAAGGCATCGTTATTGCTCCGGTCGATACGCTCGGAATCTAAAGCTATTTGCATTTCCAGAAATCATCTAGAAGGCGTCTAGAGGATTTCTGGAAACAACCGGTATTTTGATCTGGGCTAAGAAAGGTTGCGGGTCCAAATTCCGTGCTGCGTGGAGCCGGTGATTTTGTTCAGGAACTCGCGCTGCCCCTCGGTTGCGAGAATGTAGGTTGAACAACCGCTGAGCATCTGGTTGACGTCCGAGATCTTGGACGTTTCCCAGCCCGAGATGCTGACAGCCTTAAGCGCTAAGCAGTTGAGGAACATGTAGGACGTGTTCTCGACGTTCGAGGTGTCAAGACGGTCGAGATCAAAAAGCTCCGTGACGCTTGAGCATTCCCTGAACATGCCCTCCAGGGTCGTGCAATCCGATGTATCGAGTTTCGATAGGTCGATTGGGTCAGACCGTCGAACAGGTATCTACCGCTCTCTGGATCCCAGGTATCCAGGACAACGACCTCACGGATTCGATTCCTGTAGGAATACCACGGACACTTCCCGCATTCATCCGTGTGTGTACGGATGAATGCGGGATTCGATACCCCGGCGGCCTGATCGGCAGGCCGCCGGGAACTCTCACTCCTCGATAAAAGCCGGCACTCGGTTAGTCCTGCGCATCTTGAAATCGCCAGTCTCGTGGGAGACGTAGAGAATGCCGTCCATCCCGTCTCGCGATGCATATGAAAGGTGAACAGAACCGCAATCCGCTCCATCATTGTCGAGAAGATCGAACGAATTCGGGTCGCTCGTTGCGGCCAAACGACCACTCAGACAAGAGCCATCGTCATTACAGATTTGCCATTCCATGTCTTCGCCTGCAAGAATCGCCATAGACGGCCTGGTCGCGCCATCGTTGGCATACATCCCGTCTATGCCAAACCCATTTTCAGCGCCATCGATAAACAATTGCTCGGACCTATACCTCGCAAATGATGCACATAGCACCATTGCAAGACAAAGGATAAAGCCAACAATCGCTATCTTTGCATAGCTCTTGCCTATCATGTCATTCACCTCCCTCGTATGTATCGAGGTATTCCTGCTTGAGCGTCTGCGAGGACGACTTGATCTTTTCCACGAGCGTGCCGGCCTCGATGAAGTAGAACGAGTCGGTGAGGTCTGCCAGGTCGTCGAGTAGATGGCTTGAAATGAGCACGCTGCGTCCCCGCGCCACCTCGCTGCGCATCGCGTCGCAGGAGGTTTTCCGCTTTCCCGGATCGAGGCCGTTCAGCGGTTCATCGAGGATAAGGTACGGGCAATCGGTCGATATCGCCATGGCAAGCTTTACCTGCTGCTTCATTCCTGTCGAGAGTTTACGGGTCGGCTTGTCGAGATATGAGGAGATTCCGAGGGAGTCGCAGAGCGAGTCGATGTCGGCGGCCGATTTCCACGCCTCCCTAACGAAAGCAAGGTGCTCGAGGGCCGATAGCGTGGGGTAAAGATCCGTGCCGCCTGAAGAGCTCAGGTAGACGAGTTCTGCAAATTCGGCTGATTGACGTTGGCTGATTCCGTCTGCCACCAGGCTTCCCGAGCGGATACGGATGGGAAATTGGCCCGACAGCGCTTCAAGAAAGGTGGTTTTCCCCGAGCCGTTGGGAGCAATGAGGCCCGCCGCCGTTCCCGGGCTCAAGAAAAGCGATCCGATTGAAAGTATCGTCGTGCTTCCGTATCCCACGCTCACGTCCAGAAGCTCGAGCCCATGGTGCTTTTTCGCGGGTCCAGGCTGTTTGGGCGAACGTGTCGCAACGGCGCCGACCGCAAAAAAGACCGCGACGTATGCCAGGGCCACGGCAAGCATCGATGCGCTGCCTGAACCGGAGCCAATGAATTCTGTCGGGAAGCATCCTACGTAACCCGTTGCCTCGATAGGCGAGAATACGGCCAGCGGCAGGAGATTGAGCGCGGCGTTATGCTCCAGTGCCGAATCGGACAGTAACGGGAATGCCGGGGCCGCGACAAGCAGCGCGGAGGTAAGGGGGCCCGCGAGGACGCGCCTCGTTGCGGTCGATAGGACGACGGAACAAACGGATATCAAGGTTCCGCCCGCAAGAAGCGCGATAAGCAGGGCTGTGAAGACGTTTCCCGCGGTCGTGGTGGTAAGCGCGCCGTCATGGAAGAAGGCGATCGGGTACCCAATTTGCCCGAAGCCGTTTAGGGCCAAGGCGTAAATGCCCCCGGGTGCAAGGCCGGCGAGGAGCATCGCGGTCCCCGCGGCGATTATCGAAAACACGATCTGGATAAGGCGCCGGAATTTGGGCACGGGCGCCTTCGCCGCCAGGGTCGCAGGCCTTGTGGCCCCGAGCAGGAGTATCGACGAGAGAAGGAAGGGAATGAAGGGAAGGAAAGACGGCACCATGGCAATGGCGTAAGGCAGGAAGGAAAGGAATGGCAGATCGCTTGCGGAGGCTGGAATGTGCGTGATGCCGGAACTGCTCAGGGCACGGCAATATGCGAGCGCTGCGTCATTGGTCTCTCGGTCTCCCACGATGGACCCGGATTGGAAGCCTTCGCCCATGAGCGCGTAGTAGCTCTCGGCAGAATCGAGAAAGGCGGCGTCGGTTTGAGCGGCAAGGGCGGCGTTCGCGTATCTTGCAAGCTCCGCGTCATTTTGCTGCTCTGGAGATAGGTCTGTGCCGCTGGCCTGGGGCGCGCGCGTATTGAATGCGTCGACAAAGCTCTGCATGCCCTGTTTCATAAAGAAGGGCCCGTAGATGGGTGAATTGAACGCAATGGGGACGGAAAAGGCTGCAGCGAGAACGAGCGTACAAATCCATACGGCCTTGTCTCTTAGGATTAGTTTGAGAAGAAGTCGACAGTACATTTAGAAGCACCTACGTTCCTCAAAAAATTGTTAGATTAAAAGTAACAGACCGGATGAAGATACGTGCGACGGGGGCGAGGCGAATGGCTGAGCGGTATCGATATGCGGGTTCAACGGCATCATATTGACCACATAGATTATCAAAACCGTCGTAAAACCCCTGGTTTCAACTACGGGGAGTGTCAACGGTATTCACTTTTTCAGCAATGCCGTATTTACGTAATGTCGTTATTACATAGTTCTGTTATTTCGTTTTGCCGTGTGCCGGGTTTTAGGGCAGAGCCCTAAATCGTACGCCGCCGGGCAAAACGCAGTTTTGTACGGCGGCGTACGACTCTTGCGGAACCGAACTATGACACAACGCAACTGTGTCATAACGTAACTACGTAGTGGCGTAGCTGTGCGATAACGCGATTACGGCAAATCGAAATAACAGAACAACGTGACTGTGGAATAGCAGAACAATTGAACATTGAACTAATCGCGCCTGAAAATTTTCCGCAAGTGTCGTGCGCCGCCGTACAAAGCCCGGCGGCGCACTAGGGCTCTGCCCTAAAAACCCGGCACCCTTGGCGGCGTTAAAAAGTGACGCAATAACGTTGTTACGTTATTGCGTTATTACACAGTTCGGCAGTCACACTTTTACATTGTTGCGGCATGACACAGTTACGCAATGTCTCCGGTGCGTCTCGCTAAAAGGTTCGCTACCGGACAGCCACCGGACACCGAGGCGATCTAAGCGCGGCGATGGTTTGCCGTGAAATGTGCTGTGAGATGAAAAATCTCGCAAGAGACGCGAACTTGTACCTCCATCGTAAATGTAGCCACAAGTTCGCAGCCGTTGGCTCTTGCCAGGGCTCCGCCCTTGGACCTGGGTCGGTAAGTCGACTGCGACTGCATCGGTTGATTGATGGCAGTTGGAATCGACGCCGTAGTCTTTAAATCTGTTATGAAGCGTGAAACTCAAAAACTCATCGTATTGATTTTCATTCGATTCGAAACGCCTGCGCAAAAGTCGAAACGGCTCGCGCGGGCGTTTCGGTTTTTCGTTTCGCATCTCAACTCGCGTCAAAACAAAACGCGATTTGAAAATCGATAGCGACCGAAGGTCGCGATCATAGGCGGCTTGACCGCCGCATGAAAACCGACTCGCTAATCCGAATCGCAATGCGAGCCGCGTCACCTTTCGACAAATCCAACAGCGCTGCGAGTCACGCTAATGACTCTCCGCGCCATTGAAATTGTCGAAAGCTGCCTCAACTTTTTCGCCGGCGTTGCGAAAAACGATTCGACAAGTCGAATGTTTGCGCCGCGGGCGGCGCAAACCCGCTGCGCGATATTGCAAATACTCGGCATCCCTCGCATTCGCAATATCGCTTCGCTCTCGCTACAGCGAACTTCTAACGCTCAGCATCCTTCGCGTTAAAATTTCGCTTTCGCTCACGGTCTTCACGCAGTTACGACGCCGCGAGGCCTCTCGCTTGGAATGAGGCCTCTCATTCCACGTCTACACTGCGTTTCGCCCAATCCCCGTTCCGGAGATTGCAAGATGTACATAAATCATGATAACCGGGCCCGTAGTCCCTGTTATCATGATTTACGAATCTTGCTTTTCTCCTGTCACGGAGAAAAGGGAAAGAGTGAACGCAGCACGCTTTTTGCGGGTTGGTTTCACTCTTTCTAAAAAATTAGGCAACCATAGCAAGAGGTGACGGATGCCAATCCTCAGTTTCTTGCTTACTTTTCCGGAGGCCACTCCGGAGAAAGTAGAAAAATGGCACGAAATGAATTCGTAAAGGCTCGCGTTTCTCCTGAAGAGAAAGAGATCTATCAACAACTTTGCGAACAAGCTGGTTGTACGGAAGCTGAGTTGATTCGATCCGTACTGATTCATCGGGAAATCTCACTTGATGATCTCGATGACGAAATGCAAGTTCTTGATCGGAAGAAAAAGGCCCTCCATAAGCAACAGGAGGATTACAGGAGAGCACAGGCATCGCGTAAAACCGATGAACGTGGCGAGCCGATTTCTGAAAAAAGGAGTATTCCGTTCCAAGTAATGCTCACTGCTCCAGAAAAAAAGGCAATTGAGCAGCGTGCAGCGGCGCTCGGCATTTCTGCAAGCGAACTGGTTCGCCGCAGCGCAATTTACGGAAAGATCGAATCATTCAATTTTGACATCGCGGAAGTTGAAAAACTCCATCATGAGTTATTGAAGGAAGGAACAAACCTCAATCAGCTGATGTATTTTGTGAACGCCCAAGGGCTTCCCGCGTACAACGAGAAAGCTGTTTTCCGAACGCTTGAAAAGGTTTATCAAAATGCTCGAAAGGTCGACCGGTTCATCGAGAAATTAGAGAAGCGTTATCACGTCGACTATATTCCAAGCGATTATTTGGCAGATGAACCAGACAACAGAAATCTTTAACTCGGACCTATACTTCGCGAATGATGCGCACAGCGCCATTGCAAGACCGATCGCAAGGCCAACGGCCACTATCTTTGCATAGCTCCTGCCCGCGCGTCCCAGTTTTCGGCCTAAAACGGGATGCATTTTCCGAACCGGCGCTCAAAAGGAAACCGTATCCCGCTTTGGGGCGGGGGCTGCGGAAAATTGGCCCGTGATCTGGTTCGGATTGGAGTATGCGTTAACCGTTGATGTTGGCCGGTGTGGGCATGGAGATAGATGAGTGGATCGAGCGATATAATGACATGCTATGGAGGCCATATGCTCTTTTCCCGCCGTTCTGCCACATCTGCCTGCGCCATTGTGCTTATCGTAATGGCGGTCACCCCTTATCACCGGTTTTCATCTTCAATTGGCTTGGTATCAGGTGCAATGACCTGGCTCGTTATCCTTGGCGCGTGCCTCGCGGCGTTTGGTCACGGTGTTGCGCTCCGCAAGGGGAGAGAAATAAGGCGGCCGGGGTTCCTTGGCGCCTTCGGTATTTTCCTTGCTGCTATTGCGGCGGTTCCCGAGTGGGCCGACTTGGCCTTCTATGCTCGCGGAGATTCTATTCCATTCGTGTTTGCGCCTATCTGGCTGTTGCGCGGCGTTTCATGCGCCTCGTGCTTTGCTGGGTCGTTGCTCCTCTCATATGTAATTTGGGATACGGCGGGCTTTCCTTTGACGCAGGGGGCGACGCGGGCTGACGAAAGAGAAACTCGTCATCCGCAGGACGCGATTTTTACAGAAACAATAGCCGTCCTGTCTTGTCTGCTGTTCTGCTGTCGAGTTTCATGGAGAGTCGTTCCCGAGCCATGGGGGATGCCCTCTGTAATGGCCGCATCAATTGGCCTTATGCTTTTAATTCCTCTGTTCTATCTCGTATTGGCTGCGGTCCCGCTGCTTTGCTGTCCCCGCGCCTTTGGTCGGGGACAGAGCGACGTGCTCGCCCGTTCTGTGCTCGTAGCAGTTCCCATTGGCCTTGTTCCCGCTGTTGAGGTGGCATACTTCGCAAACGATGCCGCGATCATTGCGTCGCTGACGATAGGGTCCGCTATTGCTGCCTTCGTATGCACGTTGCTCAGGAAGAAGCGGAACAACGATTCGGATATCCCCCGCACGTCCGACCCATTCGATGCGGGAGCGTTTTCTCCCTCTCTGTCGCCTCGAGAAGAGCAGTTTGTTCGGTTGTTGCTCAAAGGGAAAACGCCGGCGGAAATTGCCAGGGAGACGGATACGAAGCCATCGACGGTGCGGACCACGCTTCACCGAGCATACGGGAAGGCGTCGGTTGCGGGCTCGCGTGAGCTGGTGGCGCTGTTTGCGGGTGGGGGCGAAGCTGTAGAGTCTGAGCTGTCGCAGCGGCATGCCGGCGATATGTTGGCATTAGCTCGGACGCACCGGCTGCTTCGATATCTGCCCACATCTTTTTTTATTTTCCTTGCGGCAGGTCCCTTGGTAATGGCGAATAGTGATTGGGAATCCAGCGTTACGCGGGCAGTCGCCTTTTCTCTTGCAAGCTATACATTGGGCCTCGGACTGTTTCTTTCGCCGTATTGCGCGGTTGTAAAGACAAATCATGACGCTGATCTGGATAGGGCAGGCGAAGCGATTGGGCTCGGAAGCCCGTGCGTGTGGGCGATACTGTCTGCCGTGGAATGGGCCTTTGTCTATATCGCGGCATGGAGGTGCGTACGCGATCCGTTGATGGCTGTGCCGGTCCTGTTTTGCGGCATGACGTCTATGGCTTCGCTTGCCGTTGAGCTGCGTCCGTTTAAGGTTCATGCCCATACTCGGGCTATCGTGCCGTTGGCGTTAATAGGTGTATCCGCTTTAATCTATGCAGCAACTAGGGGGCGAATTCATGGACTTGCGGTACTGACGGGGATGCTGCTCACGTATATAGTGCTGCGAAGCTGTCCGCAGCGCAAAATGCTTGGGGTATGGATGCTCTGCTTTGGGGCGATGGCTCCTGTTTGGGTTGTCTTGCTCAACATGGTGCAGGATCTGACGGTTTTCAAGCCGTTGTTCCTCGCGTCGTTGTTGGGGCATAGTTCGGCTGTCAATGTCGTCGTGGCAACGGTGGTCGTCTGCTGGTCTGCGCCCATGTTCGTCACGCACATCGCGCTCGCCCGCTCGGTTGAGGACGAGAAGGCCGTCTTGGGGTACCGCGCGAACGGGTCCACCGAAACAGCCCGCGTGCGCCAGCTGGCCCTGCTTATGTCTCGCTCCCTTTCTGATGTTCAGTCGCAAATCTTGCTGATGACGGCAGAGGGCGCAACGACAAAGGCTATTGCGGAGGATGTCGGTTACGCTGCATCTACGGTGCAAGCGTTGCGATCCGCATCTTATCGCCAGTTGAAGATCAAGAACAAAGCGGAGCTTATTTCATTGTTATCGCAGGTGGATAACGTGTAAACGCCTGGATTATCAACTCAATAGCGAGTGTTTACAGACATCTTTCTCCATTCATGCAAAGGTTGCCGTGCGTCGACGCATTGTTAACCGCTTTTGATTGGAGAAGGCCATGATTAAGCCAAGGAGCGCTATTGCTCGAATCGGAGTCGGCTTGGCGATTGTTGCGGGCTTGTCGATGGGTGCACCTGCCGTATCATTTGCTCAAGAGGAGTTTGACACTTCCCAGGTTTCTAGCATTTCGCAGAGCGCGGATGCCGGAATTGCCACATGCAAGAACAACGAAGATAGAGATTTCGCTTTTCAGTGTTCTGGCACGAGCGCAACTGGCTATCGCCGGAAAGAAGATTCATCCTCAGTCTACATTTGGATTCAAGGCTATTCGGGAAAGCCATTGCGCCTGTACGTGGACGGTGCCTATGACACTAAAGGAACGGGCAACATGAATTGCACGCAAGGCGTGTATCGCTCCAACCATGCGGATAAATGGGAGATATACAACCTCGTCCATGAGAATGGGCGCAGTCATGCTCGTCTGACTGCATGGGCCGAGTCCGGATACGGCACGGTCTATGGAAGGTGGAGCCCCGATTGCTTCGGCCATTTTAACAAACTTCCCTCCTAGCCAATCCGCAGCTTCTTGTTGTGATTAGGGCCGGGCCGAGCAGCAACGCTCGGCCCGGCCAATGGGAGGGCGATGTTGCTTGAATGGAAATCTATTACGACATGAGTTATCCAAGATATTTGGAAACCATATATTTGCGTTGGCTCTTATTTTGGCGACTGCCATTTCGATGGCAGCTGCCATCGAGGCGTGGTGGACGCTCGAAATTGAGCGCAAGCAGCTGTTATCTTTTGGCTACGGCATTGGTCTGCAGTCTCAGACATACCTCGGCCAAACGCGTGAAAGTAGCTTTGGCAACTGGATTGTTGTGAGCGCGAACGCGCCGTTGTTAGCGTCGGTGTTTTTCTATGCGCTGCCGTTGCTTGCCATGCTGGCCGGGTCGTGGTCATGCCTGTCCGAGCGTTTGAGCGGTTACGAGGCGCAGATCTGCACGCGTGTTTCTAGAAATGCATACGTGAACGTGAAGATGCTGTCTGCTTTTCTCTCTGCGTTTGCGGTCACGGCTATTCCGCTACTCGTGAACTTCCTGATGGTCTCCATGCTGTTTCCCGCGTATCTCCCCCGGGTCGATGAATCGACTTACGTCGGGCTCTATCTGCATAGCTATTTTTCTGGTCTGTTTTATTCCCGGCCTCTGTTATATGTGCTGGTTTATACGCTGTTCGATGCGGTGGCGCTGGGGGCTCTATCCATGGCCGTGACTGGTCTGTCGGTTGTGTTCCGCAGCAGAATCAAGGCGATGGTCGTTCCATATCTGATTATGGTTGCATGGCACTTTGTTAACGACTGGATTTTTAGCGTCCTTTCATGCGTTGGCTTTAACTGCAACATTCTTAACAGCATCAGGTCGGAATCGCTAAATAACTGGCCCGACATCCGAGCGGGGGTTGCGGAAATCATCTTGCTGTTCGTCTTTTCTTTGGTTTCCGCGAGATTCTTAAAAAGACGCGAGGTGGTCTGATGCTGTTTAGGCTGGTCGCCGCGGACCTGAGGACCGTTTTGAAGAAGAACATCATTGCTTTTATTGCGGTTGCGGCAGTGACCGTTGCGAACTTGGTGTACGCCTACGGCTTGTCTTCTGTGTATGGGGTCAGGACGGATGCCTTGGGGTTTGCGGATAATCTTGCGCTCGTGTTTGCCGGATCCGCTCCGTTTGAGCCTAGGCCCGGGGTCATGTTTGTGCCTCCGCTAGGGTGGCTATTCCTCATTCTGCTTATTCTCTATACAACACTCGATTATCCGGTCGAATCGTTGCACGGGCTTGGTTTGCAAGCGCTTGTTCGATGCCGGGCAAGAACCCTTTGGTGGGCCTCGCGTTTTATCTCAGTGGCGGCGGTAACGGCATTTTCACTGCTCGTGGTGGTTTGCTCTGTTGTGATTTGGAGCTTGGTGGTGAGCTCCTCGTTCAGCGCGGTCGTCCATGGCGAGTCGCTTCAGCTGGCTAATTTGGCGCCGTGGTTTCTCAAAGCTGCCGAGGCGGATGCGCTGCCGTTTTTCATAGGTCTCTTATTTGCTTTCGAGGCGCTTGCGTTTGCGCAGGCAGCGGTTGGGTTTGTGCTTGGGCCGTCAGTCTCGTTTGTGGTTTTAATGAGCTACCTGATCTGCTCGGCATATGCACGGCATTGGGCGCTATTGGGTAACGCCTTGATGCTGTTGCGCTGGGGCGGAATTGTCAAAGAGGGAATCGCGGCGGGCTCGAGCGTCTTGTTTTCAATTGTGATTATGTCGTTATGCCTATCGTTGGGTGGACTGTGGTTTCGAAGGGCCGACCTTATAGAAAAGGGGGACAAGATATGAGCGTGATCGTTAGGGATGTATCGAAGCGCTTGGGCAAAAACGATGTTCTGCGCAACGTGTCCATCGAGGTTGACCCTGGGACCGTGGTCGGACTTCAGGGGATAAACGGTTCGGGTAAGACCATGCTTATGCGAGCGGTCTGCGGATTGATCAAGCCTACCGAAGGCGAAATCTCTATCGATGGACAAAGGCTTGGGGCGGACATCTCGTTCCCGCCGAGTCTGGGGATGTTGATCGAGGCGCCTTCCTTTTTGGGATATCTGTCTGGCTACGACAATCTGGAGCTCATCGCTCAGATCAAGGGCGTTGCCACCCCCGAGGACATTCGCTCTGCCCTGCGGCTCGTGGGGCTCGATGCGGACGAAAAAAAGAAGTTCCGAGCATACTCGCTTGGGATGAAGCAACGTCTGGGGATAGCTGCGGCAATTATGGAAAAGCCGAAGCTGCTTGTTCTCGATGAGCCAACGAATGCCCTCGACGAAGCGGGCGTTGGAATGCTCAAGCGCGTTGTGGCGATGGCGGCCTCAACGGGTCGCGAGGTTATTCTGTCCAGCCATGACGGAGAGGTGCTCGAGGAGCTGGCCGATCGGGTTTACTGCATGCGCGACGGTGCCGTTGTGAAAGTTCGGGAAAGGTCGTGAGCGCGATGAAGAAGGCCCTGTGGACGAGAAGGTCGGTGCTCGTTCTTTTCGGCTGTGCTGCTACCGGCCTTGCGGGCATGAGGGTGAGCGCCGTTAACGGGAACCGGACGGTCATTCCTGAGAAATATTATGCGGAGGGCGAATGGCTCTCGATGGATGGGGCGTTTCTGGGGTCGAAGGATGTGGCGACTGACGGGTATTCGTTTTGTATAGACGGGGCGGAGCTGCTCACGCCGCGCGAGTATCTCAAGCGTGCGCATGATGATTATTCAAAATATGGCATCGTGGATACGAAAACGAAATTGAAGGACGCCGACACCACATGTGTTATCGCCGTAAAGATGCGTGTCAGGAATAAGGACAATGTCGAAGGCGGAATCAAAACGTATGCTTGGCATTTGGTACCGGAGCACGCGCCAAACTATGACTTTGTGGTCAATACCGATCTGAGAACGCAGGCAATGCCGGCCCTGGGCGGTTCTGCTGCGTTTGCTGTACAGGTTGGGGCGGAGAACGAGTTGCTCGTCCCATTCATGATGCAAAACACCAACGACTATTTCGAAGGTTACGAGACCGTCCGTTTTGAGAAGGCTTTTCCTGGGACTTATACGATGAAGATGACCGATCTGCCGGAGAGAAGGCTCTTAAGGTTTGAAGTGAAGTAACTCGAAGGTCCCGCGGTTCGCGACGAGCTCCTTGCGCGCCGCGGCTACGCAAGGGAGATTCGCAACCGCTATGCCGGCTCCGTTCCCGATGCCGGTGACGACCGCGTCCGCGCCACCGGCCAGGCGCACGGCGGTAGCGCCGTGTCGCGACAGATGGACGATCGCGTCGTCGATCGCGGTGACTACTCGCGCGGCGACACGCCCCGCTAGTTTTGAACTGTCCTGCCCTAGCGCGTTGCAATTCAATCAGCTGTTACAGAATCCTGGAAGAAAGGGCCAAACCGAAGTGTCTGGCCGGACGCCAATTGTCCGGGAACTGCTTCGGATTCGACCCTCTTCTACTTTACTTCCATGGCCATGCGGAAGGCTAGTACTCCTTAACCGGATGCTTCTTACCGAAACCACCGTCGATGCCGAAACGGCAGAGCCTGTCGATGGCGCGAAGGTGCTCATCAATGGCGTTGGCGATCTGAGTGTCAACGATGCTGTCATAGTCGTTAAGGCTGCGGACCGCCTCGTCGGCGGCCATGAAGGCCTTGATGGCTTGATTGAACTGAGCCTTAAAGATGTCGAGCGTGTGACCGGGGTTGTCGCGTCGCCGTTTGAGGCTCAGCTGTCCTTGTTGCTTGCGACGCCGCGCGTCGCCGGTAGCGAGGGTCTCAGATCCTTTAGCAACAATGCTCGCATTGTCCTTTCGGGCAAGGCAGCGCGTTTGGCCGGGCGCTACAACTGCTATGCAGACTTCCTATTTGAGGAGACGGGTGACAAGAAGCCGCTTGTCGTCGAGTGCCAAGGCAGGCTTGTGCACAGTGGGGCCGATGCCGCAATGTCGGATTCCGATCGCGCCACCGCATTGCAGCAAATGGGTTTCAACGTCATGTTGCTGACGTATCAGCAAATCGCCGATGAGAAGAACTTCGAGATAGTGAAGCGCATGTTGTTTGAGGAGATCGGCTTGGAGTATCGCGAGAAGACGGACGCCAGCTTGATGCGCAGCGCAGTCTTCGTCGCGAGCTCTTTATCGATTGGAACACGCTGGGGCGCTAAAGTTTCCGAGCCTTGCCCTTACCTCTGCTCTTGCGAAACCTTGCAGTGAATATAAGGGGCGTTGCAATAAGCAATAGTTCGAATGCAACAGCGCCGACAATCATCGCCTTGCAGTCGTCGGACAACGGGTTAAGGGCCGCAAGCAGCGAGAAAACGCCGCACTCGAGCTCAAACCAGGCCACCGAGCGAGCACTTGCGAGATACCAAGCATCCTTCTCGTCGCTCTCGAGACCGGCAGGCTGGTTCCAATGCTCTGGACTGACCAGATGGAGAACGAGGGCCAAAAGCGCGATGCAAGCCAGCATGACAATAGGGAGGAGCAACAGCTCGACAGGAGAGCCCCAGCGGTTCGGCTGCATGTCAACGCCGTAGTGGACGGGGACCTTCTCTCCGGTGGGCACTGCTGCGATAGCAAAACCTGTCAGCACGACGCTGCAAGCGCCGGTTAGCCACCCCATCGCTTCTACTATGCGAACATCCTTTGTTATCCATGGCGCTTTTTTGGGCATAACCCCTCCTTCTCAACTGCGGAGGCTCGGTCTGCCATCTCGCGCTCGAGCCGATGTACGACTTCCATTAAATCGCTCATGCTATTCCTTTCCCTCGGGTGTTCTGTCTAATATATCGCCCCGTGCGGACACGATTCTCACCTAAGGAATGGCAATGGTGTGTTCATAAACACGCAGATAGACGACTTAACAGGATTCGATTTACGGGGCGATTGAACCTGTGGTGGTGCGGATGTCCCGACCCGCGGCACGACTTAACCGCCGTTATGTTAGCGACATGTCTAACATAACGGCGGCGCAGGGCGCTCACTCCCTGCGGCAACGCCGATTCCGGGAAGGCACGCCGGGGCTATGCCGACCTGAGTATCCTCTCGGCCTTCTCGATCGCGGCCGAGCGCAGAAACTCCGACTTCCGCATCCCGCACGCGGCGGCCGCCCGTTCGATGAGGTCGGCGCCCGTCTTCGGGCACTTGAAAGACAGGTTGGCGTTGGCCTCCACCTCGGAAAGCCTGGGGCGGCCGACTCGGAGGTTCACCAGGTTCCCCTCCCAGGAGCCGGATTCGTATTCCGCGCACTCGCGCTCGATGTCCTCATCCGTGATAACGGATCCGTTTGCAAGCCTATATTCCATCAGTAACCTCTCCTTCTCGCGTTCTCGATCTCCCTTAGCGTCTTCTTGCTCGGCGGCGTCATGGCGTGGTAGACGAGCCACGCGCCGTCGGCCAGGAGGACACCGACCATCTCGATGTACCGGCCTTGCGGGTCGTAGCCCGTCCGCATCTCGCACTCCCCGGGTATGCGGACGGCCGCGAAGCAGTAGCTCTCCCACGCCGCCTCGACATCACCGTCATCTAGCTCGGGGTGCCGCTCGTGAACTCTCTGGTGTATCCGGACCATGAGCCTCCAATCTTTACGATAATATTCTACTACTATTTGGTAGTAAAATATTATCCGTCCCAACATATTCCATTAGCCGTTCGTCCCAAAACGTATGCCGCGCGGCACTCGAAAACCGAACCCTCGATGCCGTGAACGTCGAGTGCCAAAACCCAGTGTCAAAACCTCCGCGTCAATTCCCATGGGAAAATCAAATACGAGGCAGGAGGCTGAAATGACACGTTACGGATATGCTCGCGTGAGCACGAAAGACCAGAGGTTGGACCGCCAGATCGAGGCTCTGGTGAACGCTGGCGTGGCCTATGGCCATATCTACAAGGACAAGGTCACGGGTGCCCAGGACGGCGACCGGACGCAGCAGAAGCGCCTGTTCAAGAAGATGCGGGCGGGTGACGAGGTGGTGGTCGAATCCTGGGAGCGCTTGACCAGATCGACCAGGCAGCTGCTCAACTATGACCTTATGTTTCGAAACCTCGGCGTGAAGCTCACGTCCCTGAAACAGCCCGTGGATCTAGATACCGCATTCGGGCGCTTCGTGCTTGGCACCCATGCTTGCACCGCGGAACTTGAGCGAGATCTGATCAGGCAACGCCAGGCCGAGGGTATCGCCGTCAAACGGAGCCACGGCGGCAACGTGGGTGGCAGGCCTCGCACTGCCGGCGTCAAAGCCGATGCCGCAGTAAAGCTCTATCTTGGAGGAGAGACTCCTATTCCCGATATTTGCGCTGCGACTGGCGTCTCCAAATCAACGCTGTACCGCATCCTTCGTGAACGCGGATTGGTGGGCGTCAGGAAATAAGTCCGTCTGTCGTTTCGCGATTTGCCTAATAGGCCCGAGTGCGGCGGCGTTACTATATAAGGGTGCGGTATTTCTCTAACCGAAAACCTGCGTGAACGCATGACTTGAGACGCCTTTTTAGAACTCACCGATCGCAGGAAAAAGACAACTCAACAGCGGCCGTGCATTGTTCCCAGCCATATGGCATGGCGGAGCCATGCCCGTTGTTGATTGGAGTGCCGCATCATGGCCGAAAACCAAGTCCAGTCCGAAAAGAAAATGACCAGTCTGAATGTCTCATCGGAGACCCGTGACGCCATAAAGGACATCAGCACGAGCCTTGGTCTCTCGCAGGCCGATACCGTCGCCCGCTTGGTCGATGGCTACCACCCTAACGCCACTCCCGGCGTGAAGGCTGCGCTCGACGCATCGGCCGTCCTCGATGAGGCGGTCGAGCGGGTTAAGCGCATCATCGTGGGTGCTGCCGAAGCTGCCGCGATGGAGGCTCGTGCTGCCCGCGAGGACGCCGACGCTGCCAAGAAAAGTGCAATGGAACAGATTCAGAGCATCAAATCTAATTGCGTCGAGCAGGTCGCCGCCATCAAAGAGAAATTCGAGCTGGATACTGCGAGCTTGGAGATTGAGAACGATGAGCTCCACGCCACCGTCGCCGATTACCTCTCGCAGCTCAAGAAGCTCGATTCCGAGAACAATCAGCTCTTGGCAGAATCAGCCGCAAAAGACGATCGAATTGAAAGCATGAGGGGCGCGGTCGACGCCGCGGCCAAGGCTCAGGCCGATCTCAACGTCTCCCTCCTCGCCCAGCGTGACCTGATGGCCGAGGTCGCCGCCCTCAAGGATCGCCTCGCCGCCTCCGAGCAGCGGGCGGCCGTGGCCGAGGCCAAGGTCGAGGTCATGACCAAGGCGAGGGACGAGTAGATATGTCCGACAAGCTAAGGCCGTCTCGCCGTGAGTTGATAACGGCAGGGCTAGTCGTCTTTTTGGTCACGGCACTCGTCTGGACTGTCATTGATGGTGCCGGCGCAAATGCGCTCACCATCAGCGGTGTCATCACCCGTCAAAATGCCGTCTGGGCTTCGCTTGCAGCAGTTTCAGTGGTCATGCTCATTGGGGCTTGGCTGTTTGGCTGATGGCATTCAAAAACAATTAAGTTTGGAGTAGTCGATGGAACATCTCTCTGTTAAAAAGGCAATCAACCTAGCTCGGAACTTTGGGGCTGCGGGTGTTCTGGCAGCCGCCCTAGTTATGACCTCTGGGTGCAGCCAGGCAGACGATCGTCAGACGGCAGTTCAGGTCGCCGATTCTGATAACGCGTAGGAAGACGGGGTTTACGGCAAGATGGAGTATTCAGTCACCGGCGTCGAGGTGCATGATTCCTCGGCTGGCGATGGCGGGAAGGTTGCCGTTGTTCGCTGGCACGCCATTAACAACCGATCGGCAGATTCATGCGCTGTTGGTAGCTACATCACGGCTTATCAAAATAAGCAGATGCTATCTCGCGGGTTTGCCGCCGATTTGCAGGAAGACCACTTCTCTTCGCAAGGGCTTGCTCCGGGAGGCGAATGCGACGGTGTGTCGATTTTTGATCTCAATGACATGTCTCCCATCGAAGTGAAAGTCGACGGGATGGGTGCCGGGTCGAACTCCCTCGACCAGACCTTTGAATTGGAATAGTCCATATGGCGCCTAATTTCTAGAAACCTTCTAGAGCGCTTCTAGAAGGTTTCTAGAAGCGGGCGCAGCATCTTCGACCGGCACGATGTCTCGGTAGATAAGGCGATGCCTGGCGTCACGCCACTCGTCGCCGTGGTAGTGGCCGAAGAACCAGGCGCGGTAGCCGAGCCGCCCATCGAGCTCGCCAAGGAATCGCTGAAGCCGGTCGTCCCGATACTCGCGCCCGAGCTCGTGGCATAGCCCCTCAGCAAGGGCAGCCGGCGCCTCGTGAGTCACAACGTAGTCGACCTTCCAGCCCACGCGGTCGAGCGAGGCGCGGCAGTGCCCCATCTCTTCCTCGCTCGGCATCTCCTCGGGCCACCAGCTCCTCCCCTCCCTGCGATACTGCCTGTCATGGCTCGCGGCGCCGCCCATGGTAAGAACCGTGGTTCCTGCGATGTCGAACACCTCTCCGCGCATCAGATGCAGCACGTGCGGCCGCGCCTCATGGACGAGCCCGCCGTTCCACTCCCGCACCGGCAACTCAGCCAGGGCGCGGTGGTTCTCGTGGTTGCCGTCTACGAAACACGTGGCCCACGGCTTCGACTCGAACCAGTCGAGCCAGTACCTCTCGGCATTCGATCCGTCCCAGACGAAGCCGAAATCGCCGGCCACGATCACCACGTCATCGCGCGTCAGAATCCGACCCAGCGGCCAATTCCTGAAGGCAAACCGGCTGGACCCGTACTCGGCCCTGCCGTGCACGTCGCCCGTCACATAGATAGCCATCAGTACGCGCCCCACGGCAAAAGTTTGTCCCCAAGCCTCACGATCCAGTCATACAGCACCGTGTGCCGTTCGTCCGGATTGCCGTCTCGGTGAAAATGTCCGTAATACCAGCGCTTGTAGTCCAGGCGATCCTCGAGCTCGTCGAGGAATCCGGTCAGCCGGTCCACATCCGGGCGCTCCCAGCCTGGGTCCGGGTAGAGCGTCGGCGAGAGCATGCGCGTGGCGCAGGTATGGGTGATGACGCAGTCGACCTTCCAGCCGACCTCGTCGAGCCTTGCCCGCGCGGTATCGAAATCGCGCTCGTCCGGGAGCTCCTGAGGCCACCAGCTGGAATACGGCACGCGGTATTCCCTGTCCACGCTTGTGGCACCGCCCATGGTGAATACCGTCGAGCCGTCGAGATCGAAGACCTCCCCGCGCATGAGTCGGCGGATGGACGAGGTATCCGACAGGCGTTGCGTCAGCCCGCCGTGCCACGGCTCCATGGGGCGTTCCTCCCAGTGGTCGAAGCGCTCGTGGTTGCCGTCGACGAACAGCACCGTGTAGGGGCGCGACTCCAGCCAAGCGATATCGGCGCATTCCTCGGCAGAGAAGTCCCACGGAAAGCCAAAGTCGCCGGCGATGATCAGATAGTCGTCGCTGCCAAGGCTATCCCCAAGCTCCCAGTCGCGGAGCTTTTGCATGTCGAGCCCACTGTGGATATCGCCTGTCACGTAGACCGTCATCGGATTACCACTTCCCTCTTGTACGCCGCCAGCTCGCGCTCGACCTGCCTGTCGCCGGTCTCGTTGACCCACCAGGGCCATTTCACCCGGCCGCACGGCTCGCCGACTCCGGCGAACCACTCCCTCAGCTCGTCGAGACTCACCGTGGAGTGCCCGTTGGCGTCGCAACCGACGTCGTAGCGCAGAAGGCCCTGCTTGCGGTTGAACTCGTTGTACGTGCCTCCGCTGCTGTGGATGTGCCCGTGGAGGTGCCACGATCCATGACTCATGCCCTGCCAGTCGGCCATAGGGTAATGGCACAGGACGATCTTCTGCCCGTCGATCTTGAGCACGCAGATCGGCGGTTCCACGGTGAACGCGCCCGCGACCGCCGGCTGGGTCCAGTCCTTGTCGTGGTTTCCCGGGACGAGGTGGATGCGTCTGCAGGCGATCCGCTTACGCAGCCCGTAGGCGTCCTGGGCGGTCATCTTGAATGAGAAATCCCCTAGGATGTAGAGCTCGTCATCCACGGCAACCTTACCGTTGATGTTGTCGACGATGGCATCGTTCATCTGCCAAATCGTCTCCCACGGGCGGTCGGTGAACTTCAGCACGTTCTCATGCCCGAAGTGGGTGTCGCTGGTGAACCAGATCATTCCATTGTCTCCTTGTCGCTAAAAACCGTTCTCCTTTGCGCAGTTGAGGAGACGTATTTTGAGTGACATGAGGCGTTCGAACCTCATGTTCTGTGCTCCAATCTGCCGGATTGTCCCAGCTAAAACTTCAAAACCTCGTGCGGGCAGAAAACCGTGTCCCGTTTGTGGGGTCATAGTATAGGCACTGTTAGAACTAATAGCCCAAATCCGTTGCCAACTGGCCACTATTAGCAACTATTAGGCCTTTTGGACAGTCGAACTGACTAATAGCCACTATTTGTTGGGCTGTTTTGCAACCACGAGCGCTGCCGTGGATTCTTGATACGGCGCATCGACAACAGCAATGTCAAACGGGTAGAATGGTGCCGACGGCAGCCCAAGTCGTAGGAAGCTGGGCAGAGCCGTTGCTTTGAAGAGTTAGGTCACCGCCTTAGCGACGGTGACCTTTCTTTTTGGGCTTCGAACCCTGCTAATATGAGAAAGCCATTGTCAATAGGCGTGTTTGTTCGAGCCCGGTTTTAAAC
>DXMC01000002.1:85913-99791 GCA_019414365.1 Collinsella sp.
GGAAAGAAGCTGCGCCGCGGGGGAGGCGACCCAAATGGCTTTCTCATATCGTCTTCTTTTGCTTCGTACGCTGCTTAAGTGCCTCGGAAAGTCCGATAAGCGCCGTGAGGAGCGAGACCAAAGCGGTCAGGAGCTTCACGAAATCAATCAGATCGGTCATGGGCATCACCTCCCGTCGCATGGAGGGCGCTGCCCGGCACATGGAACTGCCGTCAACAACTGCAATTCTATCAAAGTACTGCTATAAATACGAATATATGTTCGATAATAACAGTGACATGATTCTCTCAAAGTGTGGCTTTACGCAAGGATGCCGGAAAGCCGTGCTGTGCGATTTCATGTCCGCACGGGTTCCTATCCTTACGGCAATGTAGCCGCCTATGTAACGAGCGGCAGTTGACGGAGAAAGGCCCTGACCGTGCCAGACAAAAAGACGCCGGATATTTCGGCCATCGATACGACGAACTTTGCGCGCCAGATCGTGCTCGACTTTGAGTTTGCGCCGGTGCCAAAGCAGCGCCAGCGCCGCGGACTACGTAACGAGATTATCGAGGTCGGCGCTGTTAAGCTCGATTACCACGGCAACGTGATGGGCGAGTTCTCGCAGTTTGTGCAGACAGAATTTACCGAAGGCGTTGCGTTCCCCGTCCGCGAGCTCACAGGGATATCGGCTGTGGACACTGCGATGGCCGATCCGCTCTATGTGGTGATCAAAAGGCTCAGCGATTGGATCGGTCGCTATTCCGCCCAGGTGGTCTGTTGGAGCGGGGCGGATCGTCGACAGCTTTTGACCGAGTGCCAGACAAAGCACATCGACCTTGTCGCATTTCCTACGGACTGGGCCGACCTGCAGGCGTTTTACACCTCGATCATGGACGTGGGCAGCCACGGGCGCGTCTCTTTGAGTGACGCGGCAACGTGGTTTGGCATCGAGTTCGACGAGTCGACGGGTCACGCCCACAGCGCCCTAGCCGATGCGCGCGTGACCGCTAAGTTGCTCAAGCAGGTAATGGACGGGGACTACCACGTGAGCCCGCGTGCCCAGGAAGTCCGCCAGCGGTGGGGGATGGACGAGCGAGCCCAGACACGCCTTTCCAGCAAGTGCCCCGAGCTGGGTGACCTGCTGCTAAAGCTGAAGGCGGAGGGGAGGTAGGGGCGTTACCTGTCTGCATGGCGCGTGCCTGTCGCGTATCGTTACTCTTCCTGCTGCTTGGCAGGCAAGATGTAGACGTTCTCGGCGTCCACGGCGATCTGCGCGGGGCGGTTGTAGAGGGTGTCGATCTCCTTTACGCTCTGCTTGAACGGCGTGACGTCGGGCGTCTTTGCCTGATGGAGCTTTTCGAGGAGTTTCTCGGATTGCTTGTCGTTGAACTTTCCGATGCTCTCTCCTGCGCCTTCGAGCGCCTCGTCGATGAGTGTATGGTCGCCCACGGGGGTCTTTGCGATGGCGTGACCGAGCAATTTGCCCGCGGACGCGATACCGCCCAGCAGTGCCGCATCGACGGTGTCGACAGCCCCCGCTTCGAGTGCGTTGTAGCAGTCGGTGTAGAGCTCGCGGTACGCGATCGAATCAGCCTCGATCTTCGCAGTGGCGTCCGCGAGCTTTGCGGGCTCGAAGTTCTGGGCGAGCATGGGTTCGAGGAACAGCGAGAACGTGTGGATGTAGGTGGCGAGCTGGCAGTCTTTGAGGTAGTCGAGCACCTTGTCGAGACGTCTGCCCAAGCCGTCTCGCACCTCGATGAACCCTTTCTTTTTCAGATCCGCCTGTGCCTGCGAGCGGAAGAGTTCCATGTCCTGCGCGGACGACTGCTTGATGTCGAGCACCTTCATATGGGCGTTTGCCATGTAGGTGGCGTTGCCGTAGTTGAGGCCGTAACCGTTGAGGATGTCTGCGAGCGTCTTGAGGTTGCCACGCATGTTGGCCTTGTCGCGCTGACGCATGTACTCGAACATTTCGTCGACGGACTCCTGGATGGAGTCGAGCTTTTGGTTTATCTGCGCGATTGCGGCTGCCATGAATAGCGATGTTGGATCGTAAGGCACCTGCGTGACGCTCGTGGCGATGTCGCCCTCGACTACGTGGAAGCGCGCCTGCCCAAGGCCCTTGGCGGCGTCGCGGTAGCCCCCTGTGAGACCGCTGCCGTCCTTGAACGTGTTGAGTTTCGACGGATCGAGCGGGTTACCATATTTGTCAGTCGCCTGGAGCAGCGTGGGCACGCTCACCGTGTTGGTGACGGTGCGAAACATCGAGGGGAGCGAGGCGAACGCCACGCCGAGTTGGGGAATTCGCTCGAGCGGCAGCTTGATGGCGCCGGAGACGTCCACCCGCTCCTGGGTGAGCGCGAGGTGGATTTTGGTCGATGCGAGCTGTTTTGCCACGAGTTCCTCTCGGCCGCCGTCCGTTGAGGGTTTGATCTCGTTGTCTGCCATAGCGTGCTCCTTGTTTGCGTTGATCGCCGTGGGCATTATCTCATTGCTAGGTGGCTTGCCAGAGCGGGGTAGAGACCGAGCGTCTGGCAAAACTCGTTAACTGATTGCATTTCAGCGGATTGGGTTGATTGCAAGAGAAGGACGGCTATCCATCTGCCCTTCCCAGTTGAGTTCGCTTTGAGCTACTGTTCGTGCCTATGCTGCTTGGGCTCAAGCCTTCTCGCTGCCGCGAAGCAGGCCGTGGCCGCCATGGCTAATGCGATGCTGGCCATCCAAGCGGAGTCGCCGGTTACGGCGAGCTTTAGTTCATCGGTTGTCGTGTGTCCCGACCTGTTTGTAGACGCCTCGTCGGCGTCCTTTTCAGGAGTGGCAGGATCACTTTTGTTGTCGCCGGGTGAATCTACATCGGTCTTGCCGCCCGCCTGCTCCCCTTGGGCCTTCCCCTCCACGGTGAAGGATGCATCGGTCGCCGTCCCGTCCTTCCAGACGGCCGTGACGGTGTGTCCGCCGGCGGCAAGCGTGTCCAGGTAGGCCGGCTTGAGCTCGATAATCGTGCTGCCCTTGGTTGCGGTGTAGTTCTCAGCGGAGGCCTCATTTCCGTCCACGAGGAGACGCGTGAACTCATCGAGAGGACCGCTGAAGCGGAAGGTCAGACCGTTCTCGTTGCCCTTTGCATATGCCTGTCCGTTGCCCTTGGTGGCGGCATACAGCGGGGCGGTCACGTCGAAGGTGACGTTCTCCGCGTCGTCGACATCAAAGGTCCGGACGCCGGTCTTGCCGTTACGCTCGGCGTAGGCGGAGCTGTAGACGAAGGTCTCATGACCCGCCTTGTTGAGGACCGCGAGGGCATGGATTTCAAACGAGCCCATCGAGAGCGACGTGGGGAACTCGATTTCGATATAGCCTCTTGCCGCATCGTAGCTGCAGCTCAACGTTTTACGGGCCTTTACAGAGTTCGGGTCCTCGACATAGCCGGGGTCGCCGAGAATCGGGGAGACAGACTTCACGCCGTCCGCGTCGCCTACATTGCAATAGATGCGGAGGAGCCCGCCGACAGGGACTCTCTTCGCGGAGATGGAAACGTTCGAGACCGTGGGCGGGTTCCGGTCGATCGCGCTGCCGGTCACCTCGAAGCACAGCTCGCTCGGGTCGGCAACCGAGAAAGTCGCGCCCGAGATGCCGTTGGCCCTGGCGTAGGAACTCTCGTACACATCGGTCTCGAACCCTAGGTCATCGGTGACCGAAAGGCCGATCAGCCTGTGCCTTCCGATCCTATTGCTGTCGAATGTGAGGTCGAACCCGTCGATAGACGAGCCTCCGTGATAATAGGCCGACGAAACGGAGCAGCCGTCGTCCTTATCCTCCCAGCCCCGCTGCAGTATGGGGGAAACGGAGCGAACGCCGTCCGGGTCCGCGACGGACCAAGAGATGTGGAAGTCGGCACCGGTCGCGACCTCCCTGCTCGAGAACGACACGGAGGACACGGTCGGCGGGTTCTGGTCCGCGGGCCCCTCGGTCACCTCATAGACGAGGGGGCTGGTGGCGAAGGTCGGAGAGTTGAGTCCCTTCTCCTCGGCATACGCCGCGTCGTAGACATCGGTAACCCATCCAAGGCTATCGGTCACGCCGAGGCCGATGATCCGGTACCTGCAGGGCCGGTCGCTCGGGGAGGTGGGGATATCGAAGCCCGCGGTCGTGTCGCCGGTCGACCGGAAGGCGAGGCGGGAGCTGTTGCCCTGGTCCCCGTCATCGCTATCGACGACGACCTCGACTATCGGCGTGACTGACCGCACCCCATCGGGGTCGTCCACATCGTAGCCGACATGCAGCGTGGAGCCGGCCGTGACTGTCGTCGCGGATAACGTCACGTTGGAGATGCTGGGCGGGTTCGGGTCCGACGCAGCGAGGGCGGTTGAGGGCAAAGCTAGCGCTACGGCGGCGGACAGCGGGACGAGCAGGCTAAGCGCGAAGCGCCTGGAGAATTTCAAGGAGGTCATTGACGATGCCGATCTTCCATAATTGTTGCAACGATACCAGTATATCTTTGGCCCACGCTAGCCTGATGTTCTTTCCGCGAACGGCTCGTTAGTTTAGAGACGGCGTATGGACGCCCGTCTCGTCCAAGTTTCTCGTAAGGGCGATTATGAGGGCATGAAGAGACTTTCTCGGAACAATCAATTGGGGATATCAAAGAAATGCTGGACGCCACCCGATCGCTCAATGCCTTTGAGGCGAAATGCGGCGCATCGGCTACGTTGTTGAGATCATTTATCGAGCGATACGTCATTCCAGCCGAGGCCACCATCATGAGGCTTCTGTTCCTACGCCCCCGCAATCCCGCGGGCCGCACTCAACAGCTCATACTCCCTCTGGCTCCACTAGTACAGCTCGGCCGAGCGCACGGCGTCGCGGCACAGGTCCAGGAATGCCTCGGCTCCCTCGCAGAAGCACTCTCGGGCAAAGGCGCCGGATCCGTCCGCAACGCATACGCCGTCAGCAAAGAGCTTCCAGCTAGACGGCTCACGCGAGTCGTCTCCAAGCAGCTTGATCTGCAGCACGTGCGGGCTGCCGGCGGCGCAGAGTTCTTCCTTGAGCACCTGCACCGTAAAGCGCATCTGGTGGGAGAGGCTGCTCTTGATCATGGCCGAGGCGTAGCCATTTGGCTTATCCAGAAGATGCATGTGATTCGGTTTGACGATCAGGTTGTGGAAGTTACGCTCGCTGCGCACAGAGAAATTGTCCATACGGACTCCTTTCATCGATGTTGGCAGGGCCACCGTGCCTCTTGGCCGGTTGGCGTCGGGATCGTGGAGCCAACTCTCTACCCCGACTCTGGATAAAACGCGCCCGCTCCTTGCGGGCAAGAGGAAGTCTATCAACGTGTACGGACAGAAATCAAGCGCCGCCTGCGAAATGACGCGTGAACGGCGTTGGTTTCCCAAGTGATTATTCGGCTTTCATCCGGAAAAGTGTCGAAATCAGCCGTGTAAAAGTACGGAAAAGTGTCGAAATAGGCACCTTAAAACTTCGGAAAAGTGTAGCTGGATGACAAAACAGCACTTAGAAGCCGGTGCTGGATGTGGGATCCTGCGGCCGCCTTCAGCCCTCGCTACTCGTCGTCCCCGTCGTTGGGGTCGCCCTTGAGGGTGTTGATGTCCAGGTACTGGTTATCGTCCTCTTTTTGCTGGGTCTCTGACTCCGCTTGGGTGGGGCCGCGGAACAGCTGGAATCCCTCAAACGCAATGACGCCGAGCAGGGCAATGATAATGGCGATAAAGGCAACCTTGACTGCCTGCGGAAATTCCGAGAAACGCAGCGCCTTTTCCTCGGCGTAATAATCGGCGAAGCGCTCTTCGCCCGTGCTTTTGGTATACGCCGGCGCGGACGCGGCCTCCGGGTCATATTCCGGTGCAGGCGTGGCGGCGTACGGATCGTTGAGATAATCGCTCGATGCGGTGCCATAATCCTCGGTCTCGATGCGACCGTTGCCAGCATAGCCATCGGAATAATCGGAATATGCCGCACCGCCCTCAGAGTCTGCGGCGCTCGTGTTGGCGGCAAAAAGCGGGTTAACTGGAACATCGAGCGCCGGCATGCCGGTAGAGGTCTCATCCAGATCGGTTGCAGCCCAGGAATCGTAGGCAACCTGATGGGCAACGGGCTCATCGAGCCTTGCGACCGGAGGCTTGCGTGCCGCAGGAACAGGCAACTGCTGGGCGCTGTACATAACAGTGCTGTCGGCCGATTTGCCCTGCGTCGCTGCAGCGAGAAATGCCGCCGTCTCGGACGGGTCGCTTGCGGGGCGGGGAACGGGCGTGGGCGCCGAAGTGGGTGCGGGCGTAGGCGCGGGTGTCGAAACAGGCGACTGCGCAGGAGTCGGCGCAGGTGCGGACTTAGGCGCAAGTGCGGGATTGGGGCTTGACGGGCGAGCCCCACCGCCCATGAGTTCGTTGGCGGTCCACGGGCGATCATCCATCACGTCGTCAAGGCTCAGTGAAAACAGGTCGTCTTCACCCTCATCGAACATGCGGTGCACATGTCCACCAATTGCCGGAATCAATCCGCGACCGGTGCATGATGCCTTGCTCAACGCCATTCTGTTCCATCCTTTCGAAATACCAATGACATCGATTATATGGAACTTCCCAAGCTGCTCGGTCTTGGATTCGTGCTTTCCAGAACTCGCGCCCAAAAGGGGAGGGGCAATCCAGGCGAGTGCCTACTTGTCGCCGGCCGCCGCCTTGGCCTCATTGAGGTAGCTATAGAAGCTGTACTTTGAGATGCCAAAGAACTCGCAGGCGCGCTCGCTCGACTTGGAAATGAGAAAGGCGCCGCGACGGTCGAGGTAGCCAATGGCACGAATGCGCTCGTCTTTGGTCATGAGTGCCGCGGGCTTGCCCACAAACTGCTCGCACTCGTGCAGCAGGTCCTCGAGCAGATCGCCGATGTTCTTGGTAATAGGCTCGGGCTCGGTATAGCCCGTGCCGCCGGTGCCGGTAAAGGCGTCGAGCGAACGCTCAAAAGCCTTCATAAGCGTAATGTCAAAGTTGATGCCCAAAATGCCGACGGGTTTGCCCTCATCGTTGCGGATAAAGATCGTCGAGGACTTGAGCAGCTTGCCATCGGTGGTTTTGGTGAGGTACGGCTCGCGGTCGTGTACGTCGGTGGCGCCCTCGTGCATGGACTCAAACACGATATGGCTGGGGCCGTCACCCAGTTTGCGCCCGCTGACGTGGCCGTTTTCGATCACTACGATGGAGTGGTCCACGTCCTCGGTCTCCAGATCGTGGACGACGACTTCGCAGTTGGGGCCAAATTGGAGCGCCAGACCGTGTGCGAGGCGCTTGTAAAACTCAATCTGTGCGGGGGTCATGGGTACCTTCCTAAAAATTAGTTTGGGCTCACTGTGCCATAAACCACACCTGTTCGCAAATAACGAAAGCGTCGCTGCGTTGTGTGACCGTTCGGCGGCGAAAAAGTACCGATTACGGCAACAAACAATTCGTTAGGTATGCCAATCAAAAAGTGTGATAGAACATTACTAACAAACTTTTTGTTTGGCATCCACATAAAAGTTCAGCCGTGTGAATGGGATCGGGCTGAAACGCGTATGCGGGGGCCGGCAAGAGAGAACTTAAGGAGTTCACCGTATGGCCGATAAGATCCAGTGGGCGAGCAACACGATGCCCAAGAGCGATGACAAGCACTTGGGAATCATGAGTCTCGACCACGTGAAGAAGGCCCGCGCCTTCCACCAGTCGTTCCCCCAGTACACCGTCACTCCGCTTGCCCGCCTGGACGGCCAGGCCGCGCGTCTGGGCCTGTCCAACCTGTGCGTTAAGGACGAGAGCTATCGCTTTGGCCTCAACGCCTTTAAGGTCCTGGGCGGCTCGTTTGCCATGGCCAACTACATTGCCGACGAGACCGGCAAGGACGTTGCCGACTGCACCTTCGATTACCTGACCTCCGATCAGCTGGCCGAGGACTTTGGCCAGGCTACCTTCTTTACCGCCACCGACGGCAACCATGGCCGCGGCGTGGCATGGGCTGCCAACAAGCTGGGCCAGAAGGCTGTCGTGCACATGCCCAAGGGTTCCACCAAGCCCCGCTTCGATAACATTGCCGCCGAGGGCGCCACGGTGACCATCGAAGAGGTCAACTACGACGAGTGCGTGCGCATGGCCGCCGCCGAGGCCGACGCCTGCGAGCGCGGCGTCATCGTTCAGGACACCGCCTGGGAGGGCTACGAGAAGATCCCGTCCTGGATCATGGAGGGTTACGGCACCATGGCTTCCGAGGCTGCCGAGCAGCTGCGCGAGATGGCCATCAACCGCCCGACGCACGTGTTTGTCCAGGCTGGCGTGGGTTCGCTCGCCGGCGCCGTGGTGGGCTACTTCACCAACCTGTATCCCGATAACCCGCCCACCTTCGTCGTGGTTGAGTGCGCGCCTGCCGCCTGCCTGTACAAGGGCGCTGCCGCCGGCGACGGAGATCCGCGTATCGTGGACGGTGACATGCCCTCCATCATGGCCGGCCTGTGCTGCGGCGAGCCCAACATCCTGGGCTGGGATATCCTGCGCAACCACACCACCGCCTTCGTGTCCTGCCCCGACTGGGTCACCGCTCGCGGCATGCGCACCCTGGGCGCTCCCGAGAAGGGCGACCCGCGCGTCATCTCCGGCGAGTCCGGCGCTGTGACCACCGGCCTGGTCGAGACTCTCATGCTCGATCCCGAGTACGCCGAGCTCAAGGAGCTCATCGGCCTGGATAAGACGAGCTCCGTGCTCTGCTTCTCCACGGAAGGTGACACGGACCCCGATCAGTATCGTCGAATTGTTTGGGAAGGCGAATATCCCACTTGCTAATCGTTGGGGCGGAGTAAATAGGTATCGCTCCGCCACCTCACAGGTAGATTCCTTCGTTTGAAAGGTTATGAACAATGGCTAAAGAACTCGATTTCGACGCTATCAAGGCTGCTGCTGAGTCCCATCGTGCTGATATGACTCGCTTCCTGCGCGCTATGATCTCTCACCCCTCTGAGTCCTGCGAGGAGGGTGAGGTTGTTGCCTGCATCAAGGCCGAGATGGAGAGCCTTAGTTATGACGAGGTCAAGGTCGACGGCCTGGGCAACGTCATGGGCTTTATGGGCGAGGGCGACAAGATCATCGCCATCGACTCCCACATCGACACCGTCGGTATCGGCAACATCGAGAACTGGGACGCCGATCCCTATGAGGGCTACGAGACCGACGAGATCATCTACGGCCGCGGCGGCTCCGACCAGGAGGGTGGCATGGCTTCTGCTACCTACGCTGCCAAGATGATGAAGGACATGGGCCTCATCCCCGAGGGCTACAAGATCATGGTCGTCGGCACCGTCCAGGAAGAGGACTGCGACGGCATGTGCTGGCAGTACATCTACAACAAGGACGGCATTAAGCCCGAGTTCGTCATTTCCACCGAGCCCACCGACGGCGGCATCTATCGCGGTCACCGCGGCCGCATGGAGATCCGCGTCGACGTTCACGGCACCTCCTGCCACGGCTCCGCTCCCGACCGCGGCGACAACGCCATCTACAAGATGGCCGACATCATCGCCGACGTCCGCGCCCTCAACAACAACGGCTGTGACGAGTCGACCGACATCAAGGGCCTCGTCAAGATGCTCGACCCCAAGTACAACCCCGAGCACTTCGAGGATGCCCGCTTCCTGGGCCGCGGCACCTGCACCGTCAGCCAGATCTTCTACACCAGCCCCAGCCGCTGCGCTGTCGCTGACTCCTGCGCCATCTCCATCGACCGTCGCATGACCGCCGGTGAGACCTGGGAGTCCTGCCTGGACGAGATCCGTAACCTGCCGGCCGCCAAGAAGTACGGCGACGACGTGAAGGTCTCCATGTACATGTACGACCGTCCGTCCTGGACCGGCGAGGTCTACGAGACCGAGGCTTACTTCCCCACGTGGATCAACAAGGAGACCGCTCCGCACGTCAAGGCCCTCGTCGACGCCCACAAGGCCATGTTCGGTGACGAGCGCATCGGCTGCGAGCCCAGCATGGACAAGCGCACCGGTCGCCCGCTGTGCGACAAGTGGACCTTCTCCACGAACTGCGTTTCCATCCAGGGCCGCTATGGCATCCCCTGCGTCGGCTTCGGCCCGGGTGCCGAGTCTCAGGCTCACGCTCCCAACGAGGTCACCTACAAGGACGACCTGGTCACCGCTGCCGCCATGTATGTGGCTGCCCTGAACCTCTACGATCCGAGCCAGGCCGATGGCGACGCCACCGTGTTCCGCGCCGGTCTGACCAACAACAAGATCGATTAGTCCCATTCCTCGATCTTGTTGAGCCGGGGACAGCTCGTGTCCCCGGCACCCCCTGTTGACTTGGGGCCCGCGGTCGTTATCTCCCATGCTTCCTCAACGGTAGCGGGTCCTCGTCATAGTGCTCTGCATGTTCTAGCCGCACGCGCATGCCGGAGCACATCTACTCATTGCAATCGTTTCATCGTTGGAAAGGATATTTACATGGACGCCAAGTTTACCGAGCTCGTCGAGCAGCTGAACGGCCTCGATTTTAAGGGCATGTACGGCAGCGACTTCCTGCACACCTGGGATAAGACCACCGATGAGCTCAAGGCGCTCTACATCGTCGCCGACGCCCTGCGCGAGCTGCGCGAGAACAACGTTTCGTCCAAGATCTTCGATTCGGGTCTGGCCGTCTCCCTGTTCCGTGACAACTCCACCCGTACGCGCTTCTCCTTCTCTAAGGCAGCCAACCTGCTCGGTCTTGAGCTGCAGGACCTGGACGAGAAGAAGTCCCAGATTGCTCACGGCGAGACCGTCCGCGAGACCGCTACCATGATCTCCTTCATGGCCGACGTCATCGGCATCCGCGACGACATGTACATCGGCAAGGGCGACGCCTACATGGCCGAGGTCTCCGAGTCTGTCCAGCAGGCCTACGAGGACGGCGTTCTGGATCACCGTCCCACGCTCATCTCCCTGCAGTCCGACTCCGATCACCCCACGCAGTCCTCTGCCGACATGCTCTACCTCATCAACGAGTTTGGCGGTCTTGAGAACCTCAAGGGCAAAAAGGTTGCCGTCACCTGGGCCTACTCGCCCTCTTACGGCAAGCCGCTGTCCTGCCCGCAGTCGCTGATCAGCCTGCTGCCCCGTTTTGGCATGGACGTCACCTTGGCCCACCCCGAGGGCTACGACCTCATGCCCGAGGTCGTCGAGCGCGCCAAGGGTTATGCCGCCGAGTCCGGCACCACCTTTAAGCAGGTCAACACCATGGCCGAGGCCTTCGAGGGCGCCGACATCGTGATCCCGAAGAGCTGGGCTCCGTTTGCCGCCATGGAGAAGCGCACCAACCTGTACGCCGAGGGCGACGACGCCGGCATCGCTGCACTCGAGAAGGAGCTGCTCGCTCAGAACGCCACGCATCAGGATTGGTGCTCCACGACCGAGCTCATGGAGAAGACCGCCAACGGCCAGGACACCATCTTTATGCATCCGCTGCCCGCCGACATCTCCGGTGTCTCTTGCGAGCACGGCGAGGTCAACGCCGACGTCTTCGACATGCACCGCGTGGGCATGTACAAGGAGGCCAGCTACAAGCCGTACGCCATCGCAGCCATGATGTTCCTGCAGAAGGTTGCCGATCCCGCCGCTACCCTCAAGGCCCTCGACGAGCGCAACACCGCCCGTTGGTTCCAGGCCTAAAGCTGGGTTGAGGTAAGCCATGTAAAGGGGGCGCTCTGCCAACCGGCGGGGTGCCCCTTTTTGCATCGTGGGCGTGCGGGATAAGCGCTTTCGATGTAGATGCCCCGCGACGCGAGTTATGGGTACGATGGTTTCAGGGGAGGTATCGCCATGAAACTTGGTTGCGTCATTATGGCTTCGGGCGAGGGCAAGCGATTTGGCTCTAACAAGATGCTCGCCGATATCTATGGCGAGCCGCTGATTGCCCGGACCATTGATTCGGTTCCCCGGGGCTTTGACGTTGTGGTTTCGACGCGTTGGCCCGAGGTCGCCCAGATTTGCGAGGACAAGCATTGCCCGTGTGTGCAGCACGATGGCAAGCTGCGCAGCGAAAGCGTCCGTGCGGGCCTTTCGTGGGGAGTCGAACGCAACTGGAAAGGTTGCCTCTTTTTGCCGGGCGACCAGCCGCTCGTGAGTTCAGATTCTTTTGAGGCTATGGTTCGTGCATTTGACGAGCGTGGCCGCAAGCATCCGGTGCGTCTTGCGTGCAACGGTGAGCCTTCGAGCCCGGTGCTCTTTCCGGCGGAACTGTTCGATGCACTTATGTGTCTTGAGGGTAAGGACGGCGGCGGTTCGATCCTCAAGGACCGTACCGACGTGGTGCTGGTCGAGGCGCGTGCCTACGAGCTGTGGGACGTCGATACCGTCAAGGGACAGCGACGCATAACGGAGCATATCGCCGCCTGCTCGTATTTTGATCGCGTGGCCAACTGCATCAATCAATAAGGAGCAATTATGATCATCATCAAAAACGGCGCACTCGTGACGCCCCAGGGGCTTCGCCGCGCCGATCTTGCCATGGATGGCGATAAGATCGTGCGGATCGCCGCGGCGATTGAGCCGGCCGAGGGCGATACCGTCGAGGATGCCGCGGGCTGCTGGGTGTTTCCCGGCTTTATCGACGGCCACACGCACATGCAGTGCTGGACCGGCATGGATTGGACAGCCGATAGCTTTGAGACCGGTACGCGTGCGGCTGCCTGCGGCGGCACGACGACTATTGTGGACTACGCGACAGCCGATCGCGGCGTGACCATGCCCGATGCCTTGGCCGAGTGGCATCGCCGCGCCGACGGAACCTGCACGGCTAACTACGCTTTTCATATGGCACTCGCCGAGTGGAACGAGCGCAATCGCGCCGATCTTTCGGCCATTCGCGAGGCGGGCGTGTCGTCGTTTAAGACCTACTTTGCCTACGATCATCTGCGCCTGGACGATGCCGAGACGCTCGAGGTGCTCGAGGAGCTCAAGCGCCTGGGCGGTATCCTGTGCGTGCATTGCGAGAACGGTACGCTGGTGAATGAACTGCAGAAGCGCGTGTTTGAGCAGGGTATCCACGGGCCCGAGGGCCATGCGCTCAGCCGTCCGGACGTGTGCGAGGCCGAGGCAGTGAGCCGGCTGCTGTATCTGGCGCACTTGGCCGGGGATGCTCCGGTCAACGTGGTGCACCTTTCGACCAAGCTGGGGCTCGAGGCCATTCGCGCTGCCAAGGCGCGCGGGCAGAAGAATATTTATGTCGAGACCTGCCCTCAATATCTGATGCTCGACGACACCTGCTATCTGGAGCAGGGAGAGGACGGCTTCGCGGGTGCCAAGTATGTGATGAGTCCGCCGCTGCGCCATGCCGGCGACCGTGCGGCCCTGCGCGAGGCGCTTGTGGCCGGCGAGATCGATACCATCGCCACCGACCACTGCAGCTTTAATCTGCACGGGCAAAAGGACCGCGGGCGCGACGACTTCCGCGCGATTCCCAACGGCGGGCCCGGCGTGGAGCATCGTCCCGTCGCGATTGCCACGAGCTTTGAGGGACAGCTGGGCCCCGAGGACCTCTGCCGCCTGATGAGCGAGAACCCGGCGCGCGTGTTTGGCATGTACCCGCGCAAGGGCTGTCTTGCCGAGGGCTCCGATGCCGACGTGTGCGTGTGGGATCCCAAGGCGCGCTGGACGATCAGTGCCGCGACGCAGCATCAGGCTGTGGACTACACGCCGCTCGAGGGTTTTGAGGCACATGGCCGCGTCAAGGCCGTGTTTGTGAACGGCGTGCTGGCCGCGCGCGACGGCGAGCCCACCGGAGCCCAACCCGGCCGCTACGTCCCCCGCTAACAGGAAGGCCGCCGGGGTAGCTAATTTGGGACGGGGCTCTTTTAGCTACCCCTTGAGGCTGGTGGCGACGATGGAGC
>DXMC01000020.1:0-41845 GCA_019414365.1 Collinsella sp.
CCTCCACGAGGCCTCCGACGGGGTCACAAACGAGGCCCAGCAGGTTACTCAGCGCAATGGAGCTGGCGTCGAGTGCCTGCTCGGGCGTGCCGCCGAGCATCTGCACCAGCGCGGCGGCTGCCATGGCGGCGGCGCTTCCGACCTCCGCCTGGCAGCCGCCCTCGGCGCCGGCGACGCAGGCGCTCGTGGTGAGGTTGAGGCCGATGGCGGCTGCGCAGTAGAGCGCGTCCATCACCTGCTCGTCGTCGAGCTGAAGGTGATCGGCGAGTGCCAGCACGCAGCCGGGCACGACGCCTGCGGAGCCTGCCGTGGGGGCAGCGACGATCACACCCATGGTGGCTGAGCGCTCAAGCACGGCCATGGCGCGGGCCACGGCGTCAGTCTGGACGGCGCCCATTAAATTGGAGCTCAGGTCGTTGCGGCCGGTGGCATCGACAAGCTTGGCCTCGCCGCCGATAAGCCCGCCGAGCGAGCGCTGCGGATTGACGATGGGGGCCGTGGTCTCCTCGCGCATGACGTCGAGCACGCGGCGCATGGCGGCGACGGCGTGGGCCTCGCCGGTCAGACGCGCCTCGCGCAGGGCCATGACGGCGCCGATGCTGAGTCCCAGCTCCTCGCACGCATCGAGCAGCTGCTCACCGTCGTCGAAGATTTCCTTTGCTGAGACGCCGGGGGAGAGCGACGAGGCAGAACCGGGGAGCTCGATAAAGGTCGCGTAATCGACATTGTCGAGCTTGCGCAGCATAGGGACGACGGTGTCGTCGGGCGCGCCGTCGGTCTCAAAGACGGAGTAGGCCTGACCGCCCACTTCGGTGCGGTAGGTGCGGCAGAAGGCGATGTTCACGTGGGCGTAGGCGAGCAGGTTCGTGAGCGCGGCGAGCACGCCGGGGACGTCGTAGTGCGCCACGAAGAGTGTGGAGTACATGCCCGAGATGTCGACGCCGACGCCGTTAATGCGGCTGATGCGCATCTTGCCGCCGCCCAGGCTCTCACCGCGGACCTGTGCCGTGGCGCCCGTGTCGTCGACCATGTCGATGTCGACGGTGTTGGGGTGGATGGAGGCGTCGTCGCCCTTGATGTTAAAGTGATATTCGAGGCCCTGCTCGCGCGCGAGGTCGAAGGCCTGCTTGATGTTCTCGTCATCGGTGTCGAGGCCCAGGATGCCCGCGACGAGCGCACGATCGGTGCCGTGGCCGCGGTAGGTGTGGGCAAAGGAGTTCCACAGGCCAAAGGTGACCTTGGTGATGCGGCCTTCCAACAAGCTGGCGGCAACCTGGGCGCAGCGCAGGGCGCCGGCGGTGTGCGATGAGCTGGGGCCGACCATGACGGGGCCCAAGATCTCGAATGCCGAGGTCGTAGCTAGTGTTTGTGGCTTGCCTGCCATATGCGCTCCTGTTCTATCCCGTCGTCCCGAGGGGCGGGGCATACTCAGTCCCGCCGTTCCGAGGGCTTTGGTATTTGGTCGCCTGCTCGGGCAGTCCTGCTCGCGCGGAGAGCACATTAAGTGCTCTCCGGCTCGTGCGGAACTCGCGAACGACCAAATACCAAAGCCCTCGGAACTTAGGATACATGGTTGGAGTCGCTCTGCTGCGAAATTTATCGGCCTATGACCTATTCCATGTCCAGGTCGGCTCATCTTCACCACCTTTAAATAAAAAAGAAGTACCGGTTGGGGCCGGTACTTCTTTTGGTGCATCGATATGTGGCTGCAGCTTTTGCCGTTGGCTTACAGGCCACAGGCTGCTTTGAGTTCTTCGACTCGGTCGGTTTTCTCCCAGGTGAAGTCGGCGTCTTCGCGGCCGAAGTGACCGTAGGCTGCCGTCTTTTCGTAAATCGGGCGACGCAGGTCTAGGTCGCGGATGATTGCGCCCGGGCGCAGGTCGAAGGTCTTCTCTACGGCTTCAACGATCTTATGCTCAGCAACATGTGCGGTACCGAAGGTGTCGACCATGATTGAGAGGGGCTTGGAAACGCCGATGGCGTAGGCAAGCTCGACTTCGCAGCGGTCGGCCAGGCCGGCGGCGACCACGTTCTTGGCGACCCAGCGCGCGGCATACGCGGCAGAGCGGTCAACCTTGGTGCAGTCCTTGCCGCTAAAGGCGCCACCGCCGTGACGGCCGTAGCCGCCGTAGGTGTCGACGATGATCTTGCGGCCGGTCAGGCCCGTGTCGCCCATGGGGCCGCCCACGACAAAGCGACCAGTGGGGTTCACGTAGATGTCCGCGTTGTCCCACGGCATGTTCTCGGCGGCCATGACCGGGGTGATGACGTGCTCAATGAGGTCGGCCTTGATCTTGCCCATATCCTCGATCTCGGCGGCGTGCTGCGTGGAGATGACGATGGTCGTGACCTCAACGGGCTTGCCATCCTCGTAGCGCACGGTGACCTGGGTTTTGCCATCGGGACGCAGATAGGCGAGGGTGCCGTCGTGGCGCACGGCTGCCAGGCGCTCGGCCAAGCGGCTGGCAAGGTAGTGTGGCATGGGCATGAGGGTCTTGGTCTCGTTGGAGGCATAACCGAACATCATGCCCTGGTCGCCGGCACCGATAAGGTCGATCGGGTCGGTGGTGGCGCCGGTCTGGGTCTCGAAGGACTCGTCAACGCCCTGGGCGATATCGGGCGACTGCTCGTGGATGAGGCTCATAACGCCGCAGGTGTCGCAGTCAAAACCGAACTTGGCGCGGTTGTAGCCAATGCGGCGGATGACGCCGCGGGCGATTTCCTGTACGTCGACGTAGGCCTGGGTGCGAATCTCGCCGGCGACGATGACGGTGCCGGTGGTCACGAGGGTCTCGCAGGCGCAGCGGACGTTCTCCACGTTGGCGGGCACGCCGTTGGGGGCGATGTAGCCCTGCTCCTGGAGCTCTATTTCTTTGGCGAGGATTGCGTCGAGGACGGCGTCGCTGATCTGGTCAGCGATCTTATCGGGATGACCTTCGGTCACCGACTCCGACGTAAAAACAAAGGACCCGTGTTGGGGCGGGATGGAACGAAGTTCTTCTGACATGATTGTCCTTTCAAAAACGTGTCCCGGCGACCGTTACCATTCCGCCGGGCTCTCTATGCAAGGGCACATCATAGCGCGTAAATCAAACATTCACACCCTTTCCGCACCTACTCATTGGGGACAGACTTAAATGACTACCCTTACCTAAGTGCCGACAGGTTGTCCAATGACTGGTCATTTAAGTCTGTCCCCAATGAGTAGGTAGGTGCCCTTTGTGCGGAGGTTGCTTTGATGCTTTATACTGGTGCGGTTAGACATCCATCCTGCAATCGAGGAGATTTCCATGGCATCAGACGTTCGCGTCCGCTTTGCACCCTCACCGACGGGCAAGCTGCACATCGGCGGCGCCCGCACCGCTATCTATAACTGGGCTTTCGCCCGTGCAAACGGCGGCACGTTCATCCTGCGCATCGACGACACCGACCCCACCCGCTCCACCGACGAGAACACGCAGATCATCCTGCGCGCCATGCGTTGGCTGGGCCTGGACTGGGACGAGGGTCCCGAGGTGGGCGGCGACTTTGGTCCCTACGCACAGACCGAGCGCCTGGACCTGTACAAGCAGGCAGCCCAGAAGCTCTGGGACGAGGGCAAGGCCTATCCGTGCTTCTGCACCAAGGAGCAGCTCGATGCCGACCGTAAGGCCGCGCAGGAGCGCAAGGACCCCTTCCAGGGCTATCAGCGCCGCTGCCGCGATCTTGATCCCGAGGAGGCCCGTCGCCGCATCGAGGCCGGCGAGTCCTACGTCCTGCGCATCAAGGTGCCCGAGGACCGCGGCGACGTCGTCATCCACGACGCCGTCCACGGCGAGGTAACCTTCGACGCCAAGGAGCTTGACGACTTTGTCATCTTCCGCTCCGACGGCACGCCCACGTACAACTTCGCGACCGTCGTCGATGACGCCATGATGAAGATCACTCACGTCATCCGCGGCGACGACCACCTGTCCAACACCCCGCGTCAAGTCATGGTCTACGAGGCCCTCGGCGCGCCCGTGCCTACGTTCGCCCACATCTCCATGATCTTGGGTGCCGACGGCAAGAAGCTCTCCAAGCGCCACGGCGCCACCTCGGTGGAGGAGTACCGCGACGCCGGCTACCTGTCCGACGCCTTCGTCAACTACTTGGCGCTGCTCGGCTGGTCGCTCGACGGCGAGACCACGATCATCCCGCGCGATGTCCTGGCCAGCAAGTTCTCGCTCGACCGCATCTCCAAGAACCCGGCGACCTTCGACCCCAAGAAGCTCGACTGGGTCAATGCCGAGTACATCAACGGCATGTCCGATGCTCAGTTTGCCGACGAGATCATGGTCCCCGAGCTGCACGAGGCGGGTCTCATCGAGGGTAACGTCGAGTACGGCGAGGATTGGATCGACGCGCTTGCCGCCATCGTTAAGCCGCGCACCAAGATGCCGGCCGACGCCGTGACCGTCGCCGCTCCCATTTTCGCTACGGCCGAGACGCTCGAGTATGACGAGAAATCCGTCAACAAGGGCCTGGCCAAGGAGGGCATGGGTGCCATTCTTGATGCCGCCAAGGCCGCGCTCGAGGGTGTGAACGAGTGGACGGCTGCCAACATCGACGCCGCGCTTGAGCCGCTGCCCGAGCAGATGGACCTCAAGAAGCGCGTGGTGTTCCAGGCCGTGCGCGTCGCCGTCTGCGGCAACATGGTGAGCCCTCCGCTGGGCGAGACCATGGCGCTCGTCGGCCGCGACGACTGCCTGGCGCGCATCGATCGCGCCCGCACGATGGCGCTGTAATCGCTGCGCAAACGTTTGTATCCGAGCCCCGTTCACCCTGAGCGGGGTTCTTGTTTCTGTAGACGAATGGGATGGGAGGTGCTGGGGCCATGGCCGAGCAACTTTCGCTGTTTGGTTCGCCGGATCCGGAGGAGACTCCGGCGGCGCCGGCATCCGGTGCTGCCCTGGCCAAGCCCGAGCCTTCACCTGAGCCCATTGCCGCCTACACGAGCGTGGTTCTCGACATCCCCACCCGTGCGCTGTCCGAACCGTTTGCTTACGGCATTCCTGAGTCCCTTGCGAGCGAGGCCCAGGTCGGATCGACGGTTCTGGTCCACTTTGGCAACCGTGCCGCCGCAGGCTATATCGTCGATATTGCGCCCGAACTGGGCGACTTGCAAGGCAACATTACCCTCGACACCGCGCGCATCAAGCCCATCGAGACCATCCTCAGCAAACCGCTCTTTGGCGCCGAGTCCGCCCGTATTGCACGTTGGATGAGCCGCGAGTATGTTGCGACGCTTTCCGAGTGCCTGCGCCTGTTCTTGCCTCCGGGCGGAAGCCCGCGCGTGGTCAAGGGCGACGACGGCGTGTGGGCCGTTGAGCGCCCCGCCGTCAAACCCATCCAAAACCGCTGGGTCATGCTCACGCCCGAGGGCTTCGACTATACGCCTCCCAAAACGGCGGTCCGCCAGCGTCAGCTCATCGAGGCACTACAGTGCGGCCCGGTCACAACGCGCGACCTCAACCTGCTCTACAACAGCATGTCGGCGACCATCAAGGCGCTCGAAAAACGTGGTGTCGTCGTGGTGGAGGAGCGTCGCGCCTGGCGTGGCTGCAGCGAGCAGACCACGCTGTCCTCGGCAAGCGGTAAGGCACCAGTCGCGCTCACGAACGGCCAGCAGCAGGCGCTCGCGCAGATTGAGCGCGCTCGTCTGGACGCTCATGGCGACGTGGTGTTGGTCGACGGCGTCACCGGCTCCGGCAAAACCGAGGTTTACCTCTCGGCGATTGAGCGCGTGCTGGCGGCCGGCCGTTCGGCCTGCGTGCTGGTGCCCGAGATCTCGCTGACGGCCCAGACTGTCGGCCGCTTCCGCTCGCGCTTTGGCGAGACGGTCGCCGTGTTCCATTCGCGTCTTTCTGCGGGCGAGCGCCTGGACCAGTGGGATATGGTTGCCAGCGGTGCGGCCCGCGTGGTCGTCGGCGCCCGCTCGGCGCTCTTTTGCCCGCTCAGCGACCCGGGCCTCATCATCATCGACGAGGAGCACGAGACCAGTTACAAGCAGGGTTCCAGCCCGCGCTACCATGCGCGCGAAGTGGCGGCCGAGATGGCGCGTCGCTATCGCTGCCCGCTCGTGCTGGGCTCGGCCACGCCTTCTGCTGAGGCCCTCGACCGCTGCCGCCGTGGCACGTATAACGGTGCCACCTGGACGCGCGTCGAGATGCCCGAGCGCCCGGGACACGCCGTGCTGCCCACGGTCCGTATTGCAGACCTGCGCCGGGAGTTCTCGCACGGCAGCCGCTCCATGTTCTCAAAACCCTTGATGGAGGGCTTGGAGCGTGTGGTCGAGCGCCGCGAGAAGGCCGTGCTGCTGCATAACCGCCGTGGCTTTGCGCCGTTCCTGATGTGCCGCGAGTGCGGCTGCGTCCCCACCTGCAACCACTGCTCCACCGCGCTTACGTATCACGAGCGCACGCACACGCTGCAGTGCCACACCTGCGGTTCGTCTTGGCGCGTGCAGCCGTATCCCGCGCCCACGAGCCGTTGCCCCAAATGTGGCAGTCGCTACCTGGCAAAAATGGGCCTGGGCACGCAGCAGATTGAGGACGCACTGCACCAGATGCTTCCCGAGGATGTCGCCATTATTCGCATGGATGCCGATTCCACGCGCGGCAAGGATGCGCACAAAAAGCTGCTCGAGCAGTTCGATGCTGCCGATTGCGCGGTGCTGCTGGGCACCCAAATGATCGCAAAGGGCCTCGACTTTCCCGAGGTCACGCTCGTGGGCGTGGTCAATGCCGACTTTGCCCTCAAGCTGCCGGACTTCCGCGCAGGGGAGCGCGCCTACGACCTGCTGGAACAGGTTGCAGGCCGTGCCGGTCGCGGCGATCGTCCCGGCGAGGTGATCATCCAGACCTATCTGCCCGAGGATCCGGTCATTCGCGCCGTCGTCGAGCACGACCGCTCGATCTTTACCGATTACGACCTGGACCAGCGCCGCGACGCGCTGTACCCGCCGTTTGTTCGCCTGGTCAACATCTTGGTGTGGTCGGCGAACCGAGACGACGCGCAGGACTACATCGGGCGCATTGCAAAGCTTCTTAAGCGACGCTGGCATGCCGCAGCGCCCGACTTTTTACGGGCGGGGAGTGCTGTGCCGCAGGTGCTGGGCCCGGCTTCGTGTGTAATCGAGAGAGCCAAGGACCGTTACCGCTTCCATCTGCTTGTGAAGTCGCCCGTGGGGTACCATGTCTCTGATGATGTCGACGCCTGCCTCAAAGAGGTGGGCTCTGTGCGCGGCGTGAGCGTGAGCGTTGACGTCGACGCCTATGATTTGATGTAACAACTCGAAAGGATGGCCATGGAAGCCAACGGAATCGTACTGTCGCCCGACCCTCGTCTGCGCCAGGAGTGCGCCGTCATCGAGGAGATCACCCCGGCGATCGAGGCGCTTGCCGAGAAGATGAAGAAGATGATGTTCGAGAACGGCGGTTGCGGCCTGGCTGCCCCGCAGATCGGCGAGCTCATTCAGCTTGTCACCATCGACTGCGACTACAGCGACAAGAACGACTACGATCCGTACGTGCTCATCAATCCCGTCATTGTTGAGCAGAGCGACCATCTGGTGCCCTTTAGCGAGGGTTGCCTTTCCATTCCTGGCATTAGCTGCGAGATCGAGCGCCCCGATCATGTCGTCGTCGAGGCGTACGACCTGGATGCCAACCTGATTCGCTACGAGGCCTCGGGTGACCTGTTCTGCGTGTGCCTGCAGCACGAGATCGATCACCTGCACGGCAACACCATGTTCGAGCGACTGAAGCCCATGCAGAGGATCAAGGCAGTCAAGGAGTACCAGGACGCCCTGGCCCGCGGCGCTCGACCGGGTGAGACGGAGTAGGTCCCACCGTCCCCGGTGCTGAGCGCCCACATATCATCCCGTGCTCAAACATTCTCGATTTGCTGCGAAACTGCGCGCGGGACGATATGTGGGCGCTCAGCACCGGGGACTGCGTTGTTCTGGCTCGGTTCGCCCGGGTGCCGTTGGGCCAGGGAGGGGCGTCTTCGCTGATAGTCTTTGTTGAGAGGGAGCTGCTTTTATTGCGGCTCTTTCTTTGGTTTTGGGTATATTTGTTTTTGTTGGACTGTTCTGGCGGCTGGGTGCGTTTGCGACCTGGAGCGCTTCTTTTGTAGCCGTCTCGGCTCGTTATTGAGAGGAGACTAACTTTTATGCGTATTGTGTTTATGGGTACGCCTGATTTTGCTGTGCCTTCGCTGGTTTCGCTTGTTGAGGCTGGTAACGAGATTGCGCTTGTTGTTACTCGTCCTGATGCTGTTCGTGGGCGTGGTAAAAAGTTGGAGCCGTCTCCTGTTAAGGCTAAGGCGCTTGAGCTGGGGTTGCCGGTCGTTGAGGCCAATCGTATGACGCCGGAGGTAGTTGAGGCGCTCCAGGCTGCAGATGCCGATATTTTCTGTGTGGCTGCCTATGGCTGCATTTTGCCCGATGAGGTGCTGCAAATGGCGCCGCTTGGTATTGTGAATGTTCATGCTTCGCTGCTGCCTCGTTGGCGTGGCGCCGCTCCTATTCAGCGTGCGATTCTCGCTGGTGACGAGATTGCTGGCGTTTCTATCATGCGCATTGGGCATGGTGTGGATACTGGTGCTTATTGTGCTCAGGCTTCCACGCCTGTTGCCGGTAAGCATGCCGAGGCGCTCACGATGGAGCTTGGCGAGCTTGGCGGCAAACTGCTTGCTGATACGCTTCCGTCGCTTGCCGATTGCTCGGCTGTTTGGACTGAGCAGGATGAGTCGCTTGTGACCCATGCTGCCAAGATTTCCAAACAGGAGATGCGCCTGGATCCGCAGATGGCGGCGCTTGATTGCGTGCGTCATGTGCTGGCCTCATCCGATACCGCTCCCGCTCGTTGCGTGATTGCCGGCAAGACCGTGCGTGTGCTCGATGCTGCGCTGACCGATGTTTCGCTTGGCAAGGGCGGCGTTGACGTTAAGAATAAGCGTGTTTTCCTTGGCCTTTCCGATGGTGCGGTTGAACTGCTCGAGGTTAAGCCCGATGGCAAGCGTGCCATGGCCGCTTCTGCTTGGGCTGCTGGGCTGCAAGGCGCCGATCTTATCTGGGGTGGTTTGTCATGAGCAAGCTGTCTCCCGCGCGCAAGCTTGCGCTCGATGTGCTGATGGAGGCCGATCGCCGCGGTATGTATGCGCGCGACGTGCTGTCCTCTCGCGCATCTGCCAAGGCTATTGACCAGCGCGATTCCGCTTTTGCCGCTCGTTTGGCACTGGGCGTTGCGGCTACCCAGGGTATTTTGGACGAGCTGCTCGATCAGTTTCTCGATAAGCCTAAAAAGGTTGCGCCGCGTGTTCGCATGGCACTTCGTATCTCGGCCTTCGAGATGCTCTATCTGCATACGCCTGGCCGCGTTGCGGTGAGTCAGGGCGTTGAGCTGGTGCGCAGCGGAGCTAAGTCCGCCGCTGGGTTGGCCAATGCCGTGCTGCATAAGGTCGCGGACAACGTTGAGGACTTTGCCACTGCGTCCGATGTAGATGAGTCTGAGCGACGCTTGGTTCGTCTGTCGCGCCTGATGGGTCTGCCGCGTTGGCTGTGCGCTCGTATTATGGCTTCGTTTGACACACCGGAGGGCGCGCTTAGCTTTGCCGGTAATCTGGCCCCCGCGCCGCTGGCCCTGCATAAGAACGCCTTTGCGACCAAGCCCGATCCGTATATCTCGCAGCTCGTCGCGCCTGTCTTCCCGGGCTGCCATGCCCCGGTTGATGCCCAGGTTACCGTTGCTTCGGGTGTGTTTGAGCGTGCTGCCGCGGTGGCATCTGATCTCAACGCGCAGCTTATCGCCACAGCTGCCACGCGCCCTGGAAGCTGCCTTGAGATTGGTGCCGGTCGTGGCACCAAGACCTATGTGATGATGTGCCAGGCCAAGCGTGCAGGCTATGAGCGTCAGCATACGGCGCTCGATCTGCATGATCGCAAGTGCGATCTGAATCTCGCTCGCCTGCATAAGGCCGGTATTCAGGGCGTTCGTACGGTTTCGGGTGATGCCTGCGAGCTTGATGAGGTGCTCACATCGTTTGATGCCATGCTTGGCGAGCCAGTTAAGTTCGACACGGTTTTTATCGATGCGCCGTGCTCGGGCACCGGCACTATGCGCCGTCATCCCGAGATCCCGTGGCGACTGACCGAAAAGGATGTGGCGATTGAGCTGCCCAAACTGCAGCTGACGATGCTCAAGGAAGCCGCCGCGCGCGTGGCTGCCGGCGGCGAGCTCATCTATGCGACGTGCTCGGTCTTCGACGAGGAGAACACGCAGGTGGTGGATGCTTTCCTGAACTCTCCCGAGGGCACCGGCTTTAGCGTGGCGCCGCTTTCCGAAGCGCAGATTCTGCAACTCCCCGAGTTCGATCAGGCCAAGAAGCTCGTTTCCGTACGCCAGAACGATCGAGGCCTCTTCCAAAGCGTGCCGGTAAACGCCGATTCCTACGACGGCCACTTCTGCGCCAGGCTGGTCCACAAGTAACGACTAAGTTGCGGTGAAATAGGGATTGAAAAGCCGCTTCTGTCCGCCAAACAGTCCTTATTTCACCGCAACTCACAAGGAAACCTGGGTAGCTTGATTAGCTACCCATAGAGCAAAGAAATAGCCCCGCGATCGGCGTTGATCGCGGGGCCGCGTTGTTTCTAGTGGCTGTGCGGGCAGTTGGCGCAGCAGCCGCTCGTGGCGCTGGTGCTGGAGCCGCCGCTTCGCTGGTCGGTGTTGTAGAAACCGCTGCCCTCAAATTTTATGCCGCTGGCTGAGAACGTCTTGGCCGCCGGGGCACCGCAGCTGGGGCACACGACCTCGGGGGTCTCGGACATGGGATGCTCAACCTCAAACACGTTGCCGCAGCTCGAGCACTTGTAATCGTAGCGCGCCATAAATACTTCCTTTTCAGCACAAAGCGGGCAGATTACTCTGCCCGCAAAAATTCAAACGTCTGTAACTGTACCCTATATCGGGGGTTTTATCACGCTTCGCCCCAGAATCTATGGTTGTTGCGCAGGAGCCGCGCGGTTTTGCCCTCGGCGGCTGCAATGTCCGCCTCGTCAGCCTGCCAGGTCCAGTTGCCCGTGGCCACGCCCGGCACGTTCATGCGTGCGTCGTCGCCCAGCCCCAGCACGTCCTGCAGCGGCATCATCACCAGGGGAGCGTCGCTTGCTAGCGCGTCGCTCATCAGCTTGGCCGCCACCTCAACACCGCTCGGTTCATCGCCGCCCGCAAAAGAACGCGTACACCAGCCGGCGAGCGTCGACGTGTCGTGCGTCGAGGTGTACAGAATCTTGCCGGGCGTGGGATGCACACCGCAACGAACGTCGTAGTCGCTAAACTCCAGCACGTCCATGCCGGGGAAACCGCAGGTCGATGCCATGGCGCGAACACCGGGCGTCAGATAGCCCAAGTCCTCAGCGATAAAGTTGAGCGGACCCAGCTCGTCATAAGCGGTCTGGAACAGGTCCTTGCCCGGTCCCGCCAACCAGCGACCTTCGGCGCAAGCCTTGCCTGCGGGGATACTAAAGTAACTGTGGAACCCCAGAAAGTGATCCAGACGCACGCGGTCGTAGAGCGAGAACGCGCGGCGCAGGCGATCCATCCACCAGCTATAGCCGTTCTGCTTCATGTGGTCCCAGCGGAACGTCGGGTTGCCCCATACCTGACCCTCGGGCGCAAAGTTGTCGGGCGGCGCGCCGGAAATCTCAATCGCCTTGCCGGTATCGGACAGCCAGAAGTTCTCGGGTTCGCTCCACGCGTCTGCCGAATCGTCGGACACGTACATAGGAATGTCGCCGATAACCTCGATACCCTTCTTGTGCGCGTAGTTCATGAGCTCGCACCAGGCCAGGTCAAAGCGGTACTGCATGTACGCCTGAAGCTCGGCCTCGTTGTGGAAGCGCTTGTCGTCGATTAGATGCTCGTTGTAGCGAGCGACATCTGCCGGCCAATTGTGGCGCGACTCGCCCTCAAAGTTCTTTTTGACGGCCATATAGACGCAGTATTTCTCGAGCCAATCGGCATTGCGATGTTTAAACGCTGTGTACAGCGGGTCGGCATCCTCGCCGCCGCGGGCCTTCCAGGTCTCAAAGTCGGCGGCCAGCTCCTCGTGGCTCTCGGGTAGCAGGTCGATATTGCCTGCAAAGGCCGAAGGACCGGCGTATGGGGAGCGGAAGAAGTCCGTGGGGTTGACGGGGAGAACCTGCCAGTAGCGCATGCCCATGGCGGCCAGATGGTCGATAAAGCGACGCGTGGGCGCACCGATCGTACCGGGCTTGCCGTCGTCGGTCGGCACCGATGTGATATGGCACACAACACCCGCACCGTGATCGAGCGGCTCCTGCAGGCGCTGCTCGGCATGGTGATAGATGATCGACGAGCCCAGCGGATACAGATCGAGCGTGACCGTACCGTTATGGATCTCACACTCGTGACCGCTGATCACGTCACTCGCGCATTCGCCGAGCGCCGGGATCGTCACGCGATGCGAATTGCGCAGGCTGCGGTTGATGATGACGGTCGCGGACTCGCCGTCTTTACCGGTACGGTTGTAGGCCAGCACCTCGTCATTGAGCGCGAAGGCCTTGATCTCACCGTCGATCATAAACGGCAGCGCGCGGCGCACGGCCGAGGCATTCTTGACGATCGCAAACGTATCGAAGTCGTGTAGGTTTTCCTTGGTCGGCATGGTGCGGCGGTTGCCCGGATCGGTGAGGCCCTCCAGGCCGTACTCATCGCCATAATAGATCGAGGGCACGCCCGGGAACGTCATCTGCATGAGCGTCGCCAGCCAAAAGCGGCTCTTGGCCAGGCCCATGGAGTTCTCGTCCAGGCGCCATTTGCTGCGCTCACTCTCGGGCAGCTGCGACTCGTCGGGGCCACCGCCGAGCACCGAGATAATGCGCGGGCGGTCGTGGCTCGACAGCAGATTGAGCGCGCAGGATAATGCCTCGCGCGGGTAGTTCTCGCGCAGGGTCTCGATATCCTCGGCTGCTTGGTAGGCGTTTTTGTAGCCCATCAAAAAGCCGATGACCATGTCGCGGAAGGGGTAATCCATGGCCGAGTCGAGCTCGGAGCCTTGTAGATAGCGACGCAGATGGCCGTAGCTGATCTTGTTGGAGGCATCTTCCCAGACCTCGCCGAGCAGCAGCGCGTCGGGCTTCTCGGCGAGCACGGCCTTTTTGATCTCGGTCAGGAAGTCATCGGAAAGCTCGTCGGCCACATCGAGGCGCCAGCCATGGGCACCGGCGCGCAGCCATTTGCGGATGATACCGTCCTTGCCCAGAATCCGCTCGCGTACCAGTTCGGAGCTCTCATTGATGGCGGGCATATTGCCCACGCCCCACCAGCAGTCGTACGAGCCGTCCTCGTGGAAATAAAACGCATCACGCCACGGAGAGTCCTCGCTCTGCCACGCGCCGACACCGGGATAGTTGCCGTAGCGGTTAAAGTAGATCGAATCGTCGCCCGTGTGGTTGAACACACCGTCCAGAATGATGGAAATGCCCAGCTTCTCGGCCGCCTCGCACAGCTCAGTAAAGTCCTGCTCGGTGCCCAGAATCGGATCGATCTTGGTGTAATCGGCGGTGTCGTAGCGGTGGTTGCTCGCGGCTTCAAAAATGGGGTTGAGGTAGATGGCTGTAAAGCCCAGTTCGGCGATGCGAGGCAGGTCATTCTGGATACCCTTGAGCGAGCCGCCGTAAAAATCCCAGGTCTTGATGGAGCCGTCTTCGGCACGCTCGTACTCGGGCGGTTCGTTCCAGTCCTCGACCATGCGGCGCTGGATTCCGTTGCGCGGTTTTTCAACTTCGGCCAGCGTTCGCTCGCGCCAGTTTTCGTCGCGGGCATAGCGGTCGGGGAAGATCTGGTAGACCATGCCCCGCTCGTACCAGGTGGGACGGTTCTCGCGATGCTTGTAGACGGTAATCTGGAACGACGGGACCTCGGCGTAATCGTAGGTCACACCCTCGCCACCGGTGCGACCCTGCGGTGCACCCAAGCGGACCTCGGGCTGGCCCTCGATGTTGCAGATAAAGCTGTACCAAATAAGACAGGGCTCGGTGCACTCAAGCTCTACGGTAAATATGCCGTCGCCCTCGTGCGTCATGGGATACAGAGACTCACCGATTTCATCGACCCAGGTACGCAGGGTAAGCGTTGCCTGGTTGGGGTCGGCATCCTCCAAAATCACCGATAGCGAAACGGAAGTTCCAGTGGTCACAGCGCCAAACGGAGTACGAAACTGCGGCAGACGGCTGTTGTGAATCAATCTCATAATACGGTCCAGTTCAATAGAATCACGGCCTGCTGGCCATGGGCTTTACGCACAGGATGTAAGTATATCTGTTGTACACAGGCTGTATAAACAACATCCGTTTACCATCGGCGAACGGTTGTCCTAGAAAATCGTTTTACCAACTACCTACAGAGAAGGGGCGCCCGGTTGGAGCGCCCCTTGCATGGGGTTTGATTAGGTTTTGGATCGTCTTTGGGCTAGCGGCGCTTGCGGGTGGCCGTGGCCTTGCGGACGGACGTCTTCTTGGACGGGGCCTTTTTCTCTGCCGGAGCGGCGGGGGAGACCGGAGTCTCCTTGGCGGGCTCGGGCTTGGCCGTAGCCTTCGGTGCGGCCTTGACCTTAGCGGCCTTCGGCGCCGGCTTGGCCTTTACCTCGGCCTTGGCCTCTGCCTTGGGGGCAGCAGCTTTGGTCGTGGTCTTCTTGGCCGTCGTCGTTGCGCGCTTACGCGTGGTGGTCTTGGCGGCCGGCTTGGCTTCGACGGTTGCCTCGGCCTTGGCCTCGGCGGGCGTCTCCTCGACTTTGGCGGCCGGCTTTGCGGCTGGCTTGGTCGTGGCGGCCTTCGTGATCGCCGACTTCTTTGCCGTGGTCTTCTTGGTGGTCGCGGTCGTCTTCTTGGCAGCGGTCTTGGCAGGTGTCTTGACGGCGGGTTTGGCTTCGACGACGGTCTCAGCCATTACCTCGGGAGCAGCCTCGTCCTCGGCGGCCTTCTTGGCAGCGGCGGTCGTGCGCTTTCGCGTGGTCGTTGCCTTGGCAGCCGTTGTTTTAGTCGCGGCAGCCTTGGTTGTCGTAGCCTTCTTGGCCGTCGTCTTGCGGGTCGTGGTCTTCTTAGCTGCGGGCTTTGCAGCGGGCTTGACCTCGGCCTCTGCCTCAGGAGCAACCTCAGCCTTCACCTCAGGCTCAGCTTCAACCGGCTTCTCCTCGGCCTTGGGCTCCTCAGCGGCCACCGGCTCAGCAACAGCCTCCGGCTCGTCGACAACAGCCGCCGGCCTCTCAATCTCCGGATGCATAAAGAAGTACAGGTCCAGATACTTGTCGGCCGAGCGCGTCCAGCTAAAGTCCTGGCTCATGGCCTGCGTGACCAGCTGATTCCACGCGTCACGGTTGTCCCAGAACAGGCGAGCCGCGCGGAACACCGCGTCGCCCATCTCGTCGCCGTTAAAGTTGGTAAACGAGAAGCCCGTGCCCTCACCAGTGAACTCGTTGTACGGAACAACGGTGTCCTTTAGGCCACCGGTCTCGCGCACGATGGGCAGGGTGCCGTAGCGCATGGCGATGATCTGCGACAGACCGCAGGGCTCAAACTTCGAAGGCATCAGGAACATATCGGCGGCAGCGTACATGCACTGCGACAACGCCGGGTCAAACTCGATGCGCGCGGCCATGGTACCGGGGTACTTGTCTTGGAAGTAGCGCAGGCCGTCCTCGTAGTCGCGGTCGCCGGTGCCCAGCACCGCCACCTGCACGCCGCCGGACAGGATGCGGTCGAGCGCGTACATGACCAGGTCCATGCCCTTTTGGCGCGTCAGGCGCGTGACCATCACCATAAGCGGGCGGTCGTCGCGAACCTCCAGGCCCAGCTCCTCCTGCAGCTTGGCCTTGCACACGGCCTTGCCGGAACGGTCCCCGACAGTGTAGTTGGCGGCAATGCGCTTGTCGGTCGCCGGATCAAAGCCCGCGACGTCGATGCCATTCAAAATGCCCTGCAGCGCGTACGAACGCTCGCGCAGAACGCCGTCCAGGCCCTCGCCAAACTCGGGCGTCTGTATCTCGTTGGCATAGGTGGGGCTCACCGTAGTGATGGCGTCGGCATAGCGCAGCGCGCCCAGCATGTAGTTGATGCTACAGGCGTCGCAACGCAGCTGCGAGGCAGCCGCCGGAATATGCGCCACACCCAGGATGTCCTCCATTACGGTGTCGCTAAACTGGCCCTGGAACGCCACGTTGTGGATCGAAAACACGGTCTTGACACGGTCGTACAGCGGCAGGCCCTGGTAGAACTCGCGCAAGAACACGGGCGCCAGTGCCGTCTGCCAGTCATTGCAGTGGAGGATGTCACACTCAAAGCCGGCCGGCAGGTGCTGCAGGCTCTCGGTGATGGCCTTGGAGAAGAATGCAAAGCGCTCGCCGTCGTCAAAGAAGCCATACGGATAGTCGCGCGCAAAGTAGCGCTCGTTGTCGATGAACATATAGGTGACGCCGTCGTGCTCGAGCTTCTCCAGCCCACAGTACTCGTTGCGCCAGCCCAGGCTCACGTAAAAGTCGGAGAAGTGCTCCATCTGCGCCTTGTACTCGTCCTTGATGGTGGCGTACTTGGGCACCATGACGATGACCTCGGCGCCGGCGCGCACGAGCGCCGCGGGCAGCGAGCCCGCCACGTCGCCTAGGCCACCGGTCTTAACAAACGGTGCGCACTCGGCCGAGGCAAACACGATCTGCATCTTTTTGCTGGAATCAGCCATATTGTCTCCCATGTTGTTATTCGAGAATAGCCGCCAGGCGCGAACCGGGCGGCTATTCTGCATGTTACGAGCGATGTTGCGGTGCCAACGTTAGCGCACGATGGTGGTATCGGAAGTTAACGGGGCCTTGCCCAGCACCAGGATGTTCTCGGGCGTACCGCGAAGCTCGGTGTTGGTGGGAACCACGTTGTTCTTGTCCAGGATGGCGTTCTCGACGCGTGCGCCGCTCTTGATGATGCAGCTCTGGTTGATGATCGAGTTGGTCACCGAGGCGCCTTCCTCGACCACGACGCCGCGCGACAGGATCGAGTTGCGCACGGTGCCCTTGATGATGCAGCCGGCCGAGATGATCGAGTTGCAGGCGTGGCTACCGGTCGCGTAGCGCGAAGGCGGCACGTCGTGGGCCTTGGTCAGGATCGGGCGCTCGGGAACGAAGAGCTGGTCAGCCTGAGCGGGATCAAGCAGGTCCATGCTGCGGCGGTACAGCGACTTCTCGCTAAACACGCCCACGACCTCGCCCTTGTACTCGTAGCTGCACACGTCGATGTTGCCAAAGTCGCCCTGGAGTGCCTCGAGCAGGTCCAGATAGTCGGCGGCCTGGTAATGGTCGATGATCTCGAGCAGCGTCTGGCGGTTGATGATGCAGCAGTCCATGGACGCGTTATCACCGTACGCCACGCCGGTGCTCACGCCGGTCAGGCGGCCGTTCTCGTTAATGTCGAGCTTGGTCTCGTCCTCGATGTTGCGCGTGGCCTTGCAGTACACCACGGTCATCTGGGCGCCGGAGTTCTCGTGCGCCTCGATGATGGTGTTGAGGTCCAGATTGAACACGATGTTGGTGCCCATCATGACCACGTAGGGCATTTCCGAGCGCTGGAACAGCGTCTTGTTGGAGATGATGTCGCGCAGCAGGAAGCGCATGCCGCCCTTGGTGGTGCCATACGCGTTGCCGGGGACCATGAACAGGCCGCCCTTCTTGCGGTCGAGGCCCCAGTCCTTGCCCGAACCGACGTGGTCGATCAGGGAGCGGTAGTTGCCCGGCATGACGACGCCGACGGTCTTAATGCCGGCATTCATCATGTTGGACAGCGGAAAGTCGATTAGGCGGTAGCGGCCCAAAAACGGGACGGACGCGATGGGGCGGTCCTTGAGCAGCACGCTGCCGTAGGTCGAAGAGTAGTTAGCGGTGATGTAACCGATGGCCTTGCGATTGATCATCGGATCATTCCCCCTTCCCGATAACGACGTCATTTCCAACGACAGCCGTATCCTTGGTGGTATCGACAGAGCCGAGCTTCACGCCCTCTTCGACCGTGGAGTTCTCGCCCAAAATTGCGCGGCAGATGTGCGCGCCGCTCTTAACGTGCGCACCCGGCAGCAGCACGGAGTCCTCGACCACGGCGCGCTCCTCGATGATGACATCGGTCGAAAGGATCGAGTGGCGAGCGGTGCCGTAGATCTTGCAGCCATTGGAGACCAGGCAGTCGTCCAGGCGGCCGTCCGGGCCAATGTAGTGCGGCGGACGCGTGGTGACGTTGGACATGATGGGGAAGCTCTTGTCAAAGAGGTCGAACTCGGGGTTGTTGCCCAGCAGGTCCATCGAGGTCTCGTGGAAGCTGGCGATGGTGCCGACGTCCTTCCAAAAGCCGTGGAACTCGTAGCTGTACAGGCGCTTGTCCTCGCCGAGCAGCTTGGGGATGATGTCCTTGCCAAAGTCGTGGCTCGAGCGCTGATCCAGAGCGTCCTCCTCGAGCGCCTTGATCAGAACGTCGGCCGAGAAGATGTAGATGCCCATGGAGGCGAGGTTCGAATCGGGCTTCTCGGGCTTCTCGGTAAACTTGGTGATGCGACCGTCCTCGGGGTCGGTGGTCAGGATGCCAAAGCGGCTGGCCTCCTCCCACGGCACGGGCATAACGCTCACCGTGAGGTCGGCGTTGTTCTCAATGTGCGTCTTGAGCATCTTGCGGTAGTCCATGCGATACAGGTGATCGCCCGAAAGAATCAGGACGTACTTGGGGTCGTTGGCCTTGATGTAGTCGAGGTTCTGCGTAATGGCGTCGGCCGTGCCCGCATACCATGCGCCACCGGTCTGCGTCTCGTACGGCGGCAGGATCGACACACCGCCGTCGCGGCTGTCCAGATCCCACGCCTCGCCGGAGCCCACGTAGGCATGCAGCAGGTAGGGACGGTACTGCGTCAGAACGCCCACCGTGTCGATGCCCGAGTTGGAGCAGTTGGACAGCGAAAAGTCGATAATGCGGAACTTGCCACCAAAGCTAACCGCCGGCTTGGCGATCTTTTGGGTGAGTGCCCCCAATCGGCTGCCCTGTCCTCCTGCGAGGAGCATCGCGATGCATTCTTTCTTACTCATCGATTTCTCCTTCTGTCATCGATGTTCCTAACCCATTAGCGACGGGCGCGGCGCACTGTCACGCCCGTCGAGTAATGCCGTGCGGCAAAGGGAGCTCGCGCGCTTTATGCGTGCCAGATCTCGTCGCGATACTCGCGAATGGTGCGGTCGGACGAGAACCAGCCACTCGAGGCGGTGTTGAGCAGGGCCTTGCGGTTCCAGGTCTCCTGGTCGCCGTAGCTGCCCGTGAGGTTCTCCCATGCATCCACGTAGCTACGGAAGTCAGCCATGACCAGGTCGGGGTCGTTGTTGTTCATGAGCTCGTTGTAGATGCTCTCGAAGTTGCCCGAAAGACCCGCAAAGGTGTTGTCCTTGAGCTCGTCCATCACGCGGCCCAGGCGCTCGCGGTCGCCGTTGAGGGTATCCCATGCAAAGTAGCTGTTGGATGCCCAGAGCTTCTCGACCTCGGGGGCGGTCAGGCCAAAGATGGCCTCGTTTTCGCGGCCGGCCAGGTCGGCGATCTCGATGTTTGCGCCGTCGAGGGTACCCAGCGTAATGGCGCCGTTCATCATGAGCTTCATGTTGGACGTGCCCGAGGCCTCCTTGCCGGCCGTGGAGATCTGCTCCGAGATCTCGGCGGCGGGGTAGATGAGCTGGGCGTTGCTCACGCGGAAGTTGGGGATAAAGCAGACCTTCATGACCTCGTTGACGCGGGCGTCGTTGTTGATGACGTCGGCCACGGAGTTAATGAGGCGGATGGTCTCCTTGGCAAAGGTGTAGCTCGAGGCAGCCTTGCCGCTAAAGATGAAGGTCGTCGGCGTCACGTGGAAGTTGGGATCGGCAATGCGACGGTTGTAGATGTCCATCACCTTCATGATGTTCATGAGCTGGCGCTTGTAGGCATGGAAGCGCTTTACCTGGACATCGAAGACGGTGTTGGGGTCAATGACCAAGCCAGTCTCGGCCTTAACGTAGGCGGCCAGACGTTCCTTGTTAGCGCGCTTGGAGGCACCAACGGCCTTAAGGAACTCTGTGTCGTTCTGGAACTCCTTGAGCTTCTCCAGCTCAAAGGCGTCTTTCAGCCAGCCATCGCCAATGGCCTCGGTCACGAGCTTGGCGTAGGTGGGGTTGGCCTCGGCAAAGAAGCGACGGTGCGAGATGCCGTTGGTCTTGTTGTTGAACTTCTCGGGCGTCAGGGCATAGAAGTCCTTGAGCACGATGTTCTTGATGATGTCGGAATGGATCTTGGCCACGCCGTTGACGCTGTGGCTGCAGATCACAGACAGGTTGGCCATGCGAATCTCGCCGTCCCACAGGATGGCGGTCTGGCGCAGACGCTCCTGCCAGCCCTCCTTCGTGGTGTCGAACGACTCGTGCCAACGACGGCTGATCTCGTCGATGATCTGGTACACGCGGGGGAGGAGCTTGGAGAACGTGCCGATAGGCCACTTCTCCAAGGCCTCGGGCAGGATGGTGTGGTTGGTGTAGCTCACGACCTGCGTCACGATGTTCCAGGCGTCGTCCCACTCGAGTTTCTTCTCGTCGATGAGGATACGCATGAGCTCGGGGCCGCACATGGCGGGGTGGGTATCGTTGGTGTGGATGGCCACAAACTGCGGCAGCAGCTCCCAGTTCGCGCCGTGCTCCTTCTCAAAGGTGTCGAGCAGGCTGTAGATACCGGCCGAAACAAACAGGTACTCCTGCTTCAGGCGCAGCAGACGGCCGTGCTCGCCGGCGTCGTTGGGGTAGAGGATGGCGCTGATGGCCTCGGCTTCGGCGCGCTCGGCGTCGGCCAGGGCGTAGTCGCCGCGGTTGAATGCCTCAAGGTCAAAGTGCTCCTCGACCGGCTCGGCGGCCCAGACGCGCAGCTTGTTGACGGTCTCGCCGGCATAGCCCACCACGGGGATGTCATAAGGGACAGCCAGGATGTCCTGCGTGTCCACCGTGCGGTAGAACGTGCGGCCGTTCTCCTCAAAGCCCTCAACATGGCCACCAAACTTGATGGTCACGGCCTTGTCCTGACGACGGACCTCCCAGGGATAGCCGTGGGTGAGCCACTCGTCGGTGGCCTCGACCTGGCTGCCGTTGACGATCTCCTGCTTAAACAGGCCGTAGCGGTAGCGCATGCCGTTGCCGTAGCCGGCAATGCCCTCGGCTGCCATGGAATCCAGGAAGCACGCTGCCAGACGGCCCAGGCCACCGTTGCCCAGAGCCGGATCGGGCTCCTGGTTCTCGATGACGGACAGGTCAAAGCCCATGTCGTCGAGCGCCTCGGCGACCATGTCGCGCACGCCAAAGTTGAGCAGGTAGTTGTCGAGCAGGCGACCGATCAAAAACTCGATCGAGAAATAGTACACGCGCTTCTTGCCCTCGGCGGTGGCGCGGGCGTCACTTTTGGTGGCAACGGTGCGGGCCTTCTCGGCCACGAGCTTGGCCAGGGCGTTAAAGCGGTCCAGGTCGCTGGCGGCCTCGACGCTCTTGCCGCTAATGCTCATGACGGCATCGCGATAGAGCTCGGTAAACTCCTGCTTGTTGTCGAAGATCTTATTCATACGTTCCTTTCCCCCGGGGATGTTTCTCCCGGAACGGTTATGACTTGTATCCTACGCCCCGTCGGGGCGGGTAATTACAGCTGTAACGGTTTTGTTACGCATCCTTGGCAGACGGCTTAACAGAAGCAGACTTGGCCTTGGTAGCGGCCTTTTTGGCAGCCGGTTTCTTGGCTGCGGCCTTAGCAGCGGGCTTTGCGGCAGCCTTGGCCTTGGTCGTCGTGGCCTTCGCCTTAGCCGGAGCCTTCTTGGCAGCCGCAGGCTTAGGCTTCACCGAGGACGTGCGCTTCTTGGGCGCAGCCTTGGGCTCCTTGACCATCGGCGGCTTATAGCTGCTGGGACCGCGGCGCTTAAGCACCACGCCTGCCAGGCCAGGCACCTTAATCTCAATGGAGTCCATCTGCCCGTTCCAGGGATAGGGCTCGCTCGAGCAGGTGTAAGGCTCCTCGCCCGCATAGCCGCTGCCGCCAAACTCGGGACGGTCGGAATCGAAGATGACCTCCCAGTCACCCTCGCGCGGCACGCCAACACGGAAGCTCTCGTAGCTCGCCGGGTCAAAGTTGATCAGGATCACCAGATCGTCATCGACGTCCTCGCCCTGGCGCACAAAGCTCACGATGGACTGCTTGGAGTTGTCCGCGTCAATCCAGGTAAAGCCGTCGTCGGTGTAGCCGCGCTCGTACAGGGCGGGCTCGGCGGTGTACAGGTGGTTGAGCGCCTTGATAAACGCCTGATGATGACGGTGGGTCTCGTACTCCTCGGTCAGGAACCACTGGATGGACTCGTAGTAGCGCCACTCAATAAACTGGCCGATCTCGTTGCCCATAAAGTTGAGCTTGGCACCGGGGTGCGTCATCTGGTAGAAGGCGAGCGTGCGCAGGCCGGCAAACTGACGCCACCAGTCGCCCGGCATACGGCCGATCAGCGAGCATTTACCGTGGACGACCTCGTCGTGGCTCAGCGGGCAAATAAAGTTCTCGGTAAAGGCATACATGATGGAGAACGTGAGCAGCCCGTGGTTGCCGGGGCGCCACGGAAAATCGGTCTGCATGTAGTGCAGGGTGTCGTTCATCCAGCCCATGTCCCACTTGTAGTGGAAGCCCAGGCCGCCGTCCTGCGGCGGGTAGGTCACGAGCGGCCACGCGGTGGACTCCTCGGCCATCATCATCACGTCGGGGAAGTGCGCCTCCACAGCGCAGTTGACCTGACGGATAAACGCGCTGGCGTCCAGGTCCTCCTCGGTACCGTACTTGTTGAACTTCTTTTGGCCGGGATCATCGATGCCAAAGTTGAGGTACAGCATGCTGGATACGCCATCCATGCGAATGCCGTCAACATGGAAGTTCTCGAGCCAATACAGTACGTTGGAGACCAAGAAGGAGCGGACCTCGCCACGGGCGAAGTCGAACTTGTGCGTGCCCCAGTTGGGGTGAATCTCGTGCTCAAACAGCATGTGGCCGTTAAAGGTGGCAAGGCCGTGGGAGTCGGCGCAAAAACCGCCGGGCACCCAGTCCATGATCACGCCGATGCCGGCCTCGTGGCACGCATCGATAAAGTGCATGAGTTGCTGCGGGTCGCCATAGCGCGACGTGGCGGCATAGTAGCCGGTCGTCTGGTAGCCCCAGGAGCCATCGAAGGGATGCTCCATGAGCGGCATGACCTCGATATGCGTATAGCCCATGTCGCGCACGTAGTCCACGAGCTCCACCGACAGGTCGTCGTAGGTGTAAAACTCGCCGCGCTGCGCGGGGAAGGGATCCATGGGGCCGGGATAGTTGCCATACTCGTCCGGCTCGCCCTGCGGCGCGTCGCCGTGGCGCTTCCACGAGCCAATATGCACCTCGTAGATGTTAAGGGGCTGCGACATGTGGTTGTGGCCGGCGCGGCGCTTGAGCCATGCGGCGTCGTTCCATTTGTAGCCATCGAGGGTCCACAGCACGCTAGCGGTACCCGGAGGGCACTCGGCCTTGAAGGCGTACGGATCGGCCTTGTACAGTTTTTCGCCCTCGTTGGTCTCGATTAAATATTTATAGAGCTGGCCTTGTTCTGCGCCAGGAATAAAGCCTTCCCAAATAGCGCTCGTATGCACGGGCACCAGCGGGTTGGCTTCTTCATCCCAGTCGTTAAATTCGCCAATGACATGCACGCTCTTTACATCGGGCGCCCAAACGCAAAAGCGCCAGCCGCGCGTACGGTTCTGCGTGTCGGGGTGCGCGCCCATCTTTTCCCAGCTGCGCTCCCACGTGCCGATGCCAAATAGATAGACATCGTCCTTGGTGAGCTCCGGTGCGTGCGGGGCGGCTTTACGGGTTGCGGGCTTTTTAGCCGTTGGCTTTAGCTTTGTATCGCTCACGTTTGATCCCATCATGACGCGGCAGCGTGTTGCCTTGGTGACTAGATGCGAAAGGTCCAAGGCTGCACGAATCGAAGGGACGGCGATAGTTCTATGATTCGTTCCACCTCGCGTGCTCGGTGGAACTTTCAGCAGAAACTACGATAACACCTGTACGTTACTTTTATGAAGGAAAGTGGTTTTTGGGCGGCGTTTAATCGGTAAGCGCCATGTTTAGACCACTGGCAGAATTGCGATGGTAAAACTCTTGACAGTTTTAACAATAAGGGTTTTTTGATTGTTGGTTTGACGTTTGGTAAAACGTTTTTAGCAGGTTGTTTACCATTTGACATCGAAAGGTACATTTATGTCCCAGACCGCCGCTCCCAATGTCGCTTTTATTTTCGATTGCGACGGCACGCTGGTTAATAGCACCCCCGTTTGGGCCTATGCCCAGCCCGAGTTATTGCACCGCCACGGAGTTGACGTGACGGTCGACGATTTTGCCCAGTTTGAGCATTTGTCGCTCGAGGACGAGTGCCAGGCCTACCACGACACCTGGGGCATTGGAGCGAATGGCGAGGAGCTGTATCGCGAGCTGAGCGACATCCTGATCGATGGGTACTCCAAGGTGCCGCCGCGCGAGGGGCTCCTGGCATTTTTGGAGCAGACGAAGGCGGCGGGCATTGCCTTGTGCGTTGCCACGTCCACGCCGGCCGAGCTGGTTAAGTCTGCGCTTGCGGGCGCCGGGCTCGACGCGTACATGGAGTTTGTTACCACGACGGGCGAGGCGGGGCGTTCCAAGCAATTCCCCGATGTGTACGAGCTGGCGCTGCGCCGTCTGGAGGAGCGTCATGGGCACAGGTTTGAGCGCGCCTGGGTGTTCGAGGACGCCGTCTTTGGCCTTAAGAGCTCTGGCGCGGCGGGCTTTAAGCGTGTGGGTATTTATGATCCGAAAGGGCGCATGGAGCGCGACGAGGTCCGCGACAACTGCGATATCTTTATCGATAGCTACAAGGACCTGGATCTGGCCAGCGTACTTACGTTTGAGGGATAGGCGAGGGCCGTGGCTTGCAAGGTATTAGTGGTCTGCGGCTCGCCCATGGTGGCGAGCGCGGATCTGTTGCGTAGGCTAGTAGGGAAGTGCGACCACGTTGTCGCCGTGGACCGCGGACTCGACGCGCTGCTGGTCGCGGGGCTGGGCTGCGACGTATATGTAGGAGATGCCGATACGGTGAGCGACGCAGGCCGTGCGTTGGTCGATGCCGCCGAAGCCTTTGAGGTAGAGCGCCACGACCCTTACAAGGACTATACCGATCTGGCGTTGGCGCTCAATTCCGTCGGCCGTCGCTGGCCGGGTGCCGAAGTGGTTGCGACCTGCGCCACGGGCGGCCGCCCGGATATGGAGCTTTCCGTACTGGGCCTGCTCGCAGGCTACGAGGGCGCCCCAGTCTGGATTGCCGAGGACAAGGTAGTCTCCCGCATCCTTCGCGCAGGAGAATCATGGGCCATCGAAGGCGCCGAAGGCAAGACGTTCTCCATCATCGCCATTGCCCCCAACACCGAGGTAAGCGAACACGGCCTAGAATGGGAGCTAGAGCACAGCCCGCTGGGCCTGTTGGCCGACACGGGCATCAGCAACATAGTCAGGTCAACAGCCACGATCCAAGTCCACACCGGCACCGCCATCGCTTACCTATATCAATAGGCATTTAGAATCTGACCCAAAAAAGTCCTTGCACGCCGCGCCAACTTCCCCTATAGTATCTCCTCGTCACGGGGGCGTAGCTCAGCTGGGAGAGCGCTTGACTGGCAGTCAAGAGGTCAGGGGTTCGATCCCCCTCGTCTCCACCATTGTGAATGCAAAGGCTTTCGGTATTCCGAAGGCCTTTTTTCATGCGAAAACGCCATACGCCACAAACCCTACCTACGCCAACAAAAAGTTGCACAATTTATTTCCCATGTCTGTACATAGTTTGTTAGACAAAGGCGATTACCAGTACGCCTCGCTGGTCAATTCGGGCTTCAGGAGCATCCCTAACCACCGCTCGCACCCCAATAACCTGGGTCAACGTGAACAACATCCCAAAACACCCCCTTAAGCACGTCAAATGAACGATATGTTGTCCAACGCAGCCCAAATCAGTTTCACTAACAGCTTGTGCTAGGATACCTAACGTTACATGAGTTCAACTGTGCTCATGGCTCCAGCAAGCCACAAAGCGCAGGGTCGATCAGCATCCGGCCGTAACGGCGGTGCCAGAAACACCACGAGCTCCAATATGGATTGTCATGTGCGATTTTGCACTTCCTTTTGTGACTGTTTTTATAAGCTCGCATTGGGGAGTAGAATTTATTGTCATGACAAACAGCAGCAGTCTTCAGCTGTTTGCGTGCGGACCAGTTTTGAACTATCTTGACTGGCTCGCACGCAGCCAGCTGAGGTTGTAGGCAATTTTGCGATACGAGCCTGCAGCTTCAGCGCTGCTTTCATACATACCGTTCACGGTGGGGCAGAGCCACGTGCTTGTCTAACTGGGCTCAGGGTTTGAATATGGAGCGCCTCCGCGCACAAGCGCCCTGGCGAAGCCATACCCAAACCCCGTGAGCCACACGTAAGACAGTAAGGGGAGTGGTGCTCGTGTGGTATGTGATCCAGGTCATTAACGGTCGCGAAGACGTAATGCGCGAGCGCATCGAGCGTATGGTGCCGGCGAGCGCCATGCAGGAGCTCTTTTATCCCCAATTTCAAACCGAGATCAAAGTACACGGCGAATGGGTCTGTACGACCAAGCCGCTCTTTCCCGGTTATCTTATCTGCGATACGGCAGACCCCCGCACCGTGCAACAGTATCTGCTGCGCATGGACGACTTTGCCCGGGTGTTATCCCAGGACGGTCAGTTTGTGCCGCTGGCAAAAGAAGAGGTCCAACTTATTGGCGGCTTTACGCATAGGGGAGACCGCGTAGTGCCCATGAGCGAGGCCCTAAAAGACGGTGACCAGGTCGTAGTAACGGCAGGTCCGCTGCTGGGCCACGAAGGCCTCATCAAAACCATTAACAGACGCAAGAGCACTGCTTATTTGGAGCTCGACCTGTGCGGCCGACGCGTAACCACCCGCGTTGGCCTCGCGGTGCTTTCAAACGAGCAGCGCGCAATGCGAAACCTTAAAAAGGCAATCGCCTAACTGCGGGCGGCTGCTCAAAGGGGCAAAGGGGATCCCCGGGGCGGGGATAACGGGATTAATAGGGAGAGAGAAGAGCGGATCTTGAACACCGAATCCAAGAGTGCAAAGCAAAAGGGGAAGCTGAGCCCCTTCGAGCCGTATATGTTGATGGCATATGACATTGCTGCAACTTTTATTGCCGTGTTTATTGCATCGTGGGGAACGCAGCATTGGGCGACGCTCAGCGGAGCAGCTGGTGCATGCCCGGCTATTCTTGTGCTTGCGCTTGTTAACGTTGTCGTCTTTTGGTTCTTTCATATGTATAGCAGCTTGTGGCGCTATGCGAGCATTTCTGAGGCTGGACGTATTGTTGCTGCTGTAACGGTAGGCTCAGTCATTGGCGACGTTATCTTTAACGTGTTATTTGGCAAGGGTATGACCCTTCGTGAGGACGTTATGGCATGGGCTGTCGTCCTCATTATTTGCGGTGGCGGCCGTTTTGCCATTCGCGCCATTTATGGTAGCCAGCTCTGGCGCTTTAAAAGCAATTCCGATGCGCATCTCCCGCGTACGCTCATCGTAGGAGCAGGGGAGACCGGCTCACTTTCCATCAAACGTATGCTCAACGGAGACCCCGATATGATCGGTGATCCGGTTGCCGTAGTTGACGATGACCCCAATAAGCAAAATCAGCGAATTCATGACGTTAAGGTCTACGGTACTTGCGCCGATATCCCTACTATTGCGCACGATTGCGAAGCAGAACAGATTGTCGTGGCAATTCCTAGCGCTACGCATGAAGAGCGTCAGCGTATCTATGACCTGTGCATGAAGACAGGTCTTAGGGTTCTCACGCTCCCCAATGTTCGCGATATTCCGCAGGATTGTGTAGGCAGGGTTGCTCTTCGTGAGGTCGAGATCAGCGACTTGCTTTCTCGTGAGGAGAAGTCTCTTGACCTTAACCAGATGGGCTATGTTACCGGTAAGCGCATTTTGGTCACGGGCGGCGGCGGATCTATTGGCTCAGAGCTTGTACGTCAGCTGCTTCCGGCAAAGCCTGCGCAAATCGTGTTGTTCGACATTTACGAGAACACTACCTATGAGCTGTATCACGACATCATCAAGACCGCTCATGATCAAGGCACTGATATTCAAGTCTATATCGGCTCCATTACGCATCTCCCCGCGATTACCAAAGTCTTTGAGAAGTACCATCCGCAAGTTGTTTTCCACGCTGCAGCCCACAAGCACGTTCCTCTTATGGAACACAACGCCCGCGAGGCAATCGAGAATAACGTTTTTGGCACGCTCAACGTCGTGCGCCTTGCCGACAAGTACCAGTGCAGTCACTATGTGCAGATTTCCACCGATAAGGCCGTTAATCCCACTAACGTAATGGGTGCCACCAAGCGTATGGACGAGATGATCGTTCAGTATTACGCGGCAAACAGTAAGACCATCTTTACGGCTGTTCGCTTTGGCAATGTTCTGGGTAGTCATGGATCGGTTATTCCGCTGTTTAAGCGCCAGCTTCGTGAGGGTGGCCCTATCACCATTACGCACAAGGACATCACGCGTTACTTCATGACCATCCCCGAGGCTAGTAAGTTGGTCATTACTGCTGGTGCACTTGCTCATGGCGGCGAGATCTTTGTTCTGGACATGGGTGAGCCGGTCAAGATCTACGACCTTGCCATCAACCTTATTACGCTGAGCGGTCTTAAGCCTGGCAAAGATATCCAGATCAAAGAAGTCGGCCTGCGTCCTGGCGAAAAGATGTACGAGGAGCTCCTTATGGACAACGAGCAGCTCCTGCCTACCGAGCATTCCGAGATTCGCATTTCAACAGCCGAGGCCGACAAGATGGAAGAGATCAAAGACAAGCTCGAGAAGCTTCATGAATGCCTCGACAAGGATAACGACACGGTTAAATCCGTTCTCGCCGAGGTTGTACCTACGTATCATCCGCAGTTTAACGATTAGGGATAAGGAGCCACCATGGACATTAAACCCTTCGAGAATAAAGTTTGGCTTAGCTCGCCGACCATGCACGGCGATGAGCTCAAATACATTACCGAGGCGTATGAGACCAACTGGATGTCGACGGTAGGGGAGAATATCAACGAAATCGAACGCCAAATGGCCGAAAAGATTGGTTGCGGCTATGCCGTTGCCCTTTCTTGCGGTACTTCTGCGCTGCATCTTGCCATGAAGCTCGCTGGAATTAAGCCCGGTGATGAGGTCCTTTGCAGCGATATGACGTTCGACGCTACAGTGAACCCAGTTGTTTACGAGGGCGGTGTTCCTGTATTTATCGATACCGAGCGTGACACCTGGAATATGGATCCCGTCGCTCTTGAAAAAGCCTTCGAACTGCATCCGACTGCAAAGGTCGTTGTGGCGGCTCATCTTTACGGAACGCCTGGCAAAGTCGAAGAGCTTCGTTCAATTTGCGATGCGCACGGGGCTGTCCTTGTTGAGGATGCTGCTGAGTCACTTGGCGCCACGTATAAGGGTCGTCAGACTGGTACGTTTGGTGACATCAGCGCCATTAGCTTTAACGGCAATAAGATCATTACCGGTTCCGCTGGCGGCATGCTTTTAACTGATAGTAAAGAGGCAGCCGATAAAACTCGCAAATGGTCGACCCAGTCGCGCGAAGCCGCTCCCTGGTACCAGCATGAGGAGCTTGGCTATAACTATCGCATGAGCAATGTAATTGCCGGTGTCGTGCGTGGGCAGATTCCGTATCTGGAGGAGCATATTGCCCAAAAGAAGGCTATTTACATGCGTTACAAAGGGGGCTTTAAGGGTCTGCCGGTGAGCATGAACCCCTATGACCCTAACGTTTGTGAGCCTAACTTCTGGCTTTCTTGCCTGCTGATAGACTCTGACGCAATGTGTAAACAGGTTCGAGGCGAGAGTGAGGCACTTTACGTAAGCGAGCCTGGCAAGAGCTGCCCCACCGAGATTCTTGAGGCTATTGCCGCCATTAACGCCGAGGGTCGTCCAATATGGAAGCCTATGCACATGCAGCCTATTTATCGCATGAATGCTTTCGTGACGCGCGAGGGCAATGGTCGAGCTAAGACCAACGCGTATATTTCCGGCGGTGCAACGGGTACAGATGGCTTGCCTTTGGATATTGGCGCCGATATCTTCCATCGTGGTCTCTGTCTGCCCTCCGACAACAAGATGACTCCCGAGCAGCAGGACGTTATCATCGATGTGATTAGGCGTTGTTTTGAGTAGGCTGGGTAACGAGTCGTTCTATCAGCGATTTGGCAAACGAGCAATAGATCTTTGCCTTTCACTTATACTTTTGATTTTATTCTGGTGGGTACTGGCTGTTGTCGCATTGCTGGTGCAAGTCAAGCTCGGCAGGCCAGTGCTGTTCAGACAGCCACGACCGGGTAAGAACGAGAAAATCTTTAACCTTTATAAGTTTCGTACGATGACCGATGAGCGTGATGAAAGCGGCAACCTTTTGCCTGACGAGGTGCGTCTGACAAAGTTTGGTAAGGCATTGCGCGCGACAAGTCTGGACGAACTGCCAGAGGTGTTCAATATCTTACTTGGAGAGATGGCCATCATCGGACCGAGACCTCAGCTGGTTCGCGATATGGTCTTCATGACGCCAGAACAGCGCCGGCGCCATTGCGTGCGCCCCGGCCTTTCTGGTCTTGCTCAGGTGAACGGGCGCAATGCAATTGCCTGGGATGACAAGTTAGCCTACGACTTGGACTATATCGAGCACATCACATTCGCGGGTGATGTCGCCATCTTCTTCAAGACCCTTGCCAAAGCCTTCGTGAAACAGGAGGGCATTACCGAGGACGGAATGGCTACCGCCGCCGATTACGGCGATTACTTGCTCGCTAAGAAGCGCGTGACTCGTGAGAAGTACGACGACCTGCAAGCACAGGCAAAGAAATTATTGAACGAAACGGTCGTGATCCTGTGAGCGAAGGCGTCAAGGCGTTCGGCCTTGTATCCATTATGATGCCATCGTACAATTCTGAACGCTTTATCGCGGAGAGTATAAAAAGCGTGCAGTCGCAGACATATGGCGATTGGGAGTTGCTAGTCGTTGACGACCGCTCTAAGGACAGTACCGTCGCCATCGCCGAGGCTATAGCCAAGGATGACCCGCGAATCCACGTTTTCTCGAATGAGCTCAATTCGGGCGCAGCGTGCTCGCGTAACCGCGCGCTTCGAGAGGCTAAGGGCGATTGGGTTGCCTTTCTGGACAGCGATGACCTTTGGAAGCCGGAGAAGCTCAAGAAGCAGCTGGCGTTCATGAGCAAAAACGGCTGCAGCTTCTCGTACGCGGAGTATGAGACGATTGACGAGGGCGGAAGACCTCTGAGGCGTCGCTACTCGGGTCCGAAGCGCATAACGCGCGCCGGCATGCGCCGCTACTGCTGGCCGGGTTGCCTGACCGTGATGTACGACAGGCGGAAGATTGGCATGGTGCAGATCGCGGACCTGAAGAAGCACAACGACTACGCCATGTGGCTGAAGGTTTCTGCCAAGGCGGACTGTCTGCTGCTGCCCGAGGTTCTCGGGCGATATCGGGTGAGAACCTCGTCCGTTTCGCACGGCGTTGGATTCAGGGGCCAGGTCGCTCATCTCTACGTACTTTGGCACGAGGGCGAAGGCATGTGCGCTCCGCTCGCTTGCTGGAGGACATTCATAAATCTGGTTTTTGGTGCGTACAAGAAGATGAAGTACGTTAACAACTGTGAATGAACAAGCAAGGCTTTCTATAGATGGAAATGATTAGACACATAAAAAGGATGGGCATTATCGGTCACTTCGCCGAGGGGCTTGACATGGCGGACGGCCAGATCGTTAAGACTCGTACGGTCCGTGAGCTCCTAAGCGATGTCTGCGGGAATGAGAATGTCCGCTTTGTCGACACACGTGGATGGCAGAAGCATCCGTTTGCCCTTCTGCGCGAATGTAGCGAGCTCGCGAAGTTCGCGGACGTCCTCGTTATGCTCCCGGCACACAACGGGGTGAAGATTTTCGCACCGTTGCTCGTTTTCCTGCGAAATCGATATGGCTGCAAAGCCGTGTACTCGGTTGTCGGTGGGTGGCTCGCCGAGTTTATCGCTGGACAGTCTTTCCTCACTAAAAAGCTCAAATCATTCGATGCGATACTCGTTGAGTCCGACCGAGTTAAAGATCTGCTCATAGAGCAAGGCTTCGACAACGTGCTTGTCGTATATAACTACAAGCGCCTGCCTTTGCTGGAGTCCTCCGAGCTTGAGCGGCCGTCCAGTGAGCCATGGCCTTTAGCAGTTTTCTCCCGGATCTATGAGGACAAGGGCATCGATGATGTCGTGTGGGCCGTTCGCGAGGCGAACGGCCGTCTTGGTCGCATCGCCTTCAAACTTGATATTTACGGAAATGTGCTGCCCGAGTACAAGGAGCACTTTGATGCACTGATTGCCGGCTGCGACATCTCTGAAGTTGCCTACAAGGGCGTAGCGCCTGCAGGAGAGAGCACGTCTGTCCTTAACGGGTACCTCGCCTTGGCCTTTCCTACGAGGTGCCTGGGCGAGGGCGTCCCGGGTACCGTGGTCGATGCTTACTGTGCCGGTATCCCCGTGATTGCGTCGCGATGGCCAAGTTATGCCGAGATGATCAAAGAAGGCGAAACGGGTGTGACGTATGAATTCTTTAATCGCGATGCGTTACTGGACGTACTTCTTAATCCTGATCTGCCTAAACAATTACTTGCAATGAAGGAATCTTGCCTTCGCAAAGGGCATGACTACGCGTATGAAGCAGGCTTGAGGAAATTTAAGCATCTTGTTGAAAGCGATTTCGATGTGCACAACCAATAATCCAAAACGACTGCTTTGCATTGTGTCGAATATGGACGCAGGTGGAGCTGAAACATTCTTAATGAAGATGTATCGTCAGCTAGATCGAACGCGTTATCAGATGGACTTTGTTGTTTCCGGCGATAAGCGAGGCTATTACGAAAACGAAATCGAACGCCTTGGAGGCAGAGTTTTTAGAATCACTCGTAAAACGAAAGATTTTTCTGCATACCGACGCGAGCTCACACTTGCGGTTCGTGATGATGGGTGTCCCAACGTGCTTCGCATTGGATCGGATGCACTGTCAGCAATAGATCTCTGGGTTGCCAAGAAAGCGGGTGCTTCTCGACTTGCTATGCGTTCAAGTAACGCCAGTGACGGCAAGGGTGTTATTGGTCAGTTTATTCAGAAAGCAATTCGACGCCCTTTGACCTCAATTGCAGATGTAAAGATTGCACCTTCTGACCTTGCTGCCGAATATGCTTTTGGTCCTAAAGCCATTAGACGAGGCGAAGTTCGATATCTTCACAATGCTCTCGACCTTAATCTATTTCAGTTTTCAAATGAAAAGCGTACGTCAATTCGTAATGAACTCGGAATAAACGGCAATTCTCTTGTTGTTGGACATGTTGGGCGCTTTACTGCTCAGAAGAACCATGAATTCCTTCTTAAAGTATTTGCTGAATTACTAAAACAAAAATCTGACGCCCGTCTCGTGTTGGTGGGTATGGGTGAGCTCGAGCACAATATACGTGAAAAAGCAAAAGTTTTGGGAGTACTTTCGAATATCATTTTTACTGGCCTGCGCTCTGATATCCCGGCTTTACTGTCTGCATTCGATGTTTTCGTTCTGCCATCATTATATGAGGGCATGCCAAATGTCGTAATTGAAGCTCAGGCCGCAGGCCTTCATTGCGTCGTTTCTGACACGGTAACGAAAGAAGTAAATGTCACAGGCGATGTTGTGTTCCTGCCCTTTACCGATACTGATCTTTGGGTTAATTCGGTGTTGTGTGCTGGCGAAGCCGCAAGAGTTGATAAACGAAATCAGATGGCAGATGCCGGTTATGACATCAATGAAGAAGTCAAGCGATTCGTTACCCTGGTCTATGGAGCCGACGATAACGCTCGGGAGTTACAGTAAATGATTCCATATTTAACCTTTATCATTATTGCTGGAATCGTTGCCCTTATCTATAGGGGCGTTTGCGAGGGCGGAGATATCCGAAAGAGCAATGGGCTGAAGGATGTTAACTGGACGCCGTACGCTGCCTGCCTTTGCGTTGCCCTTATCTGTTTCGTGGCTGCCCGTGATATTACAGTCGGAGCGGACAATCCTAACTACCTCGGGTCCTTACATTACTATGCAGGCATCTCGTGGGGTGAGGTGTTTACTGCTAAGCTCGTATGGCCATACGATTATGAGCCACTTTACTTCCTGCTTACGAAAATTTGCGCTCATTTCTATTTATCCGACCACGCTTTCTTTTTCGTTATCGCTATCTTGATTTATCCGCTTGTATTTATTTTTTTTATTCGTTATAGCGAATCTCCCTATGTCAGCTTTCTCATCTACTGCGCTTTAAGCCTCTTTGCATATAGCTTAGGCGTTTACCGCCAGATGATTGCTCTTTCGATTTGTTTATTTTCAACTCGTTGGATCGACTCTAATAAACCAATTCCATTTGTTCTCACCATAGTTCTTGCCATGGCCTTCCATTCATCATCGATATGCTTCGCTCTTCTCTGGTTTTACAAAAAAATAGATGTAATGCACTTACTTAAGATTGCGATTCCTGTCTCCTTTCTCTTCCTTGCTCTCGGGCGCGCTTTGGCAATGGTGGCTGTAAAGATTTTTCCGCAGTATGCTCATTTTGTTGGTTCTAAATATGATGTTGAAGGCGGAAGCTTTAGTATGCTTGTCATTCTCTTATTTGTGGCGGTTGTTGTTCTTTACGCGCTTCGGGATACAAATGATTTCGAAAAAAGTCCTCAAATGGTGAAGGTCTCTATTTTTGCGCTGAGTCTAGCGCTGTGTCTCCAGGCTGCATCATATTCAATGGTCATCATGGGACGTGTTCTCTCTTATTATTCCATTTTCTTAGCCATTCTTATTCCTTATTTGATGATGCATTGTTTTGGCAGACATGGACGAGTGCTGAGTTTTTATTTCGTAGTACCTATCTCCATCGCTTTATTTGCCAACAGTATGGCAACTTTAATTTAGTCATCCACAGTAATTCAGGAGTTTACAAGTGAACAAGCTTTCAAAGTTTATTAATAACCCTTGGATAGCATACGTTTTTGCTGCTGGATATGGGCTCACCAATTGGGTCCCCGATGAGCCCCATCTAAAGGCAATGTTTAGGGGGACGGTTGGTGAAAAGCTTGATCTTAAAAACCCAAAGACATTCAATGAAAAGCTTCAGTGGCTTAAATTGCATGATAAGAACCCCCTTTATAACACTCTAGTGGATAAGTATCGAGTGAAACCTTGGGTTGCGGAGCGTATCGGCGAGGAGCATGTCACCAAGACCTACGCGATGTGGGAGGAAGTTGAGGATATCGATATCATGGATCTTCCTGACCGTTTCGTCCTCAAGACAAATCACGATTGCGGAGGCGTTGCCATCTGCAGCGACCGAAGCACCTTTGACCTCGATGCTGCGAAGAAGAAATTGGCGAAGCACCTTAAAACCAATTACTTCTGGCGTACCCGAGAGTGGCCATATAAGGATGTCAAACCATGTGTTTTCGCCGAGGAGTATCTTGATCCTGCTGAGGGCAAAAGCGATCTGACTGATTACAAGATTATGTGTTTTGATGGAAAGGTCTGCTGCGAGTTCACTTGCACCGATCGATCCGAGGGCGACTTACGCGTTGATTTCTTCGACCCCGAATGGAACCATCTGCCGTTTACCAGGCATTATCCTAACGCGGACATTCCTCCGAAAGCACCTGCACGCTTGGAACAAATGGTTTCTGACGCTGAGCTGCTATCAAAGGAGATTCCGTTCGTTCGGGCCGACTTTTATGAGGTTGCCGGTCAGTATTACTTCGGAGAACTGACGTTCTTCCCAGGCGGTGGTTTTGAGGAGTTCGACCCTTCCTTGTGGGATGAAAAGCTCGGCTCTTGGATACAACTCCCCGATAGCATCGGGGGGGGGGTTCTTCCAAAATGAATCGACGATATTGTGGGTCCATGGCATTGTGAAACGTGATAGCTCTCCGGCAGACTATAAGGTCAGCTGTTTTAATGGCGTACCAAAACTCATCGAAGTTCATCGCGGGCGTTTTTCCAACCATACGTGCGACTATTTCACTCCAAGTTGGGATTCCCTGCCTGATCTCGAATGGGACGACATAACCAAGTCCAATTATAAGATCCCTGCTCCTTCCAGACTCCATGAGATGCTCAATTACAGCTCAGTTCTTACCGAAGGGTTCCCAGAAATGCGCGCTGATTGGTATTTAGCGGGGGATAGACTCATCTTCGGCGAACTTACGCTTTTCAGCGATGGCGGTTTCGGCGCTATAGATGATGCCGACGACTTTCTACTTGGTTCCTTTATTGATCTTGGCTTAGCTTTTGGGAAAAAATGATTGAAGGAAGATGACTGACGAATTAACCCAAAAGGCTTCTTCGGCTACCAAATGGTCCCTTGTGACCGAGGTGGTCGTTAAGCTTATATCACCGCTTACCCAGATTGCCCTTGCGCATATTCTTGCGCCAGAGGCTTTCGGTGTTGTGGCTACCGTTACCATGGTTACGAGCTTCGCAGACATGCTTTCAGATGCGGGATTTCAGAAGTACCTCATCCAGCACGAGTTCAGGAACAAGGCCCATCTCTTCCGAAGTGCAAACGTCGCCTTTATCACGAACTTGTTCGTCTCCTTAGCACTCTGGTCTCTCGTAGCTTTATTCAACGAGCCTCTTGCTGCCCTTGTGGGCAACGATGGCCTTGGAATCGTCCTCATCGTCGCTTGCGCTTCTCTTCCCCTTACCGCCTTAAGCAGCATCCAGCTTGCGCTGTTTCACAGGGCCTTCGCCTTTAAGGAGTTATTTGTCGTCAGGGTCGCAGTGGCCCTCGTCCCCTTGTTTGTTACTGTACCCTTAGCGCTTCTCGGTTTCGACTTCTGGTCGCTTGTGATCGGCACTATTATCGGCAACTTGGTGAATGCTCTAGTCTTGACCCTTAAGTCGAGTTGGAAGCCTTCGCTCTTTTACTCATTTGCCGAACTAAAGGAGATGCTGTCTTTCAGTTCATGGACGCTTCTCGAGCAGTTTTCCATTTGGCTTACGTCCTGGATGGGAACTTTCATCGTAGGCTCCCTATTAACTCCGTACTACCTTGGTCTTTACAAGACATCAATCTCGATGGTCAATACCGGCATGGGCATCATCACGAGTGCGACAACTCCCGTGCTATTTGCTGAACTATCTCGAAGGCAGAGTGACGATGAATCGTTTCAGCTCGCCTTTTTCCACATGCAGGAAAAGGTCGCCTTGTTTGTCGTGCCTCTGGGGTTCGGGATTTTTCTTTACCGTGACTTCGTAACTACCCTCGTGCTTGGACCGCAGTGGTCTGAGGGCTCTTTGATGTTCGGTCTATGGGCCTTAAGCAGTGCCGTAGTGATTCCGATCGGCTATTATGCGAGCGAGGTCTTCAGAGCTAAGGGCAGACCAAAGCTATCCTTTGCCTCGCAGGTCTCCTATCTCCTAGTCATGGTTCCAGTAACTTACTATGCTGCATCCCTCGACTTTAATGAGTTTGCGCTCTATAGCTCATTATTGCGTCTGGTCGCCATCGGAATCGACGTCTTCATCCTCAAAGCCTTTATTAAATTTCCTGTTGGCAAAATGATTGCTCGTCTGCTTCCGATTTTTGCTTGCTCCGTTGTGATGTTCATCTCTGGCTGGGTTCTTGATAGTATCTGTTTCCCGACCATTGCTGGGATAATCGCGTGTGTGATTGTTTACACACTGTGCTGCGAGGTTTTCCCGTCGACTCGCAAACAACTTAATTCGCTGCACTCGAGATTTCTCTAATAGATTGGCTGAGGAACTTATGTTTGGAAAACAAAAACGGGGGGGGTGCCCCGATTGGCTGCGCTATGGAGAAGATGCTTCATTTTTGACTGACCACGCCCTCAGATTTCTATGGGTGTTTCGGGCTGCGCAGCACTCTTCCAACCCTTTCTGGAGATTGGTGCTGCAGAGAATGCGCGAGAGATATGGGCTCGAAATATCCCGTTCAACCGATATCGGACCTGGTCTTTACCTAGGCCACGCTTTAAATATTACAGTGAATCCGGGTGCCATCATCGGCTCCAATTGCAACCTACATAAGGGTGTGACCATCGGCCAGGAAAATCGAGGAAAGCGTGAGGGAGCCCCGGTTATAGGAGACTGTGTTTGGGTCGGCGTTAATGCTACCTTAGTCGGCAGGATTTCGGTTGGGGACGACGTATTGATTGCACCTGGAGCATATGTGAACCGCGACGTTCCCAGTCACTCCATTGTGCTGGGAAATCCTTGTCGCGTGATTCCGCGGGACAACGCAACTGATGGCTATATTAACCATAAGGTGCATTTTTAGAAATCCAACCTAACTATGAAAGAGAGTACATATGGGTACTAGAAAAATTCTCGTCACTGGAGCTGCCGGCTTCATCGGTGCGTTCCTCGTCAAGAAGCTGCTCGAGGAATCTAACGACACTATCGTTGGCCTCGACAACCTCAACAGCTACTACGACCCCGACATCAAGGACGCGCGACTTCGCATGCTGGCCGAGGCGGATACCAACGGCTGCTTCACCTTCGTGCGCGGCGATTTGTGCGATGCCGCCCTCATCGAGCGCCTGTTCGCACAGAACGGCTTCAACGTCGTTGTGAACCTCGCCGCCCAGGCGGGCGTCCGCTACTCCATCGAGAACCCGCGCGCCTACCTGGAGAGCAACCTCGTCGGCTTCTTCAACGTGCTCGAGGCCTGCCGCCACCACCCGGTCAAGCACCTGGTCTACGCCAGCTCCAGCTCGGTCTACGGCGGCAACAAGAAGGTGCCGTTCTCGGAGGAGGACCGCGTCGACTCGCCGGTGTCGCTCTACGCCGCCACCAAGAAGTCTAATGAGCTCATGGCCGCTGCTTACTCTAAGCTCTACTCCATCCCGGCCACCGGCCTGCGCTTCTTCACGGTATACGGCCCCATGGGCAGGCCCGACATGGCCTACTTCGGCTTCACCGAGAAGCTGCGCCGCGGGGACACCATCAAGATCTTCAACATGGGCGACTGCCGCCGCGACTTCACCTACGTCGACGACATCGTAGAAGGCGTGAGGCGAGTTATGGACGCCGCCCCCGAGGTGGAGATGGGCGAGGACGGGTTGCCACTCGCCGCCCACCGCGTCTACAACATCGGCAACTCTCATCCCGAGAACCTGCTCGACTTCGTCGACACGCTGCAACGCGTGCTGGTGGAGGAGGGCGTGCTCCCGGCCGACTACGACTTTGAGGCCCACAAGCAGCTCGTGCCCATGCAGCCGGGCGACGTGCCCGTCACCTACGCCGATACCACGGCGCTCCAGCGCGACCTGGGCTACAAGCCCGCGACGCCGCTCGAGGACGGCCTGAGGGCCTTTGCCAAGTGGTATAAGCGCTACTACAACATTTAGGAAATCATGGCCCTGTAACAGGGGCCATTTTTCATGCGAATTATTGTTCTTTGACAATTGGAGAATGACATGAAGATCGCTGTCGCCGGTACCGGCTATGTCGGCCTGTCCCTCGCCGTCCTGCTCTCGCAGCACAACGAGGTGCACGCGCTGGACATCGTGCCCGAGAAGGTCGAGATAATCAACGACTATGAGTCGCCCATCCAGGACGACGAGATCGAGCGCTTCCTGGCGGAGGCAAAGGCGGGGGAGCGAAAGCTCGATCTGCACGCCACCGTCGACGTGGCGGAGGCCTACACGGGCGCCGACTACGCCGTCATCGCCACGCCCACCAACTACGATTCGGACAGGAACTTCTTCGACACGAGCTCCGTCGAGGCCGCCATCGCGGCGGTGCGCTCGGTAAATCCGGACGCCTGGATCGTCATCAAGTCGACCATCCCCGTCGGCTACACCGCGGGCCTGCGCGAGAGGCTGGGCGACAGCAAGATCTTCTTCAGCCCCGAGTTCCTGCGCGAGAGCAAGGCGCTCTACGACAACCTGCACCCCAGCCGCATCGTAGTGGGCGCGCCCAAGGAGGACGCCGACGCCGTCGCGGCTGCCGAGCGCTTCGCACGCCTGCTTGCCCAAGGGGCGGATCCCGCCGAGCTGGAGCGTGTGAACGCTGACGGAACCATCGGCATCCCGGAACTCGTGCTGGGCACCACCGAGGCCGAGGCGGTGAAGCTCTTTGCCAACACCTACCTGGCGCTGCGCGTGGCCTACTTCAACGAGCTCGACACCTACTGCGAGGTCCGCGGGCTCAACACCCGCGACGTCATCGACGGCGTGTGCCTGGAGCCGCGCATCGGCAGCCACTACAACAACCCCAGCTTCGGCTACGGCGGCTACTGCCTGCCCAAGGACACCAAGCAGCTGCTGGCCAACTACAAGGACGTGCCCCAGAACCTGATCGAGGCCATCGTCGAGGCCAACCGCACCCGCAAGGACTTCGTGGCCGACGAGGTGCTGCAGATGGTGTGGAACCGCGTGTACGCCGGCAAGCAGAAGCCGGTCGTGGGCGTCTACCGCCTGACGATGAAGTCCAACTCCGACAACTTCCGCGCGAGCTCCATCCAGGGCGTCATGAAGCGCGTGAAGGCCAAGGGCGTGCCCGTGGTGGTCTACGAGCCCACGCTGGACGCGCCGGAGTTCTTCGGCTCCGAGGTGACCCACGACCTGGAGGCCTTCAAGGCCGGTTGCGACGTGATCGTCGCCAACCGCTGGAGCGACGAGCTCGCGGACGTAGCGGACAAGGTGTACACGAGGGATCTGTTTAAGCGGGACTAGGGGAATGGTTTCCCGAGCTAGCCGGGTTCACCCTGCAGTAAATTAATTTTTCATGAAAACGTGGACGCAACAGCCAAGGCGATGCGTCCACGTTTTTGTTCTATTGACTCATATAGGACAACTTTTAGGATTTAATAATGACAGTTTCAATAGATTGGCCCTCAAGCAGCGCCCCTCCATAGCGAATGATTAAATCGGTGACCAGAATCGCTTTTAGAGAATGCTCCAAGGTGTCGAAATCGGTCTGCTTGCCGTGGCATATTTGATTCCGCAAGGGATTATGGGCTGCCAAAGCATTATCCATGCTGTTGATAAGCGTAATGTCTATAAGGTAATTAATTGCACTATCAAACGTCAACCAGCCATTTTCAGAGGTAACCAGCATCAAAAGGACCTTGTCTTTAATATTTCTCAGTTTTCTACGCTTTCCCTCCGAATACAAAGAATCTACTCGGTGCCGTTTGGCAATTTTATCGAAAACTTCTTCCTGTTCTTCATTAAGCGCCTTGCCATCAGGCGCATACTTTACTATTAAACCTTCAAAAATATTCATGAGCAATGAAACGCTACCTTCGTAGTCTTGCTTCCGATGTCGCTCCAAAGCGCTGACGAGTAGCCGCATTTCCCCTTCAGAAATTTCTTCATGGCTTTCCCATATCGCTCTGGTTTCATCTAGCCACTGTTCATCAAGGCACTCAAATGCGATCTGGTCAACGCGCGACTTCAGGACCTCATCAGGCTCATCATCCAGTAAAGAATCAATTTCATCGCACGCTTTTGGATTGGCTCTGTTAGACCAAGGTTGACATAAAAACGATGTCACCGCGAGGCGGTACCC
>DXMC01000021.1:0-41329 GCA_019414365.1 Collinsella sp.
GCGCCGCGAATGTCGGTGCCCATGCCCTGCGAGGTGAGCGCCGCCATCTTTTGGCAGACGAGCGTAAACGAAATGCCGATCACAGCCATGGCGCCAAGCAGCATACCGTAGTGGACGACGGCGTTGACATCGTGTACGCCAATACCCTTATCGATCATCTGGGCAATCACGAGCGGCGTAAGCAGGTCAAAGATCACTTCGATCAGCTTGCACGCAGGGCCAATCACCATATAGCGGCGAAACTTGCCACCAAAACGCCTGAGCAGCTCAATCATGTATAGGCGCTCCCTATCATCATCTCTCTTCAATCTGATTCATGATAGTACGGAGAGCCCTGGAGATGCGTAAGCAACTCGTTACAGATGTAAGGGCGACGTTCGCTAGCGCCCAAGGCATGTAGCAGCCGATGTTTTGGCAACGCCAGCGAGCGGCATAACGCCAGGGATTCAATTATCAGATAAATGTGACCCTTCAGGCGGTTTTGGTCGGCTACCCGCGAGTGCCGGCAGGGCGCTTGGTAGTCGCGCGATCCCGCAGGCGAAGCCGAGGACCAGCGAGACACCAAGCGCCCTGCCGGCACTCGCGGGTAGCCGCGGCACCAAAAAGCGCCTGCGCACTCGATGGATTCGGATGCCCGACAGAGGCTCCTTATGGCTGCTTCCTTCCGGACCTGACCAGATTCGGAACATGTCGTCATCCGAACCCATCGAACGCGCTAGGCGCTCGGTATATCTTACCCGCTCTCGCTCGCCACGGCAAGATAGCTAGTTTGGGACAGGGCTTTTTTGACTACTTTTTGGCTATCCAAGCTAAACCGAACGATCATTTTACTAGAGTCGGCCGAGGTCGTAGGATCGGGCGGCGGATTCACCGGCGCAGATGAGGTTGGTTATGGCTTCCTGGGAATCGAGCGCTAGCTCAAGGCCCATGGGTCTGCGACAGACTGGCAAAACCAGGTCGATGCCCTGCCCATACACCGCATCCAGGTTGTCAGCACGACCGCCCACGACAGCGGCTACCGACTTGCCATATCGCTTGGCGCGACGCGCCACGCCCACCGGTGCCTTACCGGCGGCGGATTGCTCGTCCATATTGCCCTCGCCTGTAATGACCAGGTCGACATCACGCACGCGCTCATCAAACCCCACGAGATCGAGCACCGTCTCAACGCCCGAACGCAACTCCGCCCCGAGCGCCAGCAGCGCGGCACCCAGGCCGCCAGCAGCACCGGCACCGGGCACGCCGAGCACCGAGCCAAATGTCCGTGCACCCTCGGGCACGCGCAACAACCCCTGAGCCCGCGCCCCGGTAATCGCTGCATCGAGCAGGCGGCCGTAGCCGACCATCCAGCTGTCGTACCTGCTCAGCACCTCGGCATCACCCGTCGGCAGACCCTTCTGCCCGCCAAACACCGCCAGTGCGCCTCGACGCCCCACGAGCGGATTCTCGACATCGGAAAGCACGATGATACGCGCGCCATTCAGCGCCCGAAGCGCCGGTGCCAAATCGATACTCGTCACGTGTTCAAGGCCCGCGAGACCGGGGGCGATATTGCAGCCACACTCATCGACAAGGTGGGCGCCCAGCGCCTGCAGCATGCCGGCGCCACCGTCGTTGGTGGCACTGCCGCCCAGACCAATATAGATAGTCTTTGCACCCGCGCGAAGCGCACGAAGCATCAGTTCGCCCACGCCATAGGTTGTGGCCGCCAACGCCGCCGACTCCGTGCAAGGTGAATACCCAATACCCGCCGCCTCGGCCATCTCGATGACCGCGGACTCGTGCTCGCCGTCCACCAGCATCCGGGCAGACACGCGGTCGCCCAAGGGACCTGCAACCTCGCAGGTTGAAAGCTCGCCACCGCGTGCGGCGATGGCGTCGAGCGTTCCCTCGCCACCATCTGCCAGCGGCAAAGCGCCCAGCTCGGCATCGGGCCACACACGGCGCACGCCTTCGGCAACGGCCTCCTCCGCCTGCGCACTCGACACGCTGCCCTTGAAGGAGTCGATCGCCAGCAGCACACGGCGGGGCCGCCGCTGCACGGGGCCAAAGTCGACCGTCTCGTCGGTGAGATCTCCAACACCCGCGAGCGCCTCGGCGTGAGACGCATGCGCCTCAAGGTTCAAACCGCAACCGACGCCGTCGACACCGCGCAGGCCAGCAAAATAGCTGCTCAGCACTTCACGGCACTCGCCTGCCAGCACGCCGGCGGTCACATTAAACCGATGGTTCAGGCGCGAATCGGCATTGAGGTCGTACAGCGAACCCAGCGCGCCCGCCTTGGCATCGGTCGCGCCATACGCGCAACGCCCCACGCGCGCGTTAACCATAATCCCCGCGCACATACAGCAGGGCTCGAGCGTCACGTAGACCGTGCAATCGGAAAGGCGCCAGCGTCCAAGCGTCTGAGCGGCGGCACACAGGGCCAAAAATTCGGCATGCGCCGAAGGATCCTGGTCGAGCTCGCGGCGATTATGCGCCCTCGCGACAATCTCGCCCGCGCGCACTACCACGGCACCAATCGGTACCTCGCCCACCGCAGCGGCGGCGCGCGCCTCCGCCAGCGCCTCGCGCATGAACTTCTCGTCGATTTCGGTGATCGTCATCGTTCGCCTTCCCTGTTGCAAATTCAAAACGATGCTATCATTACGACTCACGGAGAGATGGCAGAGCGGTTGAATGCGGCGGTCTTGAAAACCGTTGAGCGCGAGAGCGTTCCGGGGGTTCGAATCCCCCTCTCTCCGCCACCTTAGTGATTCACCGGCGTCATGGTGCGCTCAAACAGCGCATCGACCACGTCGGCTATCTCGGGTCGACGCTCAAGATCGTGACCCGACTCCCACCAATTTGTGAACAGTCGAATAATGCCACCGGCGATAAACTCCGATGTCGTCTCGAGCGAAACGGGCGCCAGGGCATCTTCGGCAAGCGAGCTCATCACACGCTCGCGGATGGAACGCGCAATGCGGTCGCAAATCATGCCGGTCAGCATGCCCGACATGCTGCTGGCCAAAAGGTTATCCATGAGCTGCTCATGCGCCAGAATCATATTCATGGCATCGTCAAAGACCTCATGGCGAAGCGCCCGTACGTCATCAAGCGGCTCCGCGTCCGCTGCATCGGTCCGGTTTTGCGGCAAGCCCGTCATAAGCTCATCGATATAGAAGGCAAAGTAATCGTTTTTATCGCGAAAATGCTTATAGAACGTCGTGCGGCGAATCAGGGCCCGGTCGCAAAGCATGGCAACCGTCAAATCCTCAAACCGATGCTCTTCCAAGAGCTCGGTAAAAGCATCGAACAGGGCACGATAGGTTTTCTTGATGCGAAGGTCCATCCATATCGCCATCCTCAAGGTGTAGACAGCATTCCTTAATTTGTCGCATATCTTACACCTGTACCACCCGTTCCATATTGGCGGCCCCTCCTTGGCGGAAACATAACGCTTACCGGAAAGTTCGGTATCGCCAAAGGTTGCGGGTATACTAGTAGCGTTACACCAACGGCAGCCGGCGCAAAACGCCGCTGCCATTCGAAACGGAGACATCATGCTTCCCGTCATCATCGGTATCGTTGTTGTCGTTGTGATCGCCAGCGCCATCGCCGGCATCTACAACAACATGGTCACCAAGCGCAATCGCATCGATAATGCCTGGCAGAACATCGACACGCAGCTGCAGCGCCGCAACGACCTGATCCCTAACCTGGTCGAGACCGTCAAGGGCTACGCCAAGCACGAGCAGGACACGCTCGCCGCCGTAGTCAACGCGCGCAACGCCGCCGTGAGCGCCACCACCCCCGAGGCCAAGATGGAAGCGGACAACGTGCTGACCGGTGCGCTGCGCCAGCTCTTTGCCGTCGCCGAGGCCTACCCCGACCTTAAGGCAAATACCAACTTTACGCAGCTCCAGTCCACGCTCGAGGACACCGAGAACAAGGTGAGCTACGCGCGCCAGAGCTACAACGATTGCGTGCTCAGCTACAACAACGCCATCCAGACGTTCCCGGCTGTTATCTTTGCCGGCATCTTCCAGTTTAAGGAGCGCCAGGGCTTCGAGGCCGCCGAGGCCGCCCGCCAGGCACCAACCGTCAAGTTCTAGTGAGCCGTTGACGCATCCACAACCGTTTTTGCATAAACCGCCCCGTCGAATGCATACTTCGACGGGGCGGTTTCCTTTGTCGCGAAGGTCCCCCTCAAGGCGCCGTGCATTTTTGTGAGTATTCAGCATGCCCGACAGCTTCGAGCGCCACGATAAATGCCAAAGACCGCGAATATTCCTGCAAATCAAACGCTATCAGCCCATAGCCCCGCCCATCATTCGTAGAAAACATCGATAAATCCCGATTTTTCGCCCGAGGTCGGTATGCAAGGGCCTTCGATTGCAGAATACTCGCAAAAATGCACGTCGCCACCACCCCCACATGGCTCGAAGCAAAACAAAAGCGCGGCCAAAAGGCCGCGTACCATCTTTAATTCAGATCTATATTGCCCGTAACGGCAGTACCGAGGTAACGCAGTCCCGAGGGCAACCTACCTTTCCGGCGCACTCCGCAGGACGAAAGAACCTCCGCCGCACGAAGTGCGCAGCGGAGGTTCTTTCATGTCCGAGGACGCGCCGGAAAGGTAGGTTGCCCTCGGGCCGGACATACAAGGCAGCTTATGCGACGGTGTAAACCCAGTTGTGCTTATCCTCGACAGCACCGGACTGAATACCAGTCAGGGTCTCGCGAAGCTTCTTCATCACGGGGCCGATCTCGGTGCAGCCAGCCGGGAAGGTCACGGTCTCATCGGCACCGTAGACCTTGTTGTCGATCTCGCCCACCGGGGAGATGACGGCAGCGGTGCCGCACAGGCCGCATTCCACAAAGGTGCCGGCCTTGACCTCGGCCCACTCGACGGGACGCTGGTCGACGGTCATGCCCAAATCCTCGGCAACCTGAACGAGCGAGCGACGGGTGATGGAGGGCAGGATGGAGTCGGTGTGCGACTGAGGAACGACGAGGGTGCCGTTCTCCTTCACGAACAGAACGTTCGCGCCACCGGTCTCCTCGACATAGGTGCGGGACTCGGAGTCGAGATACAGGTTCTCGGCATAACCCTCGCGATGGGCCTCCATCGTGGGCTTGAGGGACATGGCGTAGTTCAGGCCGGCCTTGATATTGCCGGTGCCGTGCGGTGCGGCGCGGTCGTACTCGGAAACGCGCAGCTTGACGGGCTTGAGGCCGCCCTTAAAGTACGGACCGACCGGGGTCACGAGAATGCGGAACGTGTACTCAGGAGCGGGAGCCACGCCGATCACGTCACCGGAGCCGATCATAAACGGACGCACGTACAGGGTCGCACCAGAACCGAAGGGCGGAACCCAAGCGGCGTTGGCAGAAACGACCTGCTTGACGGCCTCAACAAACTTATCCTTGGGGAACGGGGGCATCTCGAGGCGCTGGGCAGAGTTATACATGCGCTCGGCGTTCATGTCGGGACGGAAGCAGACGATGCTGCCGTCCTCGGCGGTGTAGGCCTTCAGGCCCTCAAAGACCTCCTGGCAATAATGGAAGATGCCGCCGCACTCGGAGACATGCAAGGTGTGGTCGGTGGTCAGGCCGCCCTCGTCCCACTCGCCGTCCTTCCAATGAGCCTCGTAGCTGTAATCGGTCTTCATGTAGCCAAAGCCGAGGCTACCCCAATCGATATCCTTCTTCTCGACAGTCATATGTCGCTCCTTACATACACAGTTGCATACTCGCGAACTCGCACGCAAGGACCGAGGCCGACCGCGTCGCAACGTCGCACGCCCGGAGCGTAGAGCCGGACGGGACACGCGAACGGCATCAAAGCCAATGGCACGTCGATTCGCATGCACGAGATTGTACTCCGCACGCGCGTCGGATAAAACGTTTTTCTTTAACTAACTAAAGTATTTTCATTTGACCGAAACTAAAGAGGCCCGCCACCGTAAACGGTGACGGGCCTCAACGACACGATTTGTGCGCCGGCTCGAGCTATGCGTTCTTTTTGCCCAGCTTAGCCTTAACCAAGCCGACCACGGTCGGGATGATCGACACGGCGACAATGCCGATAATCAGCAGCTCAAAGTGCTCCTGCACAAAGGGAATGCCGCCAAAGAAGTAGCCCAGCAGCGTAAAGACCGTCGACCAGGTAATGCCGCCCAGCACGTTAAAGACAACGAAGTTGCGCCAATGCATGCCGCCCATGCCGGCGATAAAAGGCACAAAGGTGCGGATGAACGGGAAGAAGCGGCCGAGGAAGATGGCCAGATGGCCCCACTTATCCAGGAAATCCTCGGACTTTTTGATGCGCTCGGGCGTCATGGCCTTTACCTTGCCCGAGGCGATGATCTTGCGGCCAAAGAAGTGGCCGATCATAAAGTTGCACTGATCGCCCAGGATGGCTGCGGCCCATGCGGTGGCCAGAAGCGCCACGATGTTAAAGCCGCCGTTGTGGGCAAAGAAGCCCGAGGCAAACAGCAGCGAGTCGCCGGGAAGGAACGGGAAGAACACCACGCCTGTCTCAATGAAGATGATCAGGAACACGCAGCCGTAGGCCATAAGCGGGCCGGCGGCGATCCAGCTGGCGATCGCAGCGCGCGGATCCTTAAGCAGCTCGGCAATGAAATTGATGAAACCCATGAAGTAAAACCTCTCAGTTGTGGGCGCGGATACGTCCAAGTTGACCAGTATACGGTTGCGGCGCGAGCACGGGCCAAACCCCTCAAAAGTCTTACTTCATTACCAGCAAGTTTGCATAACTGACACCTGTCGCGCAAAGCCGCCAAGATTGTTCTTCCTAATCCCTAGCGAATCGCTATACTTTATTGAATCGCATTGCCATGGCGCTAAGGGAGGGCGGCCGGTGAGCTTTATCAATACCATTCGCGAGGACATCAAGACCGTCCAGGCGCAGGACCCCGCCGCACAAAGCGGTCTGGTCATCTTCCTTTCCTATCCCGGCCTGCACGCCAAGTGGAACCACGTGCCCGAGCACTGGCTCTGGGAGCACGGTCATCGCTCGCTCGCCCGTGTGCTCTCGCAAATCACCCGCCACATCACCGGCGTCGAGATTCATCCCGCCGCACAAATCGGCAAGCATTTCTTTATCGACCACGCCATGGGCGTCGTCATTGGCGAAACCACCGTCGTGGGCGACAACTGCGTGCTCTACCAGGGCGTTACGCTCGGCGGCACCGGCAACGAGACCGGCAAGCGCCACCCCACCCTGGGCAACAACGTCACCGTGGGCACGGGCGCCAAGGTGCTCGGCAACATTCGCATCGGCAACAACGTCAAGATCGGCGGCAACTCGGTCGTCGTCAAGGACGTGCCCGACAACTGCACCGTCGTGGGTGTGCCTGGGCGCATCATCAAGCGCAACGGCTGCCGCGTGTTCGAGGAGAGCTTCGACGCCAAGCAGCATCGCGAGTACATGCCCGACGATGCCGCCGAGCAGAGCGCCCTCAACCGTCAGGGCATCACCGAAAACGCCCGTCGCGTCAAGGAACTCGAGCAAGAGGTGGCCGAGCTCAAAGCCCTCGTCGCCAAGCTCGTGGACGAGCGCTAAGGCCGCGGGCAGCCGCCACAGCATGAACGCCAACACAAAAGGCGCGCTGGGGAATCCGCCCCCGGCGCGCCTTCTTTTCGATGTGGCATGCGGGACTGCCCCTTTGTCACCTTATGCGAACTGGCTTAGGTAGAGGTCGGCGTAAGCGCCCTCGGCAGCCAGCAGCTCCTTGTGCGTACCCTGCTCGATGATATTGCCGTGGTCCATGACCAGGATGAGGTCGGCATCGACGATCGTCGACAGACGGTGCGCGATCACAAAGCTCGTGCGCCCGCGCATGAGCGCGTCCATAGCACGGCCGATGGCGAGCTCGGTGCGCGTGTCCACACTCGACGTCGCCTCGTCCAGGATGAGGATCGCCGGGTTGTTGAGCAGCACACGCGCGATGGTCAGCAGCTGACGTTGGCCCTGGCTGATGCTCTCGGCATCGTTAGCCACACGCGTGTCGTAACCCTGCGGCATAGTGCGCACAAAGAAGTCGACCTGAGCGGCACGTGCGGCCGCGACAATCTCCTCGCGCGTCGCCTCGGGACAGCCATAGGCGATGTTCTCGGCAATGGTGCCATCGAACAGCCAGGCGTCCTGCAACACCATGCCAAACTGCTGGCGCAGCTCGCCGCGGTCCATGCGGCTCGTGTCCACACCGTCGAGGGTAATGCGGCCACCGTCGATCTCGTAGAAGCGCATGAGCAGATTGATGAGCGTGGTCTTACCCGCACCCGTGGTTCCCACCACCGCGATCTTTTGGCCCGGCTCGGCGGTAAACGACACGTCGCGCATGAGCGGCTTGTCGGGCGCATAGCCAAAACGCACGTGTTCAAAGGCAATACGGCCCTCCACCTTGCCCGGCAGCTTGGCGGCGGCCGCCGGCAACGGATCGGCTTCCATCTCGGGCTCATCGAGCAGGTCGAACACGCGCTCCGCACTCGCCAGCGCGCTCTGCAGCGAGTTGAAAGTGAATGACAGCTGCGTCATGGGCTCGGATGCCTCGTAGATAAACTGGAAGAACGCCTGGAACACGCCGACGGTCATGTGGCCAGCAACCAGCATGCTGCAGCCCACCAGCGCAATCACGATCTGCGCCAGGCGGCCGATAAAGCGCACCGCGGGGCCGACGGCGTTAATCATGAAGTCGGCCTTGGTGCTCACGCGCGCCAGCTCCTTCGAAGCCTCGTGCACCTCGGCAGAACTCTGGCGCTCACGGTTGAACGCACGAATCACCAGACGGCCCGAGTAGCCTTCCTCGACCGCGCTCGTAATCTTGGACACCCACTCCTGGCGCTCGCCCGTCACATCGTGCGTGCGGCGCGAAACGACCTTCGTCACCAGCAGCGAAAGCGCCGTAAAGAACAAAAAGACAAGCGTGAGCGGCACGCTAAACACGAACATCACGCTCACGGCGCCCACCACGGTACCGATCGACACCAGAAGCTGCAGCAAGCCGCGCTGCATGCTCTCAGACATCTTGTCTAAGTCGTTGGTCGCACGGCTAACGACCTCGCCGGGACGATGCGCATCAAAGAAGGCAAGCGGCAGACGGTTGAGCTTTTGAGCGATGCGGTTACGCAGGTGCAGGTTAAGGCGTTCGGCCACGCTCGACATCAAAAAGCTCTGGAGCGCGTAGAACGAGGCAGCGGCCGTCCAGATCATAAAGTAGATGAAGATGGTCCTGCCGCAGTTCTCCCAGGTGATGTTGAAGGTGGTGTCGTTGGCAAACGCCACCTGAATGTGGCCCCACAGCTCATCGATCACGCGGGCGCTATATGCCGGCGCAGCGGTGTTAAAGATGGCATAGAACACGATGCTCGCGAACACGATATAGAAGCGCCAATGGTCACCGGCAGCCTCGCTCCACAGGCGGCGCACCGTCGCCCAGGTGTCGCGGGGTTTCTCGTCCTCGTCCTCGTCGTCCACATCGCGCATGCGCTCTGCCTCAGCGCGGGCGCGCTCGTCCTCGGCGCGTTCGTTTTCCTCGTAGAGCGCTTGGCGGCGAGCCTCGCGCTCGGCTGCAGCCTTGGCGGCCTCGTCCAGCTCGGGTGCTACGGCAGCCGTTTCCTCAACCAGTCCCGCGGCAACGGCGTCATCAACGCTGGCCTGCTTCCTGAGCTCCTCGGTCATGCTACTCACCTCCCTTCATCTGCGATTCCGCGATGGCGCGGTACACCTCGCAGGTTTCCATAAGCTCGCCATGCGTGCCCAAGCCCACAACCTCGCCGTCCTTGAGCACGACGATCTGGTCGGCGTGCAAGATCGTCGAGATGCGCTGGGCGATGATGAGCACCGCGGCATCGCGCGTCTCGTCCTGCAGCGCATGGCGCAGTGCCGCATCGGTCTTAAAGTCCAGGGCCGAAAAACTGTCATCGAAGATATACAGATCGGCATGCTTCATGAGCGCACGGGCGATTGCCAAACGCTGGCGCTGACCGCCCGAAAAGTTCGTGCCGCCCTGGGATACCGGCGTATCGAGCCCCTGCGGCTGATCGAGCACAAAGGTGCTCTGGGCAACCTGGAGCGCATGAAGCATGTCGGCCTCAGTTGCGTCTTCATTGCCAAAGCGCAGATTGCTTGCCACGGTGCCCGAGAACAGCCATGCCTTTTGCGGCACATAGGCAATGCGCCCGCGTATCTCGCCTTGCGAAAGCTCGCGCAGGTCGACGCCGTCTAGGCGAATGGCGCCCTTGGTGGCATCGTGGAAGCGCAGCAGGAGCTTGGCCACCGTCGATTTGCCCGAGCCCGTCGAGCCGACGATCGCGGTCGTCTGACCGCGGCGACAGGTAAAGCTCAGATTGCACAGCGTGTCCTCGTCGGCGTCGTCAAAACGAAACGACATATGATCGAACACGGCGACCGCGTCGGCTCCGTCTGCGGACTCAGGCGCCCCGTCGCCCAGCGTAGCCTTGCCGTCCACGATGCTCGGCTCGATTTCGAGCACCTGCTGCGCACGGTTGAGGCACGCCGCGGCGCGCGGAAGCGTCAGAATCACCATCTGCGCCATCATCACAAAGAAAAGAATCAGGATCGCGTATTCCAACACGGCCGAAATGCTGCCGATTTGCATGGCGTGGACGCCCACGCGGTTGCCGCCCACCCACAGCACCGCCACCTCGGCGATGTTCATCAAAAAGAAGCTGGAGCTGTCGAGGCCCACAAACAGGTGGTTGACCTTGATGGCGTTGGCCGCGTAATCGCTAAACACCTCGTCCAGGCGCTGCTCCTCGTGGCGCTCCTTGTTAAATGCGCGGATGACGCGCACGCCCACGATGTTCTCGCGCAGCACCACGTTCATGCGGTCGATAAAGCTCTGCAGGCGCATAAAAATCGGCGCGGCGTTAGCCACCGTAAAGACCGCCGCCACCAGCACGATCGCAACCACCACGCCCAGCAGCGTGCCCATGGCGGGATCGATGAACCAAGCAAAAATGATGCCTGCCACGGCCAAGAATGGCACCGGCAACACCAGCTGAATCGTCTGAAGGACAGCTTGCTGAATCACGTTGATGTCGTTGAGCGAGCGTGTGATCATCGAACCCGTGCCAAAGCGCTCAAAGTCGCTGGCGGACAGCTCGAGCGACTTGTCGTACACGGCATTGCGGATATCGCAGGCCACGTTGGCGGCCAGGCGCGCCGAAAGATAGCAGCCCAGCACCGTGCCGCCGCTGGCCATGCCGGTCGCGATAAGCATGTACAGGCCGTTACGTAAAATATAGTCGACATCGCCCGTGGTAATACCGGTGTTGACCATGTTCGCCAGCATCGTGGGAACCAACAGCGTACCGACGTTATCTATCAGCACCGCAAACAGCGTCACCGCAATCAGACCGCGGTACGGCCTCATAAACCTCATTAAGAGTCGCATGTGTCCCCCTCGCCCTTATCGTCAGCCTCGTTCTCGGCGGCCACTTGCCGTTTAAATGCCTCGCACTCTTCGTTCAGAACATGGGAGAATTTACCGACCAGGCGCATGATCTCGCGCTGTTCCCACGGCTCGAGCGCTTCGAATGCCTGTTGCTCGGCTTTTTGCGCCGGTAACGCGTAGCGCTTGGCAAACCGCACGCCTTCTTCGGTCAATCGCACAACCTTGTTCTTACGACTGCCCTCGGCAAACTCCAACGTCGCAAGCCCTCGCGCCCTAAGCGTCTTGATCGCCGAATTGATGGTCTGTTTGCTGTAGAACCATTCACTCGTCAGCCGACTCACGGCAACGCTTCCGCCCGCTGCACTCGTGTCGACGAGCATCCAGTAGGCGCAGTCCGAAAGACCGCAGGTACGCGCGAACTCCGAATAGATACGGTCAAGCCCGTTAAGCATCCGGTCGAAATCGACCAGGCTAACTGCACTATTCATCTCTCCCACCATTCGATAGTCCGAGTTTTGACCAATTTATATCTCTACATTAGTCCGAGTTTTGACTATCGTCAATACGCTCGTTGTTTATGGTCGGCTCTACATAAGCATATCGACAAAAAAGACCGCCGGCGCGGGGGCGGCGCCGGCGGTCACGCGAGAATAGCGATGTATTTGCCCGTTAGGCAGCGACGGCCTCGTAGACCGTTGCGCCCGCAAAGCTGTCGTGCAGGCTCTTGCCGCAGATCCAAGGTAGCTCGACGACCTCGCAGACCGTGTTGACCAGCTCGGAGCAATCAGTAAAGTGGCCCTTATCGTTGAGGGTCTCGCAATCCTGAACACGCCAATAGCCATCGGTGTGCGTGATGTAGTACTCGTGATCGTTGATCGACACGAAAGCGCGCGTCTTGGAACGCAGCAGCTTCAGAAATCCTTCGAAGTCAGTCTCGACGACATCTCCAGCCTGGAACATGATAGTTACCTCCTGGCCCAGCGCCACCACAGCGCATTGATTAACGTTGGTACCCCTTTAGTAAAACCTTTATCAATTGATATGCGCCCCTGTTTTAGGCAAGTGGTAAAAAACCGCAGGGTAGACGGGATAAAACGTTTAACCATCTCATCAGTTTCTCACATTCTTGCCGCAGTTTTATGCAAGCCGACTTTTCCGATTGGTGGCTATTGCTGTTTGGGCCCTCTGCGCGATTACGGCTACGGCACGACGGGTAAGAACGGAGCATCTGCAACGTCATCGCTAGGAGAACCCATGGAGACCATCGAAGCGCTCATCCATCGCCGTAGCTGCCGCAACTACAGCGATCGCCCCGTCGAGGCAGAAAAGCTCGCACGCATTATCGAGGCAGGCCAGTACGCGCCGAGCGGCATGGGGCGTCAGCCGGTCACGTTCGTCGCCGTCACCGACCCCGCGACCGTCGAGCGTCTCTCGCAACTCAATGCGCAAGTCATGGGCAGCAACGGCGATCCCTTCTACGGTGCCAAAACCGTTGTGGTGGTACTGGTCGACCGCAGCGTGCCCACGCATCTGGAAGACGGTTCGCTTGCCATGGGCAACCTGCTCAATGCTGCCTATGCGCTGGGTGTTGATTCGTGCTGGATTCATCGCGCCCACGAGGTTTTCGATTCGCCCGAGGGCCTGGAGCTGCTGGCCAGCTGGGGCCTGCCCGCCGACGGAAGCCTGCGCGGTGTTGGCAACTGCATTCTGGGCTACGCCGAGGACGCACTCCCCAAGGCCAAGCCTCGCCGCGACAACGTGGTGTATGTTCCGCCGTTCTAACGAACGGCGGACCCGTTGACGCTGCGCGAGCCGCATTAACGCCAATCTGACGTTCAATTTCGAGGGCGCGACCAAAAGGTCAGCGCCCTCTCATTTCACGTCACCTTGGCGCAAATGCGGCCCGCTCGCTGTTGGTGCCTGACATCGAGTGAGCCACTGTCTTGGGCAGCTAAAAGGCCCCGTCCCATATTTGCTGCCCCACTCGCAACTTATCTTGCCGATGGAGTTGTCGTCGTTTCGTTCGTGTGAGTCGTTTTGGCGCCGTCGCCTTGTTCGTCCTCGTCCTTTTGAGCATCGGCAATGGTGGCAGCAGCTGCGACCATACCGCGCTGGGGCGCCACACCCGTCTGGTCTTGTGCGCCTTCAACAAGCTCCGTGCCAGCATGCGCAAGTTCAGGCGATTTGAAAATCGCGCCCAGACTCGCGCCGTCGCCGGCATATCCGAGCGCCGCGAGCGCGATGACGATTATCGCGGCAACGACCACGATCGGCACGTAACGATGCCAGCCTGCAGGATTGAGGCCGCTACGGCGGGCAGCACCGCGGCTGATGTAGCCAAGCGTTCCATCGTGCTTGAGCTTTGAGCCCACCACGCGCCTTCGTCCCCACAACGAGGACTCGGCCTGCATGGCCAAGCGAGCGCTTGCCGAAGGATAGCCATATTTTGTGCGCTTGAACGAGCCGTCGAACCCCGAGGCGCTTTTGCCCCACGTCCGCGAAGTCGTACGCCGGCCGACCGGCGCCGCACTTCGCTTTGTTCGGTTCGTTTTTGAAGTCTCCGCCATACTCCCCCGCACGCCGTAACACAATCGAAACAATGCTTCTTTGGACTGTATCACACGCGCCGAACGCGGTCACGGCGCCTCGCTCAGCGGTCGTTGTCCTTCAGCAGGCGCCATAAAGTCGTGCGGCTTATACCGAGCACCTCTGCCGCACGTGTCCTGTTGCCGTGAAGGTGCTGCAGGACCAACCGTGCGACATCGCGCTCGGTATCGGCCAGGGGACGCAAGATGTACAAATCGCTTTCGAGCGCCGGGGCGCCAAAGGTCGCGGTCTTGATAACGTCCTCCTGGGCAAGCACCTCTTTCGCCACGGCACGCTCCACCGTACCCGCCCCCACTAATATATAGAGTCGTTCAGAGACTTCACGCAGCTGCAGGTAATTGCGGGGCCAACGGTACGCATCGAGCGTCTCTGCCGCGGCGGCGGACAACATGGGGGCACCCGTCTTAAACATATCTGCCAGATACCCCAGATAGCGCGCAACCTTTTCCGACGCGCCGCCCTGCTCGGCAATCGCCGGCGCCACACTCACTGCACAGGCCAGACGCTCGGTTACAAAAGCAGCCTGATCGCTTTCGCCGCCGCCCGGCATATCGTTTGCCGTCAACACCACATGGCAACGAGTTGCGAGCACCGTGCCGATCATTGCGGACACGAGCTCGCGCAGACGTTGGGGGCCAACAGCATGCCAGCCGCCCATGCAAAGTGTCAGCCCCGTTTGGAATAGCGGCGATTCGGAACTTTTGAGCAGATGGCGCCAGCCGCGATCCGTAAGCTCATCGAGCGCAACGGACACAAAGGGCTGATCGGCATAGGGTCCATCCAGGTACAGGCGTTTTGCAATCTGATCCTGCCCCGCGCCCAGCTCGCCCTCGAGCATAAGGGGCACCCCACGCGCATAGCTCCCACGTACGGGGGCAGCGACCGCCGCCGCATCTTCGACGATGCCGTACGTGCTCGACGCGTAGCGAGCCTCGACTTCGTCGGCATTGAGCCACTCGATGCCCGCATGCGTCGCAGCGGCGCGCACCTCATGCGCCACGACCACCCAAAGCGCTCCGCGCTCCTTGGCCGTCGGGCGCACCGTCAAGCTCAACCGCACGCCCTCGTGGCCCATCACCAGGCGCGCCCCATCGCCCACGCGAGCGAGACGCTCGGAAACAAAAGCGGCGATATCCTGCTCGAGTGCCGCGTCACTCATAGTCGAGATCACAACGCCACCGCGCTCGTCGACTGCCAGCGCCGATACTCCGGCTGCGGACAATGCCTCAATCAGAATCTGCAGCTTGGCATCGCTATCCATGATTTGCCCCTGTCCGCGGCGACGTGCAACCGCCGACGGTCGCACGACCGAATGTTTCAAAATTGAACGATATTACTCACCAAACACTATAGGGCAAAAGTCGCCGTCCTGCGAGTATATGAATTGCCCCGCATCGCCATCCTGGCGGGGCGATAAGAGCTCTTCGGGACCTATCAACCTGCGGACAAGCCATACCCGCAAGAGCTCCTATCGCTCCACCGCAGGTATGCGCTCGCCAGCACGCAACACGCAAATCAGCTACTTCTCTACCAGATTCCCAGCACGTGCTGCATTCCCAAACTCATGCATGCAATGCCAATCCAGCAGCAAAAGCCCAACGCGATGGGTTTGCCGCCCTTTTTGACCAGCTCGACGATATCGGTATTAAAGCCAATAGCCGCCATGGCCATCACGATAAAGAACTTCGACAGCTCCTTGATGGGCGCCGTAATGGACGCAGGAAGCTGAAGCACCGTGGTGATCACGCTCGCCAGCACAAAGAACAACACAAACATGGGAAACGCACGTTTAAGCGAGAACGTGCTTTTGGCGTCGCCGCCGGCCTTGCGCGCCAGATGCATCTGCCAGCATGCGAGAGCCAATGTAATGGGAATAATGGCCAGCGTCCTGGTGAGCTTAACCACTGTGGCGCTTTCGAGCACATTGGCGCCGGGATGCATGCTATCCCAGGCGCTCGCCGCAGCCGTTACCGACGAGGTGTCGTTGATGGCGGTGCCGGCAAACAGGCCAAAGCCCTCGTTGGTCAGCCCGAGCATGCCGCCGAGCGTCGGAAACACGAGCGCCGCGATAACGTTAAACAGGAAGATGACCGAAATGGCTTGGGCAATCTCGCGATCGTCGGCATCGATGACGGGCGCGGTCGCAGCGATGGCCGAACCGCCGCAAATCGACGAGCCCACACCCACAAGCGTCGCAATCTTGCCCGGCACGTTCATAACGCGGCAGAGCACGACGGCGATGACAAGCGAGGTCGAGATCGTCGCCACGATAATCGGCAGCGACTGGGCGCCCTTGGACAGAATCTGGGAGAGGTTCATGCCAAAGCCAAGCAGGATAACCGCGTACTGCAAGACTTTTTTAGACGTATAGGTGACACCGGCGGCGAGCTGTTCGCGACGATTCTTGGGAAAGACGAGCGCCAGGACCATGCCAAAGAGAATGGCAAATACCGGACCGCCGACCACCTCAATTTGTTTGCCGAGCAACGTCGCGGGAATGGCGATGATCAGGCAGAACAAGACGCCTTTCCAGCGCTCGCGTACGATATTCGCCAGTTGCATATGAGATTCCTTCTTTCTATTTCACGTTTGCGACGGCTTATGATACGGCAATGTTGAGCACAGCCCTGCGCAAATACAGACTAAGATGCCGCAATAGTTCTCGGGCAACAGCCGAATTACCCACCGCGGAGAGCTGGTTCGCGGCATAATACACAACTGACATATGAGTTTGATAGAACAGTTGCGAGGCGCTATGGAAGAATCGATGCACGTCGGCGAGCAGGAAACGAGCCTACAGGACCAGTCCTACCACACCATTCGACGCAAAATCGTCTACCTGGACTACAAGCCGGGCGAAAAGCTAGGCGTCAAGCAGCTTTGCGACGACCTGGATATGGGGCGCACCCCTGTGCGCGAGGCACTGGTGCGTCTGGCGCAAGAGAGCCTGGTGCGCACCGTGCCCCAAAGCGGCACCTATGTCTCGCCCATCAACCTCACCTTTGCCGAGAGCGCCTGCTACATTCGCGAACACCTGGAAAAACAGGTGATTGTGGAGTGCTGCGCCCGTGCCACCTCGGCAGGCATCGAGCAGCTCGACCGAGCCATCGCGCTGCAGGAAAAGGCCATGGCCGAAGAGGATCGCATCGGATTCTTTTTAAGCGACAACCTCATGCACCGCATGATCTTTAGCATCGCGTGCCGCAGCACCGTGTGGTCGTGGCTCGAGGCGACCAATGCCGACCTGGAGCGCTTCCGCTGGCTGCGCGCCGCCACGCAGAGGCTCGACAATCAGGAGATTGTTAACGAGCACAAGCAAATCCGCCGCGCCATCGCCGGCCGCGACCCCATCGAGGCGAGCTTTTTGGTCAGCAAGCACCTGCATATGATGTTCCGCAACCAGACCGAGGTCCTGGACCAATATCCCAAGTATTTCGAGACCAGCAAGCTCCGCTAACCTGCCAAAAAGGGACAGGTTTATTTCGGCAGGTTTTATCTGGGCAAATGCAACAAGGCCCGACTCCGCCACAACGGAGCCGGGCCTTGTTGTTGGCGCGTTTCGACAACAGAGCACTCGATGTCAGTCGTCAACAGTGAGCGAGCCGCATTTGCGCCAAGGTGACGTGAAATGAGAGGGCGCTGACCTTCTGGTCGCGCCCTCGAAATTGAACGTCAGATTGGCGTGAATGCGGCTCGCGCAGCGTCGACCGGTCCGCCGTTCGGCAGAACGGCGGAACAACAATTACTCGACAGTAACGCTTTTCGCCAGGTTACGAGGCTGGTCAACGTCGCAACCGCGCAGGATGGCCACCTCGCGGGCGAGCAGCTGCAGCGGAACGCTCGCCGTGATGGGGCTGAACACGTCACGGACGGACGGCACGCGAATGATGCAGTCGGCAATCTTGTTGATTTCCTCGTCGCCCTCGGTAGCAACGACGATGACCTTGGCGCCGCGAGCCTTGCACTCCATGAGGTTCGACACCGTCTTATCGTATGTTGCGCTCTTGGTTGCCACCGCGATGACAGGGAAACCCGGATCGATCAGCGCGATGGGGCCGTGCTTCATCTCGCCGGCGGCATATGCCTCGGCATGCAGGTAGCTGACCTCCTTGAGCTTAAGCGCGCCCTCATAAGAAATGGCGGCGCCCATGCCGCGACCCACAAACAGCGCGGACTGCGCGTCCTTGCACACAAGCGCGGCCTCGTGCACGGCCTCGGTCTGCGTATCCAGGATCCACTGGATCTGCTCGGCCGTATCGGAAAGCTCGCGGAACAGCATGCGCGTCTGCTTGGTGGTCAAGCGGTACTTGACCTGCGCCAGCAGCAAGGCCAAAAGCGTGAGGCTCACGACCTGACCGATGAAGCTCTTAGTCGAGGCGACTGCAATCTCCTTGTTGGCCTTGGTGTAGATGACGCCGTCGCTTTCGCGCGCCACCGGGCTGCCCACCACGTTGGTGATGCCAAAGACCTTGGCGCCCTTGATGCGCGCATCGCGAATGGCGGCAAGGGTGTCGGCCGTCTCGCCCGATTGGGACACGGCCACGACGAGCGTCGTCGGCGTGATGATGGGGTTGCGGTAGCGGAACTCGCTAGCCGCCTCAACCTCGGTAGGAATACGAGCCCAGCCCTCAATAAGGTTCTTGGCGATGAGTCCGGCGTGGTAGCTGGTGCCGCAGGCAATCACATATACGCGGTCGATATCGTTGAGTTCCTCGAGCGAAAGGCCCAACTCGTCGATATCGAGCTCACCGGCAGGGGTCATGCGGCCCACCAGCGTGTCGCGCACCACGCGCGGCTGCTCGTGAATCTCCTTGAGCATAAAGTCGGGATAACCGCCCTTTTCGGCCATGTCCAGGTCCCAGTCGATATGGGTGATCTTGGGCTCAATCACATTGCCGGCCTCGTCGGTATACTCGACGCCTGCGGGCGTGAGCTTGGCAAACTGACCATCTTCGAGCACCACGACATCGCGGGTGGCATCGATAAGCGCGATCACATCGGAGGCAACGTAGGAGCCGGTCTCGCCCACGCCGACCACAATCGGGGAGTCCTTGCGGGCAACGGCGATCACGCCAGGTTCGTCGGCGCACACGGCGGCCAGGCCATAGGCGCCCACCACGTGGGTGCAGGCCTCGCGCACGGAAGCCATCAGGTCGCGCGTCTCGGCATAGGCCTCTTCGATCAAGTGCGCGAAAACTTCGGTATCGGTCTCGCTCTTAAAGTGATGGCCGCGGCCCTCCAGCTCTTCGCGCAGCTCGGCGAAGTTCTCGATGATGCCGTTGTGGACGATGGCGATGCGACCATCGCAGCTGGTGTGGGGATGGGCGTTGACAACGGAAGGCTTGCCGTGAGTGGCCCAGCGGGTATGGCCGATACCGCAGGTAGCGTCGCTGTCGATATTGGAAAGCTCGCTCTCCAGGCCCGCAACCTTACCCACGCGGCGGATGACGTCGAGGTGAGCCGCGGCGCCCTCGCCCACCTCGAGCGCGACGCCCGAGGAGTCATAACCGCGATATTCCATACGCTTAAGGCCCGTGACCAGAATGTTCTTTGCAATATCAGAGCCGGTGTAGCCGACAATTCCGCACATAGGATAAATCCCTTCGCTCGCGTGACTGCAAAACGCCCACGCACGACGGGCGCTGAGACGTATAACGTCCGAGTATTGTACTCACACAAACGCAAGCTGATATACCAGAAGTGGTATCTTAAACTGGATACCACTCGATGCACACACCCTACCACCACAACGGTAACAGGCACCTTTGCTGTGGTTGGCACTCCCCTAGGGACGCAGGCGGCGTTCGAGCCGATTGCCCAGGGCCGTGAGTGCCATAACAATGACGTAGTAGACCACGGCCACCACTAAAAACGGTTCAAAGGCTCGATAGGTGAGCGCCTGCACGCTCTGGGCGGCGCGCATCATATCCATCAGGCCGATGGTTGCCACCAGCGAGGAGCTCTTGAGGACCGTGATCACTTCGTTGACCAGAGCAGGGGCAATCGAGCGCATCGCCTGCGGAACGATGATCTTGCGCATCATGGGAACATAGCGAAGCCCGATGGCCCGAGCGGCATCGTACTGCCCCCGGTCAACGCCCTCGATACCACCGCGCACCGTCTCGGACACCGTCGCTGAGCCGTTGAGCCCCAGCGTAATGGCACCGGCGGCAAACATCGAAATTTTGAAGCCCGTGAGCTGCGGCGTCGCAAAGTACGCCAAAAAAAGCAACACGATGAGCGGCACGCCGCGAAAGATAGAGGTGTAGAAGTTGAGCACCGCACGCAATGGGCGACAGGGCAAAACCTTGAGCACAGCAATGAGAAAGCCCAGGACGAGTGCTAGGGCCAGCGCGGCGGCCGTCACCTGACAGGTCACGACCAGGCCGCTCATAAACATCGGTATATATGGTTCTAGCAGTTCAAACTTCATCAGCATGCCCTTGGCGCGCGCCTCACCGGCTCGCTATTTTCCGGCAACCGTCGACGTACCGGAAGCGGAATAGTCACCGTTCCACATGAAGTCGGCGCCCACATACTGCTTGATGCAGTCATCGATGGTGCCGTCCTCGAGCATCTCGCCGATGCATTCGTCAAGCGCCGCGACAAATCCGGCACCCTTCTTGGCCATCAGGCGGTACACGCCCACGTGATCGCTCGTCTCGGAGCGATCGAGCAGGCCCAGCACCAGGCCCTCATTCGCATCGCGCATGGACTGGCCCTCGGCGCCGTCACACAGGTAGGCATCGATGCGCCCGGCGAGCACCTCTTGCAGGCACTGGTCGCCACCGTCGTACGTGTGAATATCAGCATCGGGCATGACCTTGGCGATGAACTTGTTCTGCACGGTACCGGTGGTGCAGGCGATAGACTTGCCGACGAGGTCCTCAACGCGCTTGACGGGATCGCCGCCGAGCGTGAGAACGCCCACAAGCGGCTGATAGTAGCCGCGCGTGAAGTCGTAGGTCTGCTCGCGCTCTTCGTTGGAGCTCATCGCCATGGTAAAGGCCTTGTCATCGCTCTGCACCGATGCAAGCGTGGCGGCAAAGTCCTGCGGCTCAAAGTCGTAAGAAAAGCCCAGGCGCGAGACCATCTCGTCGGCAATGGCGATATCCAGGCCGACAACCTTCTGCTTGCCGTCCGACTGCGTCTCCAGATAGCGATAGGGCGCAAAGGCATCGTCGCCCACAAAGGTGAGCTTGGCGCCCTTGATATCGTCGCCCGCAACCGCGGCAGAACCGGCGGCAGAGCCCTTGTCAGCGCCACTGCCAGCGCAACCGCTCGCCGCAACCATTGCAGCACCGGCGATCAAACCCAGGAAATCACGACGAGAAACAGCGCGAGTCATACCAAAGCCTTTCAATCTACGATCAAAACGGCTTCTATTGTAGACACTCCACTGTTTAACGCGCAGCCCAGCCGCGCCAAAACCACCACAAAGGGGGACAGGCACCTTTGTGTGGTCTGGACTCCGGTGTTTGCCCAGATAAAACCTGCCAAAATAAACCTGCCCCTAATTGGTGGGTTTTGACACCCTGGGAACGGGCGATGCTACAATCTGACTCGTACTTGAAACGCATCAAAGGGGCCGCTATGGCAAAGGTAAAAATCAGCGACGTCGCGCGCGAGGCAGGAGTCTCGCTGGGCACGGTATCCAACGCGCTCAACCACCCCGAAAAGCTGCGCCCCGAGACCCTCAAGCTCATCAACGAGACCATCAATCGCCTTGGCTACCTGCCCAACCAAAGCGCTCGTCAGCTCGCGGGCGGCGCCACCAAGTCCTTTGGCCTGGTCCTCCCCCGTCTCGACCATGGCTTCTCGCTCCAAATTGCCAGCGGCGCCCATAACGAGGCCCGCAAGCACGGCTATGACCTGCTCATCGCCAACGCCGATAACGACGACATCCTCGAGGACCACTACCTGCGCTATTTTATGGGCACGCAGATGTCCGGCGTCATGGTCCAGCCCATGGCGTCCCCCGACTGGCACCCCGCCATGACCAAGATGCCCGTGCCGATCGTCCATCTGGACATCCACTGTTCCGAGCCAGGTTACTACGTGGCCGCCGACAACGAGGCACAGGGACGCATTATCGCCGAGCTTGCCATCGCCCGCGGCGCACACCATATCACCGTTGTGGGCAGAGCGGCATTTATGCAGCTCACCCTGCGCGTGCTTGGCATTCACAAGGCCCTCGCCCTGCATCCCGATATCAAAATTGAGGTCATTGACGCCGGAGAATGGAATACCGCTGCCGATGGTTACAGCATCGGCGCTCAGATTGCCGAGCGCTCTACCGGCGAGCGTCCCGATTTTGTCATCGGCCTTACCGATGTATTGGCCTCGGGCGTTATCTCGGCGTTGACCGACAAAGGCATCTCCGTCCCCGAGCAGCTTCGTGTGGCCGGCTGCGACGGCAACCCGCTTGCATGGAGCGGGTCGGTCCCCCTCACCACGGTGGCACCCCCGGGCTACGAGATTGGCCGCAAGGGTGTCCAGCTGCTCATGGAGCAAATCGAGAACAAGGCGCCGGCAAAAACCAAGCACATCCGCATTGGTTCCGCAGCGCGAACCGTTACTGCGGTCACAGCCGCCGAGGACATCAACCGTCAGGAACTCGTGCGGCCGTTCCTCTTGGAGCGCGCCAGTACCCAGGCGAGCAGCCAAGCCGAAGCCACCGCCATCAACCTCGGCGCGTATCTATAGCACGTCAGCCAGTATGCCAAAACGCCACTTAAGCAAAAGAGGGCCGACTATTGCCGAACCTCTTTTGCTTAAGCGCAAAGTCAACCGATTGTTCGTTTCAGCTCCGCAATTGTCTAGCGCACGGCCTTGACCGCCGCCGTAAGGTCGAACAACGTATCGAGCACGGCCTCGCAGCCATCCACCACGTCCTGCGGCAGCGGCACGATATCGGGGACGGCAAAGACGTGGCAGCCGGCCGTAATACCCGAGACGCAGCCGTTGCGCGAATCCTCGACCACGGCACATTCCTCGGGAGCAAAGCCCGCACGCTCACAGGCGAGCAGATACATCTCGGGGTCGGGCTTGCCGTGCACGACGTCCTCGCCGCAGGTCACCGTCTCAAACTTGTCAAAAAGACCGACCATCTTAAGGTTGCGCTCGGCCGTAGCGAGGCGCGACGACGTCGCAAGGCCCACGTGATAGCCCGCAGCCAGCAGCTCGTCTAGGCACTCGGCGGCACCGGCCTTAAGCTCCAGTTCGGTCTTGACCATCTCGTCGCGAATCTCCTTGTGGCGGACATAGACCGCCTCGGTGGTTTCGTGGCTGCCGTAATGCTTATCAAGGATGTCCATGACATCGGGCAGCGTGCGACCGATAAACTGATGGATCAGCGCTTCATCAATCGCGACCCCCAGCTCGGCAGCGCCCGCCTTCCATGCCTTGATGCCCAAACGCTCGGTATCGACCAGCGTTCCGTCCATGTCAAAAATAACAGCCTTGATCATATCGATCCCCTCACCGGATTGCATTACTGCCACTCTAGCGCACTTTACAAACTTGTATATAACGTATATAGCATATTGCACTTTCGTTACATAAGCGGAAGTCTTATGACAGGCAGCCCGGTAGGATTATAGTTTTCGACCGAGTACTCAATGGTAAGGATCGTTTCATGCTTTCAGACACTACTGCACCTGCAGAGGAGCTTCAGGACAAACTCACGACGCTCGAGCAGCTGCTTTTGGCATACGGGCGCGTGGCTATCGGGTTTTCCGGCGGCGTTGACAGCAGCTTTTTGGCCGCCGTATGCGCCCGCGTCATGCCTACCAATACCCTCCTCGTCCATCTCACCACGCCGCTCATCGGCACGCCCGAGCAGGCTTCGTTTGAGCAGTCCGTTGATGGGCAGGCCAATGAGGGGCCGCATTTTAAGCTCCCCGTGCTCAATCTTTCGGTGGATCAGCTGCAGCTCCCCCAAGTAGGCTGCAACGATGCTAATCGCTGCTACCACTGCAAGCACGCCGGCTTTACCGCCATCGTCAACCACGCCAAGTCGCTCGGCTTTCCCACCGTCATCGATGGCAGCAATGCAAGCGATCGCGGTGACTACCGCCCCGGCATGCGTGCGGCAGAAGAGCTCGGCGTACGCTCACCCCTTATGGAGGTCGGCTTTACCAAGGACGAAGAGCGCGAGCTGCTGCGCGCATGGGGCTATCCCGTTTGGAACCTGCCGGCGGGAGCATGTCTTGCCACCCGCGTCCCCACGGGCGAGGAGCTTACGCGCGAGAAGGTCGATTTAATCCGCGCCTGCGAGGATTACCTGCACGATCTTGATCTGGCACAGGTACGCGCGCGCTTAATCGGCGGCTGCATGCATATCGAGGCCGCACCCGCAGATGTCGCCAAGATTGCTGCCCTCGGTGGCAACGCCGTCGATGCCGAGGGCAAAACCCCGCTGCCCGCCGCCATCGAGTCCGCGCTGCGCGAGCTGGGCTGCGACCATATCTCCCCCGAGGTCACCCCCTACATTCACGGCAACATGAACCAGTAACCTGCCAAAAAGGGACAGGTTTATTTTGGCAGGTTTTATCTGGGGAAACGCCAGACAGCCCCATATACACAACCGCCGCAGCTCCATATGAGGCAAATGAATCAGCAGCGTCTATTCCAAATCTTGAGTATTTGTTCGGCGGGACGGCCTCTGCCGGCTCCTGCTAGACTGGTAGATTCCCAACCGTCCATCCAGGAGCCTCAATGTCGCGCAAGTCCGCTTACAAGCAAGTGCTTTCCATCGGCACCGCCGTGGTGCTGGGGTTTGCGCTGTTCACAGGGTCGCTCGACGGAGCGCCCAAGCTGTTGTCGCCGCAAAGCGATGAGCAGGCAGCGGCTCTGGCCGAAAAACAAAGCGAGAGTCCCAGCCGCACCGACGACGAGGCAGACCTGGTCGCTCGACTCGAATCGGGAACAGCGAGCTCCTCGGTCTCTCAAAATAGCCAAGACTCTGGCGATGACTCAGATTCCGCCGCGAGCGACACCGATGACGACGCCTCCGCGGACAGTGCCGCCACCCCTATCGACGAGGTCGAAAACCCCGATCTCGACCGCGCCCGCGGCGTATACCTCAGCAGTATTCCCGACTACGCGGGTAACCCCTATGTTGCCCTGCGCGCCGATAGCACGCACCCGCTCGGCACACCATCATTCACGCTCGATGAATACGAGCGCGCCACAGAAGAGGGCTGCTTTAAGAAGTTCTCCAAGCTCGACAGCTTGGGCCGCACCCGTAAAGCGCTCGCCTGCGTGGGCCCCGAATCGCTCGATCAAGGCGAGCGCGGCGATATCTCGCGCATCCACCCCGCCGGCTGGCACCAGCAGCGCTACGACTTTATTCCGGGCCAGAGCCTCTATAACCGCTGCCACCTTATCGCCTGGTCGCTCTGCGGCGAAACCGCCAACCGCAAAAATCTCCTCACCGGCACGCGCTATCTCAACGAGACGGGCATGCTGCCGTTTGAAGAGCAGATCCTCGGCTACATCCGCGACACGGGCAACCACGTGCTCTATCGCGTCACGCCCATGTATAACGAGGAGGAGCTTGTCTGCCGTGGCGTGCGCCTTGAGGCGCAATCGGTCGAGGACCACGGCAAGACCCTCTGCTTCCACGTATATTGCTACAACCTGCAGCCGCATGTGCAGATCGACTACGCCACCGGCCGCAATCAGGCCTCGGGAGACTAGGGCCGACCGCGCCTCCCGTAACCAAAAAAATGATCCGTTTTCCTCCGTCCCCAAGGGATCAAATAAGGCCGCCCCGGTTACCCAGGGCGGCCTTTTCGTCAGCACCTACATTGCAGGCAACGCCACACGCTACTTGGCGCGACCCTCCTCATAGCGCTCGACCAGCTTGGCCTGAACGTCATAAGGCACCTGCTCGTAGCCGGCGGGCTTCATGGTAAAGTCGCCCGTGCCGCGCGTGATGGAGCGCAGACGCGTCGAATAATCCGTCAGCTCGGCCAGCGGCGCCTGGGCAATAACAACGGTGTCGCCGCGTTCATCGGTCTCCATGCCCGTCACGCGACCGCGCGAGGCCGAGATATCGCCCATCACGGCGCCGGCGTAGCTCTCGGGGATGGTCACCGTGATTTCCTCGATGGGCTCCAGCACCACCGGGTCGGCATCGGCGCATGCCTTGCGCAGGCCGATGCGAGCCGCCGCGCGGAACGCCATCTCGTTGGAGTCGACGCTGTGATACGAGCCGTCGTACACAGCCACGCGGATGCCAGTAAGCGGGTAGCCGGCAATAATGCCGTCCTTCATGGTCTCCTGAACGCCCTTGTCCACGGCGGGAATGAGCGAACGCGGAATGCGACCGCCCACGACCTCGTCTACAAACTCATAGCCATCGCTCGTGCCGTCGGGCCCAATGAGTGGCTCAACGCGCAGCCAGCAGTCGCCATACTGACCGGCACCGCCAGTCTGCTTCTTGTGGCGACCCTGGGCACTTGCCGTGCGGCGAATGGTCTCGCGATACGGAATACGGATCGGCACGCTCTTGGCCACGACCTTGGTGCGATCCTCAAGGCGATTGAGCAGGACCGAAACCTGCGCCTCACCCACGGCGGAGATGATAGTCTGGCCGGTCTCCTCGTCACGATCGATGCTCATGGTCGGATCGGCCTTGCACGCCTTCTCGATAAACGTGTATAGCTTCTCCTCGTCACCGCGGTTCTCGGCCTCGATGGCGATGCGGTACTGCGAGTTGGGGAACTTAAACGCCGCAGCCTCGACCTTGCCGGTAATCGAGAGTGTATCGCCCGTCTCGGCCGCCAGCTTGGGCGCCACGATGATATCGCCGGCATAAGCGTGGCCGACCTCGGTCATGTCACGGCCGCACATCACATACAGGTGGGCCAGACGCTCACCCTTGCGCGTGCGCGCATTGACCAGCTCAAGGCCCGGCTCAAGCGTACCCGTCAGCACCTTGATAAAGCTGATGCGACCCTGTTGCGGATCGGCCAAGGTCTTAAACACAAATGCCACCGGGCGGTCATCGTCACTCGAGATCTTAAGCGAATCGCCGTCGATGAGCGGCATCTCGCCGTAGTCCGTCGGCGCCGGGAAGTACGTGGCGATATCGTCCATCAGCGAGTTGACGCCCTGCTCCTTAATGCAATCGCCCGCAAAGACCGGCACAAAGATGCGCTCAGCGATCGCCTTCGACAGCAGGCCTTCAAGCTCCTCCTGCGTCAGCGTCTCCTCGCCTTCCAAGTACTTCATCATCAGTTCGTCGTCAGCCTCGGCCACCAGCTCGCACAGATGGTCATGGGCTTCCTCGGCCTGGGCACGATACTCCTCGGGAATCTCCGACTCAACGGCTTCGGCGCCGTTGCAATGGCGCGCCTTCATGCGCACCAGGTCGATGATGCCGTCGAAGTCCTCGCCCTCGCCCCAGGGAAGAGTCACGGCGCCCAGGCGCGTGCCAAAGCGCTCCTGCAGCAGGTTCATTGTGGTCGTAAAGCTGGCCTCGGAGCGCGACAGGCGGTTTACGAACACCGCACGCGCCAGGCGCAGGTCCTCGGCGGCATACCAGAGCTTAACCGTCGTAGGCTGCGGGCCCGCCTCGGCGTCGACCACAAACAGAGCCGTCTCGCAGACGCTCATCGCGGCAAAGGCGTCGCCGATAAAATCGGGATAGCACGGGGCATCGAGTACATTGATACGTGCGCCCTTCCAGTCGATCGGCGCAATGGTCGTCGAGATGGAAAATGCACGCTTGACCTCTTCGGGGTCATAGTCGAGCGTGGGCTTGGTGCCGTCGTGGCCGCCCAGGCGGGCGGTCTTGCCGGAAAGGTGGAGCATGGCTTCGGCGAGTGAAGTCTTGCCCACCCCGCCTTGGCCTACGAGCACCACGTTCCTTACGTTACCGGTCTTGGGAGCACCCATGATGACCTCCTTGCAGGGCCGCGCGCAATGCGCGACGCCAACGGGGAGAGTTCGCGGTCGGTGCCGTCCCGGAAGCAGCATGGTCGGCAGCCGAGCCGACTCACCCTCCAAATGTCCTATGCCACCACCCTACCCTCACGGGTGACTGCCCATGCATACCTTTCGGCGCACGTATGAATACAGGCGGCGAGAGGAAGGGACGAACACATGAGGCGATTATTAAACCCCATCGATACAAACAAAAGCCGCCACGGACCATAAGACCGGCGGCGGCTTCTTCTCAATTCTGAGTTGAGTCTACCCCTCGATACGGCTCAAGAACTCACGGGTACGTTGCTCACGCGGATGATCGATAACCTGCTCGGCCGGACCCTCCTCGACAATGCGACCGCCGTCCATAAAGACCACGCGGTCGGCAACATCGCGCGCAAACTGCATCGCATGGGTCACGATCACCATCGTCATATTCTGCGCGGCAAGGTCTTTAATGACACGCAGTACCTCGGCCGTTAGCTCGGGATCGAGCGCCGAAGTCGGCTCGTCAAAGAACAAGATCTCCGGGTCGAGCGCCAAGGCGCGGGCGATGCTCACACGCTGTTGCTGACCGCCCGAAAGCTCGCAGGGCACCTTGTTCTCGTTGCCCATAAGCCCCATCTGCGCAATCAACTCAAGCGCACGCGCTTCGGCCTGCTCGCGCGGGCGCTTGAGCACGCGAATCGGAGCATCGGTGATGTTTTTCATCACCGTATAGTGCGGAAACAGATTGTAGTTCTGAAACACCAGGCCAAATCGCGAGCGCGCCTGCTTGGGCACGTCGCCTTTCGCATATACCGCACCCGACCCCGCGTCCGTCGCAACGGCAAGATCACCAAACGAAAGCGAGCCGCCGTCGAGCGTCTCGAGCAGCGTGGCGCAGCGCAGAAGCGTGGACTTACCGCCGCCTGAAGGCCCGATAATCGCCACGACCTCGCCGCGCTTGACCTCGAGCGAGATATCCTTGAGCACCTCATTGCCGCCAAACGCCTTACGAGCGCTTTCGATTTTCATCACTGAGTTAGTCATGATAATAGTCCAGCTTCTTTTCGGCGGCGCCCAGCAGCATCTCGACCACAAAGTTAAAGACCCAGTAAATCAGCGCCGCGATCGCAAACGGCACCATACTCACTTGCGAGGCAACCAGCGCCTTGGCCGTCGAGAACATCTCCCCCACGCCGATGGCAAACGCCAGCGATGTGTCCTTGACCAGCGTGATGATCTCGTTGCCCATCGCCGGCAAAATGCGTTTGGCAACTTGCGGCATCACGATGTACAAAAATGTCTGCAGACGCGAGTAGCCCAGCACCTCGGCTGCCTCATATTGACCACGCGGAATCGACTGCAGGCCCGAGCGATAGATCTCGGCAAAGTAGCCGGCGTAGTTGATGATGAACGCCACAACGCACGCCGTCCACTTGGAATCGGGCGTGAGCGAGATGCCGAACACGTAGTACGGGGCGAAGTAGATGGCAAACATCTGTAGCATGAGCGGCGTGCCGCGCATGACCGAAATATAGATGCGCGCGATCCAGCGAAGCGGCGCAATTTTGCTCATGCGCATAAACACCACGGGAATTCCCAGCGGAATCGACCCGAGCAACGTCAGCACAAACAGCTGCAAGCTGACCAAGAATCCCTGGCCAAGCATCTGCATCATGACCTGAATAGACATTACTTGAGCACCCAATTATCGAAAGATAGACCATAGCTTGAATACTTATCGCACAGGTCCTTGACCGTGCCGTCCTCGTAGAGCGCCTTGAGCGACTCGGTCACAGCGTCGGCCGACTTGGTGTCGCCCTTCTTAAAGCCGACGGCGTAGTGCTCGCTGGATAGCGGCTCATCAAGCTGCGTATAAGCATCGGGCTTGGCGGCCAGCTGATACTGAGCGATCGAGAGGTCACAGGCAACGGCATCGACCGCACCACTCTCGAGCTGCATAAACGCCGTGTTGTACTCACCGATGGTATCGAGCGTGGCAAACGTCGCGGCCAGATCCTTCTGGTCGCCCTCGAGCACATCCTGCGCAGCGGAATCAGTCTGGGTAATCACGGTCTTGCCGGCAAGATCGTCCCAGCTCTTGATACCCGCGTCCTTCTTGACCACCAACACCTGCTCGTTGAGCATATACGGCTCGGAGAACGTGTAGTCGTCCTCGCGGCCCTCCATGGTAAAGCCGTTCCAGATGCAGTTGATGGCGCCGGAGTTGAGCAGCGTGTCCTTGGCATCCCAATCGATGGCCTCGTAATCGACATCCCAGCCCTGCTTATCGGCAACGGCCTTGGCAAGGTCGAGGTCAAAGCCGGTGTACTCGCCATCATCGCCCACAAAGCCATACGGAGGATAGGACTTGTCAAAGCCCACGACGAGCTTCTTGGACTCCGCAGCGCCCTTCACATCCTTGGCCGCGGCAGAGCCAGCAGCGGAGCCCTTGCCGGCACCACCGCCGCAACCGACAAGACCAAGGCCAAGCACCGTGGCAAGCGAGCCGGCTAGACCAACAAACTGACGACGAGACATATCGGTGTTCATGGTATTCCCCCTTGATGGTACTTTAGTTAGGTAAAGTGAGTCATGTAACGTTCAGAATCATACACTTTAGTGAGATGGAGTACAAGGGAGGGCTTGCCCGCCGGATGCCGGGGCAGGGGTTAAGTTTGCTGCTCTACAGTCCTGCTCACGACGGAGAGCACATTAAGTGCTCTCCTGTTCGTGCGGAACTCGCGACAAACTTAACCCCTGCCCCGGCATCCGGCGGGCAAACGTCGTTGGGCTTATCACTGACACGATTAAACCGCTTGTATATCGTCTGCTGGCTTGGCACGGTACAATACTTGCAGCTTTAATTCATGAATTAGTGGAGTTATTGATGGCAGAATCTCGTGCGGAGCGTAGGGCTCGTCGTGCTTTGGTGGAAGCGGCTGAGGGGTCAAAGGAGGAGAAATCTTCTACGAAATCCAAGTCTTCTAAAGCTGCAAAAAGCAAATCGACCAAGAACAGGGCTAAGACCAAGCGTTCTGACTCTCGCCGAGGCGGGGACAAAGCGCCTCGGACTCGTTCCAAGCGCCCGCATAATGATTCGGTTTCGTCTGCGCGTAAGGCTGTGGACCCCAAGTCCCCCTGTTCGATCATGAAAGCTTGCGGTGGGTGCACGGCGCTCAATCGTCCTTATAAGAAGCAATTGGCAGCCAAGCAGGCTGCTATGGAGGAGCTGTTTGCTGAGCTCTGTGAGCGCGAGGGCATTAGCGTCGACCCCATTCACGGTATGGGCGTTACCCTGGGCGACCCGGGCAAGTATCCTGCGCCGCGTGGTTTTCGTCATAAGGCTGCCACCCCCTTTGCTCCCGGCAAGGAGGGCGCTGTCCGCTGCGGCTTTTTTGAGCGTGGCACGCACAAGATCGTTGCCGTTCCCGAATGCCCTGTCGAGGCACCGGGCGCCCGCCAGATTCTCAACGGCATCGCGCATGAGGCCGAGCGTCTGCATATTCCCGCCTTTAATGAGGACAAGCATCTTGGTTTGCTTCGCTATGCCGTCGTCCGCTGCGGTTGGCGTACCGACCAGGTCATGGTCACGCTCGTGACCGCTCAGCGCGACTTGCCGCATGCGCAGGAGTTCTTTGAGGCTGTCGCCGCACTCGATCCGCGCATCGTCACCGTCGCCCAAAACATCAACGGACGCCCCGGCAACGCCATCTTGGGTGAGGAGACTCGTATCGTCTATGGCGCCGAGTGCATGCGCGACCAGCTACTCGGTTGCGAATTCGATATCTCCCCCACCGCGTTTTATCAGACCAACCCGCAACAGACCGAGCTGCTCTATCAGCTCGCGATTGACGGCATGGACCTGCAGCAGGGTGACATTCTTATGGATGCCTACTGTGGCAGCGGTACCATCGGTCTTTGCGCAGTTAAAGATGCCCAGAACAAGGGTATCGGCATTATGCTGCTCGGCGTGGAGCGCAACCCGGCGGGCATTGCCGACGCACGTCGCAATGCCGAGCTCAACGGCCTCACCCGAAGCGCTTGGTTTATGGCCGACGACGCCACCGATTACATCCTGGATGCCGCCGATAACAACGAGCGGGTCGATGTCCTTTCCCTCGACCCGCCGCGCGCCGGCTCTACCCCAGAGTTCCTCGAAGCTGCCTGCGCGCTTAAGCCGCGCCGCATCACCTATATCAGCTGCAACCCCGTAACTCAAGAGCGCGACCTGCATCAGCTCCTCGACGGAGGCTATCGCCTGCTCAAGATCACGCCCGTCGACATGTTCCCTCACACCGACCACACCGAAACCGTAGCGGTCCTCGAACGCCGCTAACCAACCTCAGTAGATTTTTGGGACAAGAAAGGGGGCGACCCGTCTGGGCCGCCCCCTTCGCTTGGTTTATAAATTCCGCTACATCCCCTTGCGCAGGTCGCACACGCCGGCTGCCGCCATCTCGCGCAGCAGCGTCTCGCGGTCGCGCGTCACGATCAAATCCAGCGGGAAGTGAATCTCGTCGAGCATCTTGCGCGCGTGATCGAGCTTGCCAATGGCCATGCCAATGTGGGCATCGGTCGACACGCCAATGCCCACGCCCAGCTCGGCGCAGCGCTCGGCGATCTTGCGGCATACGGCCCAATGCTCAGTGTCGACACCGTGTTCAAGACTATGGTTGTTGATCTCGATAATCTTGTGCTTGGCCTTAGCTGCCAACAGTACCTCGTCGATATCGAACGGCACGCCCGAACGCCCCGTGTGGCCCAGCATGAACACCTTGGGGTGCTCCAGGGCATTGATATACATCTCGGTCGTCTGGGCCAGCGTCGCGCCCTCAGCAATCTGCGGATTATGCACGCTTGCAACCAAATAATCCAAATTACGCGTAACCAAATCGAACAGTGAATGCTGACGGCTGTACGAATCGCCGGCAATATCGAGCGTGACAGGAGTGTCCTCGCCAAACAGGCTTCCGTCCAGCGAAACGATATCGGCCTCGGCGCCGCGAAGTACCAGCACGCCGCTCCAAATGCGCGGCCAGATATCCTGGTTAATAAAGAACTGGAAACTGCGCAGGTCATTGGGGCAAGGCGTAACCATAGAGCTCAAATGGTCGGCAGATCCGAGTACCTGCAGACCACGCTCTGCCGCCCAGTACACATTCTCCTCAATGGTCGAATATGCATGCGCAGAGAACATCGTATGGGTATGAATGTCACAAGAAAGCAGGTAGGGCATCAGGTCTCCTTATCTGGCACGGCCGTCGCTTATATTCATTGTACGCATAGCCTTCGATAGTCGTAAAACCACTCCATCCCAAAGACACAACGTCCATGACAACGGGGTCCGGCTTAACACCAAACCCCGTTTCACGTAAAACATTGTAGGCAGAGCGCTTTACTTTTAACGATACTCGTCCGCCAACTGTTTCCAAGCGGGTAGCGAATTGACAATCGTTTCGTAGCTCACGCAATAGCCCAGGCGGAACCAACCCGGCATACCAAAGCTGTCCGAGGGAACCGCAAGCAACTCATACTTCTTTGCGCGCTCGCAAAACGCATTCGCATCGGGCTCCAGCGCCTTCACCCACAGGTAGAATGCACCATCCGGCTCAACATAGGTGTAGCCGTACTCCGCCAGTGCATCGGTAAGCGCGGTGCGGTTGCGCGCATAGGCCTCAACGTCACTCGGCTCATCGATGCAATCAATAATCACGCGCTGGAAGAGCGCCGGAGCGCACACGAAGCCCAGCGTACGGGCGGCACCGGCAACGGCGGGCATTAGACGAGCTGCCTGAGGATTCGTATTGGGTACCAGGATCCACCCCACGCGCTCACCCGGTAGCGAAAGCGACTTGGAATACGAGTAGCACACGATGGTGTGCTCGTAGATCGAAGGCACCCAAGGCACCTCGGCGCCATAGACAATCTCGCGATACGGCTCATCAGAGATGAGCATAATCGGGTTCTCGGGATCGCGCTGAGCGTTGGCCTCGCGCAGAACATTGGCCAGTCGCGTCAGCGTGTCGCGTGTATATACGGCACCGGTCGGATTGTTGGGTGAGTCGATAATGACGGCAGCGGTCTTATCGGTAATCGCCTTGAGCACGTTATCCACGCTCAGCTGGAACGTATCTTCATCGGCGAGCGCCTCGACGCACGTGCAACCAGCTTTCTCGATCCACACGCGATACTCCGGGAAGTACGGAGCGATAACGATGACCTCGTCGCCCGGATTGGTAATCGCGTTGAGCGTGCAGGTGAGCGAAGCCGCGGCACCCACCGTCATAAAGACGTCCTTGCCCTCATAGCTCGTGCCAAAACGGCGGTTGAGCGACTCGGCCACGGCGGTACGGCACTGCGGCAGACCCGGTGCAGGCGTGTATCCATGCAGCTGGTCGCTCGGCAGCTCCAAGGCCTTCTTAATGGACTCAGCCACGGCGGCAGGTGCCGGAACGCTCGGGTTACCCAGTGAGAAATCGAACACGTTTTCCGCGCCGATCTGCGCTTTGCGCTCAAGGCCGTAGCTAAAGATCTCACGGATGATGGAGCTTTCCGCACCGCGAGCATACATAGTTTCGTTGATCATCTGTTCCCCTTTCGCATAGGCGCTATTGTACGCTTTAGTCGAGCAAAGCGCCGCAGCAATGTTGATTGGGGACAGACTTAAATGCGTGAAAATGCTCATTTAAGTCTGTCCCCAATCAACATATCGCTCAAAAGAAAAGCCTCCGCAGGTTTCCCCGCGGAGGCTTTCGCTACAAGAACTATTTGTCGGCGTCGGTGTTGCCGTCAGCGTTGACAGCATTGCCATCACCGGCATCATCGGATGCGGCTTCGGCATCCTCCTGCATGGCCGCCTGCGCAAAAGCCGCGGCGTCTGCCGCAAGCTCCTCCTCGCTCATACGAGGCGTGCGCTTCTTGGTCGGCATGCCGGCCGCCTTGGCATTGCGCTCCTCCTTGGCCGCCAGGATATCGCCCTCGCGCTCAAGGTAGGCATCCCACTCATTGTCAAGCAGGGCATTCACGGCGTCGCCTTCGACGGTCTCGCGCTCAAGCAGCACCTTCGCCATCAGATCGAGTTGATCGCGGCGGGCATCCAAAATCTCGACCGCACGACGATGGGCCTCACGCATAATGCGCTGGACCTCGATGTCGATGCGACGCGCCGTCTCCTCGGAGTAATCCTGGTGATCGGCATAGTCGCGACCCAGGAACACCTGATGCTGCGCCTCGCCAAACACTTGCGTGCCCAGTTCTTCGCTCATGCCCAGGCGCGTGACCATCTCGCGCGCCATCTTGGTCGCGCGCTCCAGATCGTTGCTCGCGCCCGACGTGATGTCATCGCACATGAGCTCCTCGGCGACGCGACCGCCCAAGAACACGGCAAGCTCATCGAGCATCTCGTTCTTGGTCTTGAGGAAGTGGTCCTCCTGCGGAAGCTGCAGCGTGTAGCCCAGGGCCTGACCGCGGCTGACAATCGAGATCTTGTGGACCGGATCGGAATGCTCCAGGATGTGGCCCACCAGGGCGTGACCGCTCTCGTGGTAGGCAATCGTGGTGCGCTCGGCTTCGGTCATCACACGACCCTTGCGCTGCGGACCGGCAATCACGCGCTCCATCGACTCCTCGACCTCGTCCATCGAGATCACGGAACGATGACGGCGAGCGGCCAGCAGCGCAGACTCGTTGAGCAGATTTGCCAGATCGGCGCCGGTGAAGCCAACGGTCATCTGAGCGAGCTTCTCAAACTTCACGTCCTCGTCCATCGGCTTGTTCTCGGCATGCACGCGCAAAATCTGCTCGCGGCCCTTCACATCCGGACGGTCGACCGTGACCTGACGGTCAAAACGACCGGGACGCAGCAATGCCGGATCCAAGATGTCAGGACGGTTGGTCGCAGCAATCAGGATGACCGACTCGCTCTCCTCAAAACCGTCCATCTCAACCAGCAGCTGGTTGAGCGTCTGCTCGCGCTCGTCGTGACCTCCGCCCAAGCCAGCTCCGCGCTGGCGTCCCACAGCATCGATCTCATCGATGAAGATAATCGACGGGGCCTGGGACTTGGCCTCCTTAAAGAGGTCACGCACGCGGCTGGCGCCGACACCCACGAACATCTCGACAAAGTCGGAACCCGAGATGCTAAAGAACGGCACGCCCGCCTCGCCGGCAACAGCCTTGGCCAGCAGCGTTTTACCGGTGCCCGGAGGGCCCACCAGCAACACGCCACGTGGGATCTTGGCGCCCAGCCTGCGATAGCGATCCGGATCGCTCAAAAAGTCACGAATCTCCTCGAGCTCCTCGACTGCCTCGTCCACGCCGGCAACGTCTTCAAACTTGACCTTGGGGCGCGTGGCCTCGTTGGTCTTGGCGTTGGTCTTGCCAAACTGCATGTTCCTGTTGTTGGCGCCCATCATCTGGCGCATAAAGTAGAACATGATGGCGATCAGGGCAATCGTCGGAAGCACGCTCATCGCCAAGTCGCCCCAAAAATCGGGGTCATTGGTGTTGACGATGTACTTGGTATCGGGGTGCTCCGCCATAAGCTCGGCAAGCGAATCGGAGCCGACATAGGTCGAGGAGAAGCCCTTGAGCTCGCTCGTATCGCCCTTGTCCTTCTTCGTCTTCCAGTAATGACCCGTCACGCTTCCGTCTTGAACCGTATAGGTCAAATCTTCGACGCGATCCTGCTTAATGGCGTTGACCATCTCGCTCGTTGCGAGCTTTACGGTATTGCTGGAATTGGCAAAGCCGGAGCCCATGTTAAAGAAGGCGTAGCCCAGAAGCGCGCAAGCCAAAATAAAATACAGCCAGCCCGTACGCGTGGGCTTCTTGCCTCCGGGCACCCCCGGGATCTTAGGCTCCCGGGGAGTCTGGGAATTGTTATCGTTACGGTCGTCGGGCATCTTACGAATAAACCTCCGGTTTCAAAATGCCCAGATACGGAAGGTTACGATAGCGCTCGGCATAATCGAGGCCGTAGCCCACCACAAAGGCATCGGGGCAATGGGTTCCAACATACTTGGGCGTGATGGCCGAGGTACGGTCCTCAACGTCCTTCCACAGGAAGGCGGCGACCTCCAGAGAAGCGGGCTTGCGGCTCTCGAGGTTCTTCATCAGATACTTGAGCGTCAGGCCCGAGTCCAGAATGTCCTCGACGATCAGCACGTCGCGACCGCGGATGTCGATATCCAGGTCCTTAATGATACGCACGATACCCGAGGACTTCACACCGTCGCCATAGCTCGAAACAGCCATGAAATCGATGTTGGTCGGCAGCTCGATCTTGCGCATCAGGTCGCCCATAAAGACCACGGCGCCGCGCAGGACCGCAATCAGCACCAGATCCTTACCCGCGTAGTCGCGAGTAATCTGCTCACCTAGGCGAGAGACGATACCGTCGATATCCTCCTGCGTAAACAGAACCTTCTCGATATCCGGATGTTGAGAAGCCATGACAACCCTTTCTTGTGCTTATCGCCCACACACCGCCGTATGGACGCGAACTTCACATTCTAGCAGCGCACGGGGTATATTTTCCAGCCCGTACGCCATCAGCGCGGGAATACCGTCAACGTCGCACAGAATAGCTGACGTGGAACGCTATTCCGCATCGACCACGCGAAGCAGATACGCCACGCGCGTTGCGGCCGTGCATTTAAAACGCTCGTCTGTGCGAACGCCTGCGACCCATACTACGGCACCTCCCGGAGCCGTTCTCACCACAGGAACGCCTGCGCGCTCAGAAACGGGAATACGAGCCTCGTTGAGCAGGTCGGACACCTTCTTACTTCGCCCACTCATGCCCAACGGACACATCACATCCCCCGGCGCGGGACCGTCTACCCACAGACGCGCCAAACGCGCCTCGGCGGGAATCTCCCCGCGCGAGCCGGCGAGCATCCGTTCGCTATCGCGATCGGCAAAGCCCAGCGTCGCTGCATCCACCATAGCGACCACCCCTCCGGCACCCGCAAGTTCGCGGGCACGGCGCACAATATCACACCCCGGCTCGACGGCTATCGGCTCTGCCACCAGGATGCGGCCCGCCCCCAGCGGCAATCGACCGGGAATGGTGACCCAATCGGCAACTAACCCCTCGCGCGCCGCCGGGGCCTTGAATGACAGCATGCCAAACTCCACGCGCGCATCGATTCCCGCCGGCAGCGTGACCGAACCCGAGCCTTCGGCAACACAGGCAAGCACGCGCTCCACATGCCGCATCTCCGGGCGAGCGTCTGGGTCGATACGCTTAATTGCCAGTCGCAGCAGGCGCCGAGCAATCACCACCTCGGCCGCGGCCAGTCGGCGAGCGTCAAGGACCAGTGCACCCGCCGCCTCCTTGCGCAGGCAGCTTCGAAACGCCTGTGCGGAAAGCTGGGAAAGAAAGGCATCCTCATCGCCTAAGATCTCGCAGGCGGCGCCAATCGTCTTACAGACGCTCGCGTTGCGCTGCGCCACCACCGGCATCACTCGATGGCGCACGTAGTTGCGCAAGTACGACACGTCCTCGTTGCTCTCGTCCTCTCGCCACGGCTGACCATGCACCTGCAGATAGCCCACGAGCTCATCATGAGTCAGGTCGAGCAAGGGACGCACCACGATATTCCTCCGGCGAGGAATGCTCGATAGACCAGCGGGCCCCGAACCCTTAATCGCGTTCATCAAAAACGTTTCCGCGCGATCCGAAGACGTGTGCGCGGTGCAGATACGAGCCGCCGTTCGCGGTGCCCCCGTCTGGGCGCAGAGCTCGCGGACATACCTCCGCGCCGCGGCATAGCGCACCTCGCGGGCAGCCGCCTCGATATTGCCCGATTCATCATCAAAATAGGCATGCTCAACACACAGCGGCAAGCCATATTGTGCGCATAGGCCGCGTACAAAGGCCTCGTCGCCATCGGATGCCTCGCCGCGTAGATGATGGTTCACATGCAGCACGTGCAGCCGCTCGCGCGCGATGGAGGCTACACCACGCCCATCCAGAATATCCAACTTTGATGTGCACGCCATAAGGAGCAAAGCCGTCGAGTCCGCACCACCTGATACCATGAGCACCACGGGGGCAGCCGTCTGCCGCGTTGCCAGGACTTTATCATCGGCCCACGATGTGGCATGGTGTCCATAATGCTGAGATACCGTTGGCATTTGCTTCCTCCTCTATTCGTTCGCACCCATTGTATCCTTTGGAATCTTATGTCTCGTCTGCACCTTCATATCCTTGGCAGCGGCTCAAAAGGCAACTGCGCACTCATCGAAGGCCCCCGGGGGCTCATCATGATTGACGACGGTCTTTCTCGCCGCGAGACATTAAAGCGCATGGCAGAACTGGGGCTCTCGGCAGACAACGTCTCGGCTCTTCTCATTACTCATGAGCATAGCGATCACATCAAGGGTCTCGATGTCTGGTGCAAGCACTGGCACGGTCCCCTCTTTGCCAGCAGGGGCACACTTTCGAGCAAAGAAAATCTCTCGCATCTGCCTGTCGAGGAATTCGATCCCGGTGACACCCTGTCCATTGCCGGCATCCACGTGCAAACCTACTCAACATCACACGATGTCATCAATCCAGTCGGCTATCGATTCGACGCCCTCGATGATTCCATCGGCTTTGCCACCGACACCGGAGAGCTATCGAGCCAGGCCATGAACACCCTCAAAGATTGTCGAGTCCTCGCGCTCGAAAGCAACCACGATGTGGCCATGCTGCGCGAGGGAGAATATCCCCGCTTTCTTCAGGAGCGTATCCTGTCTGCAAGGGGACACCTCTCCAACGACCAAGCCGCCGAAGCCGCGCGCGAACTTGTTACCGATCGCACCGAACAGCTCATTGCCATGCATATCAGCCAAGATAACAATCGTCCGAGCCTTACCGTCAAAAGCTATGCCAAAGCTCTAGCCGCAACCCTGGATGACGAGGTCGGCAGCTCCGCCACCCTTCTCCAAGGATCGCGAAAACTCTCGATACGCCCTGCGAGTCAGTATCAGCCGGCAACCATTCAATAGACTGTCCTAGACAGCAAAAGGGGCCGAGAATCGCTTCCCAGCCCCTTTTGCTGTCTTTTAATAGCGCAGAACACCAACGAAGTTAGTCGATGGAGATCTTCGTGACGTTCTTCTTCTCGACAATCTTGGGAACCGTAACGGTCAGGATGCCGTCAGCATACTTAGCCGAAAGGCCCTCGCTCGAAGCGTCCTTCAGATACACGCCGCGCGTCGCACTGTACGAGCCGAACTCCTTCTGGAGGAAGTTCTTACCCTCGTTTTCGGCGCTCTCCTCGACGTTCACGCTGATGGACAGGCGACCCTCATTGAGCTCAACGTCGATGTCATCCTTGGCGACACCGGTCAGATACGCCTTGACCTCGTAGCCATCGCCCTTGTCCTCAACGTCAACGGGGAACGCCTTGGAGGCAATCGAGTTGTTTGCAAGGTCGGTCATATCATCAAACAGATCGAACAGCGAGCTAGCAGAAGGACGAACGCCAAAAACCGAACGATAAGGAACCATGCTTGCCATGTTTACCACTCCTTTTAAGGACTGCCGAGCCATCTTCTAGGTGACTGGGACTTCTTTTGACGCTCTTATATATGCCCACCCAGTGCTCATATATACATCGACTATAAAGTTTTTTGAGTCCAGTACTATAAGCATATCTAAGTGTGTATGACTAAGGTTTTAGTAAGGTTAAGGTTCTTTGAATCAGAGCTTAAATAACAAGTATGTTCGCAGCTACAAATAACAAGGGGCTTACAATGAGCGCGTACACGTTGTTGGTAACGAGCTAAAGGGCATCATGGACGACCAAAACCAGAACAATATGTTTATGCCGACGCAGGGCGAAGATACTTCTACGCAGCCGCCACGGTTCCATCGCCCCCACATCTCGCAAGAGCCCATTAATGATCCTGAGCCCGATTATGTGACGAGAAATCGATATCAAACGCTCGAGGATGCCCAAACGGGACGTAAACATATGGGCGTTGCCTCGGGAGACCCTGTATATCTGAAAGACGCACCATTATCTAAAAACAGCGCAGCTAGTGATGAGCCGATGAAAGCATCCGCCGCTCATCAACAAAGAGGGCCTCGACCCAAGCAAACCTTGACGCATTCGGCTCGCTATCTCGAAACGCCAAAACAGGGAAAATCAATCTTCGTTTCGTCAAGTAAACGACGCAAGCAGCATCAGCTGACAATTCTGCTTTTGATCATTGCGGCCATAGCAGTTGCCCTTGTTATACGATTTATTTTCTTTAAATAAAGGCTCAATACCAAAAACAACAAGATCGTCTGGTGTAATTGAGTCATTTACACCCCGTAAACGCAAAAAAGGGGGAGGCCGCGAGGCCTCCCCCTTCTTCAAGTCATC
>DXMC01000022.1:0-40364 GCA_019414365.1 Collinsella sp.
GATGACTTGAAGAAGGGGGAGGCCTCGCGGCCTCCCCCTTTTTTGCGTTTACGGGCTTTTGTCTCACATAGTAGCTGTGTTTTATAACCCTCGTTTGTCGCATCTTCTGTGAACGGGCTACAATAACTTAGTCTGTGCGATATGGAGGTGAACATGGCTGAAGCTGGTATCGGCGTTGATATCGTCGAGATTTCCCGCATGAAATCAATTCTTGAAAAGACGCCGTCGTTTGCTCGGCGTGTGTTTACCGAAGAAGAGCGTGCGTATTGTGATGCATCATCGCGTCCCGCTGCTCACTATGCCAGCCGCTTTGCTTCGCGCGAGGCGGTACTTAAAGCTCTCGGCACGGGTTTTAGTCAAGGCGTTGGTCGCAAGGATGTTTCGGTTACGCGTGATAAACTCGGCAAACCGAAGGCGCTGCTTTCGGGCCGTGCTCTCGAGATCGCTCAAGAACTGGGTGTTGTTGAGGTCGCTCTTTCCATTACGCTTACGGGAGACTTGGCCGTTGCGAATGCCATCGCGATTACCGAAGATGCTCGGCCTAAGCCAAAAGAGGAAAAGGTGAGTACCAAGAAACGCGTTGCGCAGACATTTAAAGAGGCTCGCTCTGTATTAGATGAGCTCGAGCAGCTGCAGAATTCAGCATTGGCGGAGCACCTGGGCGATGCTTCGCAAGATACGCTAGGAGCATAGATGAAACCGGTTTTGAGTACCGAAGAAGTCGTTCGTCTCGAGGATATCATCGAACGCGAAGGGACTTCGAAGGCCGAGCTTATGGAGCTAGCGGGTGAGTTTGCCGCTAACGAGGTCTTGAAGCTCAATCCCGATCGGGTTCTCGTTTTGGTCGGTTTTGGTAATAATGGCGGCGACGGTTGGGTTGCCGCCGATATCCTGAGCCATAAGGGTGTGGACGTGGATATCGTTTCTCCGGTTGAACCGGATGAGATTCCTGCTGCTCTGGCACGTCATGTTGCTCGTCGTACTGCCGGCCGCGATGTGCACGTTTGCGTCGGCCCCTCGCGTGATGAACTCGAGGTTTTGATCGATAAGGCCGATGTTGTTGTCGATGCCATTTTTGGTACCGGTTTCCACGGGAATCTGCGTGCGCCGTTCTCCATTTGGATTCCTACGGTCAATGAATGCGCCGATTGTGTCGTATCCATTGATGTCCCCTCGGGCCTGAATGCAGAGACGGGCGTTGTTGATGACGACTGCATTCGTGCCGAGCGCACGGTGACGATGATTGCGCCCAAGATTGGTCTGTATAGCGCTGATGGTCCTGAGTATGCTGGCGATTTGATCTGCGGCAATCTTTACGACCGTCTTGACGAGGTCATCGATGATGTCGACCACGCCGCCGAGATTGTCGAGCCCGGTGACTTAGTTGATTACTTTGCTCCGCTACCATCGAATATCGATAAGTATTCCCGTGGCTCCGTGCTTATTGTCGCCGGATCTGCGCAATATCCTGGTGCTGCCATTATGGCGGCCAAGTCTGCAGCTCGCGCGGGTGCTGGTTACGTGGCAGTCGCGGCTCCTGACGCCTGCGCCAATCTCATTCGCATGGCACTTCCTTCGATTCCGGTCTTTGCTATTCCGTCTGATTCCCGCGGCTCCTTTGGCGCCGCTGCGCGCATGACGGTGTGCGAGATTGCAAAGAAGTACAGCTGCGTACTGTGCGGTCCCGGTATGACGACATCTGCCGGCGCTATGCAGGTGGTTTCGGGCTTGCTCGAGCTTGATGTGCCGCTTATTTTGGACGCCGATGCACTCAACTGCCTTGCTAAGATTGCCATTGACGGTATTGATAGTAATCCCGAGATGTATCGTCGCGAGCAGCCGTTGGTTATGACGCCGCACTATCGTGAGCTTTCGCGTCTGGTTGCCGGTGACGAGGTGAACGACCTTGGTACCGCGATTGCGGCCGCGCAGAAGGTTGTCTGGGCTGCAGGCTCCGACAATCTGGTGGTCATTGCCAAGGGGCCGACGACGGCTATCTGTGGCGTTGAGCGTGTGCTGCTGCCGCTCTCGGGTCCGGCTTCTCTGGCAACTGCCGGTTCGGGTGATGTTCTCGCGGGTATTTTGGCCGGCACGCTTGCCACCATGCGCGACGAGATGGATCGTTGGGAGTTGCTGTATTCGTACGCCGTCGCACTTCACAGCTACGCCGGTTTTGCCGCGGCGACGGAGTATGGTGAGAAGAGCGTCATCGCGACCGATCTTATCGACTTGATCGGTCCTGCCATGGAGCTGGCGGCAAAGGATGCGCTCGAAGATCTGGGAATCATGGACGAAGGGTCGGATGACTAATCATGAATAAAGCCGATTTGACGCGCTGGTCCTGGGTCGAGATCGACCGCGGGGCGCTCCGTCGCAACACGAGGGCCTATAAGAACTTGTTGAATCCGCGTCAGCGCCTGTGCTGCGTGGTCAAGGCCGATGCTTATGGTCATGGAGCTGTTGAGTGTGCCAAGATCATGTATTCGGCCGGTGCCGACATGTTTGCCGTGGCGACGGTTAACGAGGGCGTTGGGCTCCGTCAGGGCGGGATTACTAAGCCCGTCCTGATTCTAAGTGAGCCGCCTATCGAGGCTATTCCTGCATTGCTCGAATTCGATATCATGCCCTCGGTCTATACGTCCGATTTTGCTCTTGCGTATGGCGAATGCGCCGTCGCGGCGGGCAAGGTGGGCAAGTATCATCTCGCCATCGAGACGGGCATGAACCGCATTGGCGTACATTACACGCAGGTGCTCGACTTTGTCCGCGGTATTAATTTCCATCGCGGTATTCAGTGCGACGGCGTATTTACGCACTTCGCCACGGCCGATGAACCTTCGGGCTGGGACTACAAACTGCAGTGTCAGCGCTTTACCGAGGCCGTTCAGGCCATTAAGGATGCGGGCTTTGAGTGCGGTATCGTGCACTGCGCCAATACGCCGTCCTCGATGCTCGACCCCTCGATGCATTTTGATATGATTCGCGCCGGCGTCGGCTTGTATGGCATGCAGCCGTGCGAGCTGAGTGGCCGCGTGATGCAGCTTGATCCCGTTATGAGCGTCCATGCGCGCGTGACGCGCGTGGCACACCCTGCGATGGGCGAGGGCGTGGGCTACGGTTTTACCTACCGCGTACCGCGTACGCGCGTTCAGATCTGCACGCTGCCGATCGGTTATGCCGATGGCCTATCGCGTACGCTTTCCAATCGTATGGACGTGCTGTATCGCGGCGAGCGTGTGCGTCAGGTGGGCAATATCTGCATGGACCAGTTTATGGTCGCCATTCAGTCCAACCCGGCGCATGAGATTCCCGAGGCCGAGTATGGTGACGAGATGATCATTGTCGGCCGCGATGGAGATGCCGAGATTACCATGGACGAGATGGCGCGCCTACGCGGCACGATTAACTACGAGGTCGCTTGCGGCTTTGGTATGCGTCTCGACAAGGTCTACGTGTAGGAGTCGCTATGGGCGTCATGCACATCCCCGGCCATAGCCATCAGGCGCCGCGTGAGGTCGCACTCGAGGAGATCGAGGCCGTTCTGGGCGATTGTCACCTTTGCCAGCTTTACCAGTCGCGCCATAACATCGTGTTTGGCGTGGGAAACCCCCACGCTCGCGTGATGTTTATTGGCGAGGCGCCGGGCCGCAATGAGGATTTGCAGGGCGAGCCCTTTGTGGGGGCGGCAGGCGAGGACCTCAACGGCATTTTGTCGCTGGCGGGGCTCAAACGCGAAGACGTCTACATTGCCAACGTGCTTAAGTGCCGCCCGCCGGGAAACCGCAATCCGCGTCCCGAGGAAGTGCTGGCTTGCTCGCCATTTTTGCGTGAGCAGATTCGAAGCATCTGGCCGGATATTATTGTGACGCTCGGCAACCCCGCGACGCACTTTGTGCTAAAGACCGAGATTGGCATTACTAAGCTGCGCGGCAGGTTCCACCAGATGGGGCATTTTGTGGTAATGCCCACGTTCCATCCGGCAGCAGCGCTGCGCAATCCGGCGTGGCAGGAGCTGCTGGAGGAAGACTTTAAGATGCTGGGCGACTATCTGGAGCGACATCCCGCGCCAGAGGACGCCTCGGAATAATAAGGAGCATATATGTCCCTGGAGCGCCTGGGGGTAGGTACTTACAAAACGACTTGCGCTGCCGATACGGAGTACTTTGGCGAGCTAATTGCACCGTGCCTTGAGGACGGCGATGTGCTCATCCTGACCGGTGGCCTGGGAGTGGGCAAAACTCACTTTACCAAGGGCGTCTCGCGCGGGCTGGGCGATGGGCATATGGTTACGAGCCCTACGTTCGCCCTCATGGCCGTTCACGATCAAGGTCGTATTCCGCTGTTTCACTTTGATCTATACCGCCTGGAGCATGCCTACGAGCTCGAGGATACGGGCATTTTCGATGTGCTGGGCTATGAGGGTGCTTGCCTGCTGGAATGGGGCGAACAATTCCAGGACGAGCTGACGGATGAGTATCTTTCGGTGACGCTCAGGCGTGATGAGGGCGACAGCGACGTGCGAACGATAACGCTTGAGGCGCACGGTGACCGCGCAATGGAGCTTTCCCATTTGATTGATAAGGCTGTACAAGATGAGCTTGCATAACGACAACGCGCTGGTGGTGGCGCTCGATACCTCGACTGACATGCTTGCCTGCGCGGCAAGCTGGATTGATGGGCAGACGGGCGAGACGAAGCTCGTGAGTGGCGACCACATGTGTCGCCGTCACGCCAACGTTGAGCTCGTGAATACCGTTGATGGCGTGCTGGCTCAAGCCGGTCTGGATCGCAGCGATGTTGGTTGCTATGTGGTCGGCCGCGGCCCGGGGTCCTTTACGGGTGTGCGCATCGGCATCTCCACTGCCAAGGGCCTCGCGCGTGGTGCCAATGTTCCGCTGCTGGGCGTGTCGACGCTCGACGCCTGCGCTTGGACGGCGTGGAAGGCTGGCGTGCGCGGCAAGCTTGGTATCTTGGCCGATGCTATGCGCGGTGAGGTATATCCGGCGCTGTATATGCTGGTCGATGAGGGTCCCGAGCGTCTGTTTCAGCGCGAGCGCGTGGTCAAGGCCGCCGTGGCGCTTGATGAGTGGCGTCAGACCGCGGGCTGGGATCAGGTTCAGCTAACTGGTGACGGTCTCGTGCGTTATGGCAAGCTGCTGGGTGAGGACGAGACGGCACGCTGCGTGGAGCGAGGCCTGTGGTGGCCCTCGGGCGAGGGCTTGCTGCTCGCGCACGCTGCGGGTGACGGCGATCCGGCCCGCGTCTTGCCGATTTACACGCGCCTTTCGGATGCCGAGGAAAACGAGCGCAAGCGTCTTGGTCTTGCCGAGAGTGCGCAGAGCGAAATTACGGGCGTTGCCGATGAGCTCGCCGGTCGTCATCTGCAGTTCCGTCCCATGGGCGCGGCGGATGCCGAGGGCGCGAGCGCGCTAGAGGCTGCCTGCTTTGAAGGTGCCGGACACGAGGCGTGGACGCCGGGCATGTTCCTGTCCGAACTGGGCGAGGACGTCGCTGCGCCGCGTAGCTGGTGGGTTGCTCACGATGACGGCCAGCTCCTGGGCCTTGCCGGCGGTATGGTTGTCGATGGCGACGTGCAGATCATGGACGTTGCCGTCGACCCGAAGCATCGTCGCGAGGGCATCGCCCGCAAGCTGCTGTCGCACGTGAGCTATGACGCGCAGATGCTCGGCTGCACCACGGCTTCGCTCGAGGTCGAGGACGGTAACGAGGGTGCGATCGCGCTTTATAACACTCTGGGCTTTACCGAGGCTGGCCGTCGCCGCGGCTACTATGGTGCCGGCAAGGACGCCATCGTCATGACGGCTCCGCTGCCCCTGGTGCTTCCGGTCGACAATGCTTCGCCCGAGCCGACGGCGGCAGAGCAGCGCGTATGGCCACTGCCTGCACCCGAGCGCACCGTTGAGGAGCGCGCCGAAATTGAGCGCCGCCGCCTAGTGCTCGCTATCGAGAGTTCCTGCGACGAGACGGCCGTGGCAATTATCGATGCCGAGGGCAATATGCTCGCCAACCAGGTGTCGACGCAGATTGATTTTCATGCCCGCTTTGGCGGCGTGGTGCCCGAGATCGCCTCGCGCAAGCACGTTGAGGTGATTGTGAGTGTCGTAGATGCGGCGCTTGAAGATGCCGCGGCATCGCTTGGCCTTGAGGGCGGAGCGATTGCGCCAAGTGAGCTCGCCGCCGTGGGCGTGACACAGGGTCCGGGACTAGTGGGCGCCCTGGTGGTGGGTGTCGCCTTTGCCAAGGGCTTTGCGTATGCTGCTGGCAAACCGCTCGTGTGCGTCAATCATCTGGAGGGCCACCTGTTTGCCAACCTGTTGGCGCAGCCCGACCTCAAGCCGCCGTTTATCTTTACGCTTGTTTCGGGCGGCCACACCATGCTCGTACACGTAAAGGCATGGGGCGATTACGAGGTGCTTGGCGAGACGCTGGACGACGCTGTGGGCGAAGCCTTCGACAAGGTGGCAAAGGCGTTGGGCCTGGGCTATCCCGGTGGCCCCATCATCTCCAAGCTTGCCGAGACGGGCAACCCCAAGGCGATCGATTTCCCCCGTGCGCTTAACAGCAGGGGGGACTACCGCTTCTCGCTTTCGGGCCTTAAAACCGCTGTGACGCTCTACATCGAGCAGGAGACCAAAGCCGGGCGCACGATTCACTTGCCCGATCTGGCGGCTTCGTTTGAGGCGGCTGTCTTTGACGTGCAGTACAAGAAGGCCAAAAACGCATTGCACGCTACCGGATGTAAGGAATACTGCATCGGCGGCGGCGTCTCGGCCAACCCGCATCTGCGCGAGATGATGATTAAGAAGCTTGGGCGTCAGGGTATTCGCGTGACGGTGCCGCCGCTTTCGGCATGCACCGATAACGCTGCCATGATCGCGGAGGTCGCCCGCCGTAAATTCGACCGAGGTGAAATCTCGCCGTTCGACGTCGACGCCGATCCAAACATGACGCTGTAGCTGGTACGGCGCGGTCCCCGGACGGAGGGGCCGGATATAAGGTTTCCTGCTCTACAGTCCTGCGCAAGACGAAGGCCACATTAAGTGGCCTTCTTTGCGTGCGGAACTCGCGATAAACCTTATATCCGGCCCCTCCGTCCGGGGACCTTTCTGTATCGATATAGCTTCTGGGCTGGTTTGGCGTCGACAACGTCCAGCAAGGTTAACAAGCCAGCGTCGAATTTCCGGCGTTCTTTAGCTGAAAGAAAAAGTTGGCGTGCGGAGCTTTGCTCCGCATTTGGGATGGGAGCCCCTCGGGAGCGGGCGGGCGTATACAAGGTTTATCGCGAGTTCCGCACGAGCCGGAGAGCACTTAATGTGCTCTCCGTGCGAGCAGGACTGTAGAGCAGGAAACCTTGCATACGCCCGCCCGCTCCCGAGAGGCATCTCTCATGCAAAAACTGTCGTGGGGTAAAGTCCGAGGTCAGTGGCGTTTTATACCGAGAAATTCAAAAAAAGTTGAAAATTCATTACATGTTTGCGTTGACTTTAGGTAACTAAAGTTTCATACTCCTTTTCAACCACTGGGGGATGTGAACACGCACGGATCGTTCACATCATGATTGAAGAGGATTTCTTAGACATGTTCACGCATCAGCTAAACATTATCAGCGTAGTAATTATCTGATGCGGGTTAACACATACAGCTAGCCCGTACGATAACGGGCGGCTGATGAAGATGAGGGCCGTCGAGCGCAACCGACGGCCCTCATTTTTTATGTCTGGGAAGTTCTTTTTAGAGGAGGAAATGTAATGAACGGAGTTTTGCTCATGGTTGTGGCCGCGGCGGTGCTCGCCTGCGGCTATCTGGGCTATGGCCGCTGGCTGGCCAACAAGTGGGGCGTTGACAAGGATGCCCTCACGCCGGCCAAGCGCATGAAGGACGGCAACAGCTTCTCGCCCGTCTCCGCCTTCACCGCGTTCTCGCACCAGTTCAGCTCGATCTGCGGTGCTGGCCCTGTCACGGGTACGATCGTCGCCATGGCCTTTGGCTGGCTGCCCGTCGTGCTCTGGGTCCTCGTCGGCGGCATCTTCTTTGGTGCCGTCCACGACTTTGGTGCCCTGTACGCTTCGATGAAGAACAACGGCAAGTCGCTCGCTCAGCTCATCGAGAAGTACATCGGCAAGACCGGCCGTCGCCTGTTCCTGCTGTTCTGCTGGCTGTTCTGCATCATCGTCATCGCCGCTTTCACCGACATGGTCTGCAAGACGTTCATGTTCACCCCGGCCGTTGACGCTTCTGGTGCTGCTACCGGTGCCATCGACTTCACCAAGTCCTATGCCGCCGGCTGCGCTGGTACCATCTCCATCCTGTTCACCTTCGTCGCTATCGCCTTTGGTTGGGCCCAGAAGAAGTTCAACCTCACCGGTGCTGCCGAGTTCGTCACCGGCGTGGTCCTCATGGTTCTCATGTTCGCCGTCGGTATGCAGTTCCCGGTCTACCTGGATAAGTTCCAGTGGTTCGCCGTCGTCATGGTCTACCTGGTCTTCGCTGGCGCTATGCCCATCCAGATGCTCAAGACCCCGCGTGACTACCTCACTTCCATCATGATGATCGTCATGATCGTCTGCGCTGTCCTCGGCATCGTCGTCCTGGGCGTCAACGGTCAGGCCACTATCACCGCTCCGGTCTTCACCGGCTTCTCCACTGCCTCCGGCATGATGTTCCCGGTCCTGTTCGTCTCCGTCGCTTGCGGTGCTCTCTCCGGTTTCCACAGCCTCGTTTCTTCCGGCACCTCTTCTAAGCAGGTCGAGAAGGAGCAGGACGCCGTCAAGGTCGGTTACGGCGCCATGATCGTCGAGTCCTTCGTCGGCATCCTTGCCATCATCGTCGCCGGCATCATGTTCTCCGACATGAATACCGCCGGTACCGGCGCCCTCAACGCCGGTGTCGCTTCCACCCCGTTCCAGATCTTCGCCGCTGGCATCTCCCGCGGTATGCAGGCCTTCGGTGTTGACGGCACGCTCGCTACCGTCTTTATGACCATGAACGTCTCCGCTCTGGCCCTGACCTCGCTCGACGCCGTCGCCCGCATCGCCCGCACTTCGTTCTCCGAGTTCTTTGCCCAGACCAACGATGCCCTGGCCATCGAGTCCAAGGCCGGCTACATGAAGGTCCTCGGCAACCCCTGGTTCGCCACGGTCGTTACCCTGCTTCCCGGTCTCGCCCTCGCTTTTGGTGGCTATGCCAACATCTGGCCGCTCTTTGGTGCTTCCAACCAGCTGCTCGGCGGCATGACCATGATCACCCTCGCCGTGTTCTGCAAGTGCACCGGCCGCAAGGGCTGGATGCTCTACGTGCCCGTCGCCTTCCTGCTCTGCTGCACCTTCACCTCGCTGGTCCAGAGCGCCATGGGCTGCATGACCGCCGTCCAGGCCTACGGTTTCTTCGGTACCATCCCGGCTACTGCCACCACGGCCGCCGTCTCCGTCGCCGCCACCAAGGGCCTGCAGCTCGTCTTCGCCGTCCTGCTGATGGTCCTGGGTCTCATCGTCGCCGTCAACTGCCTCAAGGAGTTCTTCGGCAAGGAGGCTGGCTCCATGCCCGACGAGGAGCCCGAGTGGTCCGAGATGGGCAAGGCCGAGTATGGCCGCGCTGCTGCTGCCGAGGCTCCCACCGACGCCGAGGCTGCCAAGGCCTAGTCAGCTTGATGGGCTAGCCGTTCCATCCATATGACTCGGAAAGACCGGGTCCGCAACGACGCGGACTCGGTCTTTTTTCATGCAAAAGCGGGCGACGCCCGAGTGTTCTCGCAGATGTTTTGCGTGGATAAGGGCGCGCGTTGTACCATATAAACGTATATGTGTACATATGAAAGGGGCCCCGTGGCCAAGACGGTATATTCCGATAACCAAAATAATGTCGATGCCCTGGCTGAACGTCTGAGCAGCCAGACGTCGCTTTCTGCCGAGCGTGCCAAGCTGGTTGCCTACGACCTGCTCTGCCGCAAGGCGCTCAAGATTAAGTCGAGTGCGCTGGCGCAAATTTTTCGCTCCATCGATAAGGAATGTGACACCAAGGCGATGCGCGATGAGCTTATCGCGGCAAATATCGTGACAAAGATCGAGGGTAGCGGCATTAACGGGCGCCCGGCGTTCTATACCATCAATGCCGAGATCCGCGATGTCCAGGAGCAGCCTGCCGAGTCCGTCGAAGTTTTTGTCGTCGAGGATTCCGCTGACGTGCCTGCTGTGGAAGAAGTTGCTCCGCGTGAGCATGTCGATACCGATGAGTTGCTTGATGAGAACGTCGTGCGTGCCTTTACGGCCAAGGCAGGACGCGGCGGTTTTGGCGGAGGTGGCAAGCGCGATGCGCAGCGCCGCGCCCAGCAGGAGCGCTTCCGTCGCGCCGTTGCTCAAAAGGGTGAGACGGATGCCGAGGCTGTTGAGACCGAGGTTGCTGCCGAGTCGCAGAAGCCCACGAAGGAGCAAAAGCCCGTGGAGGCCCAAGAGCCCAAGCGCCGTCGCGGTGCTCACTTTAAGGCTGCACAGCAGGACGCCGTGCGTGAGGTTGAAGAGTCTTCTGAGGTTGCAGACGATGTTGAAGAGTCTGCCAAGAAGGCTCCGGGTTCATGCCGTCCCGGACGTGGTTTTGCGGGGCGCGCGTATCCCGTAAGGCATCAGGAGAAGAGCGAGCCAGCTTCGACCACTCAGGACGAGAAGGCCGAGAAGGCCGTTGAGCCGGCGGCTCGCGAACAGAAGCCTGCTGAGCCGCAGCTTGAGGTTGATGCCGAGGCCAAGGGCCAGCAGCCTACTGATGAGCAGGCGGAGCAGGGCACGTCGAGCAAGCCTCGCCGCCGTCGCCATCGTGGGGGCCGCAGTTCCCATGCCGAGACTGCAGCCGAGAGGACCACGCCGCAGGACGAGGATGCGAAGGCCGAAGTTTCTTCGGGGCAGCCTAAGCGCCAGCCGGCGAAGGAGAGCAAGTCCGATCGTCCGCAGAAGCAGGCGTCTATGCCGAAGCGCGAGCGCAATTCCCAGGGCGATTCTAAGCGCAAGTCTCAGAAGAAGCCGGAGTCTGCCGCAGCAGATACTGCTGCCCGGCAGCCCGAGTCGGCCGTCCACGGCGAGGTATCGGCGTTTGCCCTTGCCCGCGTTTTGGGCAGGCAGCTGCTCAAAGTTGTCCCTACGCCTACGGCGCTCTCTAAGATCAAGGAGCAGCAGACTCAAATTGTTAAGGTCGAGGGCAAGGACGGCAAAAAGGCGCCGCAGCGCACTCAGCACAACGAGATGTCCAACCGCAAGATTGCCGAGGAAATCGCAATCATCCAGGCTTGGATCGAGCAAAACCGAGGTGCCGATACGCCGGTTGCCTCGCGCCGCCAGCGTGCCTACCAGATTTTTAACGACGAGAAGGCTTTTGACGGCAAGCACGGTGAGCGCCTGATAAGGCGCATGACCGAAAAGGGCATCAGCATGCAGGCGATCAAGGTCGCCCCCAACCGCCCCGTGCACTTTACGGGTTTCTTTACGCTGGGCGCCGATAAGCCGTTCATTATGGTCGAGAACCTGGACACCTATGACGAGATCGTCAGGCTGCTGCGTGGCCGCAAGCACGCCAAGCTCTTTGGCATCAAGGTGGGCGGCGTGATTTTTGGCGGCGGATGCAAGGCGAGCGTCTCGCATGCCCTGGACGATTATCTGGCTGAGATCGGCTATCGCTTTAACTACGTCTACTACGTGGGCGATATCGACCGCGAGGGCGCGCGCATCGTCGAGCAGGCTCGCAATGCCAATGTGGTTGAGATTCGTCTGCATGCCGGCATGTACCGCGCCATGCTCGCCGAGCATAAGCGTCGCGTGAAGGCCGGCGGCGAGTGCGAGCCCGCGGCTGCCAACCAGGGCGTGCCGCAGAACTTGGCGGCGACGATCAAGGATCTGCCCATGGTCACGCGCGTGCAGTTCCGCAATGTGCTACGCGAGGGCGGGCGCATTCCGCAGGAGATCCTGATGACCGCCGACTATCGGGATGGCGACTCGGGAAGCTTCGACCGCATGCTGAACAACTAAATTCCGCCGGCCCCGGGAGAGCGGGGACACCGGCTTAGGTTTCCTGCTCTACAGTCCTGCTCACGACGGAGGCCACATTAAGTGGCCTCCTGTTCGTGCGGAACTCGCGATAAACCTAAGCCGGTGTCCCCGCTCTCCCGGGGCCTGTCGTGGCTTGGCCGTTGCATGCGGCTCGTTTTTCGGAACGGGGCTGACGGACACGTTCCGAAATCTACCACCGTCGCTGTGCAGGGTGTCTATAAAGAGCCGTGGCCAAAAAACATCAAATATGAGTACTGATACTCTTTTAGTAGCAGTAATTTTGACCACATTTAAGGTGATTTGACGTGTCGATCGAGCAGATAAGCTGCCGTATCTCCTCAAGTGTTCATTAAAGGAAGACCTTGATGCGAATAAATCTCATTAAGATCTTCTTTTATTAACGAAAATAATGTAGCTACAACGGTAACAGTACTCATATTTGCCGTTTTTTGGCCACAGTCCTTCGGAGGGTCCTCGAAAATAGTCCCGAGCCGGCACTTGGGGACGTTCCTATAATGCCGGCACTTAGGAGCGTCCCCAAGTGCCGGCACCGCGTCTGCCTGCGGCGGCCGCGCCCCGCTGCGTCGCTCCGCATCCTTGCGGGTTCGGATTCCTCCGCTTGGCGGCGTTGGCTCGATTTGCTTGACGTGAGGGGCTCTTGGCTGGTGTGGGACGGAGGGATTCCGCGTCTGCCTGGTCGGCGGCCGCGCCCCGCTGCGTCGCTTCGCTCCTTGCGTGCTGCGCTGGAAAACGCTTCGCGTTTCCTCAGCTCCGCACCCTTGCGGGTTCGAATTCCTCCGCTTGCCCACAAGAAAGCGCCCTGGGCCGTTATGGGCTTAGGGCGCTCAGTTTTAATGGCTGGGACGGAGGGATTCGAACCCCCAACAGCCGGCACCAAAAACCGGAGTTCTACCGTTGAACTACGTCCCAATGTGTGGTGTTGCCCAAAAGCAACTCGTCTAGTTTACCTAATCTGCGAGGGCATCGCAAACGCCGTCGAGTAGGCGTACGGCGAGCGTCTGCGCGTCGCTGGCCGTGAAGGTGCCGTTGTAGCGCGTCATGCCCGTGAGCTCAATGCGAATGCGAGCCGGCTTCTGCTGCGCGGCGACATTGGCGGTGCGGATGCGCTGGGCCAGGTTGTGGCACTCGGCGAGGGCAATAGTGGCGCGTGGCGCGGCGTCGGCGGGCAGCTCGTCGCTTGCGATCTCGAGCACCAGGTCAACGTCGGTTGGGACCTCGGAGTCGCAGAGCATCATGCCGCTGTTGTCGGTCGTTGCCGTGGCGATGTTCCACATACGCGACGCAACACTGCGTGCGATGGGGTCCTCGCCGATAACGGCAATCTGAAAGCGCTCGAGCACGTTGGCGGCGCGAGCAAAACCGATGCGGGACTCGGCTTCGGTGACCGAGGGCTTGCCCTCCCACACATGGTGCAGGCGGTTGATGTAGGCGTAGGTGTCCTGGAAGGCCATGCCGTCGGCAAACAGGCCGACATTTTCCTGGAACTGCTGCAGGGCGGCCTCGGTATGCGGACCAAAGTAGCCGTCGTCTTCGCCACAGGCAAAGCCCAAAACGTTGAGAGCGCGCTGCAGGGCCTGCACATCGGCGCCATGGAAATTGGGCATGCGCAGATAGAGGGTGCGGTCGCCCAGCTTATACGAAGCGTCTACAAGGGCGCTCCAACAGGGGATATCGACGGCATGACCGGCAGCAAGGCCGCTGTCGAGCCTGAAGGTGCTGACGGCCTGCTCAGTGGTGGCTCCAAAGTACTTGTCGGTGACTTCGGCGGCATCAATCGTGTAGCCGAGCTGCAGGAGACGAGACTGCACGTCCTCGACGGCTGCTCCTTGCATGCCCGTTGTAATAGGTTCCATGAACGAACCCCTTTCGGCGTACCATTCGTACTATTTGAGCGTCTGTCGGATAGACAACGCAAAGGGATGCATAAACATGCACTCAACAGTGTAGCAAGTTGTGCCTAAATACGCTGCTGACAGGTTTTATAACCCCCGTTAGTTAAGGCGCTCCACAAAGAAATCTGCCATGGAGAGGAACAGCTCGCGTGCGTGCGGATCAAGCTCAACGTTCTCGATGGCCGCTTTGGCCTTAGCGGTCAGGTCGAGCGCGTAAGTGTGGACGTAATCGATGGAGCCGGTTTCCTGAAAGATCTCCACGGCGCGTGCGAGCTGCGCGGGATCATCGGTACCCGAGGAAAGAATCGCCTCGACCTCGTCGTGGTGGCGCTCATCAGAGAGGGCGTGTACGGCGACAAGCGTGCGCTTGCCCTCGGTGATGTCGGTGCGGAAGTCCTTGTTGGCGGCTTCCTTAGCGCCGACAAGGTTGAGCAGGTCGTCCTGAATCTGAAAGGCAAGGCCCGTGTGCAGGCCAAAGGCGCGCAGCGCTTCGATTTGCTCATCGCTGCCGCCGCCGATAATGGCTCCGGCGGCAAGCGGCGTGGCTCCGCTGTAAAACGCGGTCTTGTGCGTCGCCATGTCCAGGTAGTCATCAACCGAGATATCAAAGCGCCCGTCACGGACCCAACCCAGGTCGAGCGCTTGACCCTCGATGGTGCGGACGATCATCTCGGTTAGCTCGTGGAGCACGCGCAGCTTCACGTCGGACTCCAGCGTGGGGTCGTCGAGAACGGTCTTGGTGACCATGGTGAGCGCCAGGTCGCCACAATTGATGGCAAGCCCCGTGCCCTCGGTAAGGTGCATGCAGGGCTTGCCTCGACGAAGCTGTCCGTTGTCGGCGATGTCGTCGTGGATCAGCGCGCCCGACTGGAAATGTTCGATGGCTGCCGCAGCGCTGCGGGCACTCTCAAAGCTACCGCCCACTGCGGTTGCGGCGAGCATGCAGATAAGCGGGCGGTGGCGCTTGCCGGCGTTGGCCGTAAAAGCCGAGAGCGGCGCGTACAGGTAGCGCTCGATATCGGCAGAGGTCGCCTGTCCGTCAAAGAACGTGGCCAGATAGTCGTTAATCTGGTCAAAGTGCTGGGCTAAAAAGCTGGTAAACGGACTGGACACGGGTTCTCGCATTCTTTCTGAGGTTGCATTGGTGCAATATGCAGACAACATATTGCCACATCAGGGCGTTTGGCGCGGCAGTTTTGGCGATTTAGGACAACGGGCGTGCGTTTGATGGAGCGCGCCTAAATCAGCCTAAAATGCTCGAGCGCCGCAACGACACCGTCGTGATCGACGGTGTCGGTCACGTAATCGGCCTTATCCTTGAGATAGTCCGGCGCATTGCCCATGGCGATACCGACATCGACGGCGTTCATCAGCGAGACGTCATTGCTGGCGTCGCCGATGCCGTATACGGTTCCGTGGTGGGGATCGAGGGCATCGAGTACAGACTGGATGCCCCCGCGCTTCGTGCATTCGCGGGGCGAGATTTCGGTTACCTCGAGTTCGAGCTCGTTAAAGCACAGCAGCGGCTCAAGTGCCTTATCTTGGGCGATGCGGTTGGCGAGCGATGTAGACATCAAGATCTTGTAGACACTGTAATGTTGCAGCTGCGTGACTGCGTCGCCCAGGGTGCGCGCGTATCCGGGGGCATCGGGGGCATCGGCACTCATGCGCACGACGCCGTTGAGGCCCTCAAAGCGGATGACCTCGCCCGATTGCTCAAGGTAGGGGGCAAGACGCTGCAGCATACTGGGCGTCATCGACAGATCGCGAATTGCGTGTCCGTTGATCTCGGCGTAACCGCCCGCAAGACAGACGATGCCGGTCCAGGGCAGCTCAAGAAGTTTGGGGTGGATGCAGCTCAGGGTGCGTCCTGTGCAGATGAAGGCCATGTTGCCGTTGGCGACAAACTCGCGGATGGCCTGCGAGACCGCCTCGTTGGGGTAGGGGGAGAGGTCCCGCTCGTCTTCGGGAAGGTCTTGGGCGAGCCTGGGGTCTTGCCAGGCGAGCGTTCCGTCGATATCGAAGAAGCAAATATCGCCGCGCTTATGGGCTGCGCTGGCGGCGGGGGAGGCCGAGGCGGTGGGCACAAATTCCGGCTCGAGGCCCATGATCTGGTCAAAATGCTCTTTAACGCGGGGAACGGAGATGCCGATGACCACCTGGGCGGTCTTGTCCGTAATGATGAGGCCCTTGGCGCCCACCGCGACAAACGACGCGTTATCTGCAACGATGGAAGGGTCTGCGACCTCGACGCGCAGGCGCGTGGCGCAGTTGGTTGTGCCCACAATATTGCCAACGCCACCTAAAAGCTGAATTACCCGCTCAGCGAGGACGTGATCTTGATCGGATCGACTATTGACCTCGTCATTGGGAGATTGCTCTTTGGCAAAGCCGCTTTCCGTTAAACGATCGATTGCCGCGCGATTGGCAACATGATCCTCGCGGCCCGGCGTCTTAAGGTCATAGACCAAGATGAGTGCTCGAAAACTAACAAAAAAGATGAGGCTAAAGGCAAGGCCGATACCGAGCGCCAAAAGATAGGCACCGGCATGCGTGCGCATGAGCGGAATAAAGTTGAAGGCTGCCATCTCAATCAGGCCGCCCGAGAAGATGCCGACGATGCCAAAGAGATTCATGGTTGTGGCAAGGCAAGACGATAAGACGGCGTAGAGCAAAAAGAGCCCGGGGTGGGTGAACATAAAGAGAAACTCGAGTGGCTCGGTAACGCCGCAAACCACCGAGGCGACGATGGCGGGCAAAAGGATGACCTTAAGGCCGGCGCGGCGCTCTGGTTTTGCGGTGGAGTAGAACGCGGCTGCGATGGCGGGAAGGCCAAAGAGCTTGACCCAGCCGGTGGCGGTAAAACCGGCCCACGGCGCAAGTTCATTAAGGGGGCGCGTGCTATGGGAGAGGATGGGGAGCAAGCTGCTCCACGTGGCGTAGATGCCGTCGTTAATGACCAGGTTGTCGTAGTAGATCGGCATGTAGAGCAGGTGGTGCAGCCCCATGGACTCGAGCGCTCGCTCCAAAAGCACAAAGATGCCCACGCCAAAGGGGCCGACGCTCGTAAGTGCATGGCGCAGCGTTTCGGTCATTGCGTATACGTAGGGCACGATGGCGGCCGAGATAGCGGCAAGGGCAAACACGGCAAAAAAGCTGATGAGGTAGACCAGCGAGGAGCCCGAGAAGGTGCCGAGCCAATCGGGAACCTTGGCATCGTAGAAGCGGTCATGTATGGCGACGACGGTTGCCGATACCGCCAGCGGGCCGATAATGCCGGTGTCGAGCGTCTTGATGCCGTCGATGACGGTGATACCGCTGGCGGAGGTCAAAGATGACGGGTACTCAAGTCCAAGGTTGTCTCCGCTCAGCTTAATGATCTCGCTCAAAAAGAAGCAGTAGGCAAAATAGGCGACGAGAGCCTCGAGGCAGCAACGAGCCGGTTGTTTTTGGGCAAGACCGATGGGCAGCGCTACGGCAAAAAGGAGCGGGAGGCGTTTAAAGACAGTCCACGAGCCGCGCTGGATGATGGTCCAAAAAACGTACCAAGGGGTTCCGTATACGGCGAGATCGCCGACGATGTCCGCAGTCGTTGCGAGAGCGGAGACGCCGACCATGAGGCCTGATATAGAAAACAGCATGGCGGGCGCGAACATGGCTCCGCCAAAACGTTGGATTTTCTGCAGCATAATATGCCTTCCGGATGCAACATGCTGTGCGAGCAAGAACGTTTAAACAATGAACTCATTGTAGAGGACTGGCTGCTTGCCGCATTGACGGTTTTGATTCGGTCCGATTTGGGTTTCGGGGGAACCGTCGACGGTAAATAATCCGTGCTTTACCGATAATCGGTTTAAACAACTTTAAGAAATGCTATCGTGCCTAGCCATACATATTCATTAGAGGTGAAATCATGCCAAAAGCGATTTACGAAGGAATCTACCGCGAGATCCGTTCGCGCATCATCAACGGGACCTATGCGTTTCAGGAGATGCTGCCAACCGAAGCCGAGCTGACCGCGGAGTTTGGCTGCACGCGCAATACCGTTCGACGCGCCTTGAGCATGCTGGCCGACCAGATGTTTGTGCAGCCTATACACGGTAAGGGCGTGCGCGTTATTTGGCTTAAGGGCGAAACCGACATGTTGGGCGCACTCGAAGAGGTTGAGTCGTTTGGCGAGTTTGCAAAGCGCAACAATGCCGTTGCATCGACGGACGTTAAGTCTTTTGAACATCTGGTCTGCACCGAGCAACTCTCTCGTCGCCTGGGCTTTAAGGTGGGCGAGAAGTTGATTCGCGTGGTGCGCGTCCGTAGCCTTAACGGTAACGCTCGCCAGGTGGACCACGGCTATTTTCTGGAGTCGATCGCCAAAGGCCTGACGCCCGAGATCGCCGCAAGGTCAATTTACGACTATCTGGAGCACAAGCGCGGCGTCAAAGTGATGGCGAGCCGTCGTACGGTGAGTGTCGAGCTCGCCAACGATGAGGACTGTAGCTATCTTGACCTCGGCAAATACAACTGCGTTGCCGTTATGGAGAGCCAGTCGTACACCTCGGACGGCATTTTGTTCGAGGTTACGCATGCCCGCACGCATCCCGAGATCTTCCACTACCGCGTCAACTCCAAGCGATAGCCGGCTAGCTCGCAGCCTGACGAGACTCATGCCCTCAAAGCGAAAACGCCCGGTCAAACCGACGATGCATCGGTTTGACCGGGCGTTTTCTCTGCATTCGATAACAAATAATTGTTTATACAAAACTTGTCAAGTATCAAGTTGAAATTACCGTTCACCGAAGTTTTTCTACCGCTCTAGTAATACTTGTTCAAACAACTAGCCAAATAGCGTATCGTACAAATCAGCAAAAGGGGCAAAGTCCCCGAGCCAATCTCCGAAGGCGGCGGCAAAGGGTGCCGCCACGGTGTGAAAGGGTGGATTGTAATGAAGAACGAAATGAGCAGAAGGCAGTTCCTGGGCTTTGCTGGTTCCGCGGCTGCGGTTCTTGGTCTGGGTCTCGTGGGCTGCGGTGGTTCTGCCGGCTCCGGCTCCTCTGCTTCTGGTGACGCTGCCGAGGTCTACTTCCTCCAATTCAAGCCCGAGGTCGATAAGGAGTGGAAGGAGATCGCCAAGGCCTATAAGAAGGAGAAGGGCGTCGAGGTCAAGATCGTGACCGCCGCCTCCAACACCTACGAGGAGAAGCTCAAGTCCGAGATGTCCAAGAGCTCCGCTCCGACCCTGTTCCAGGTCAACGGCCCCACTGGCCTTAAGAACTGGAAGGATTACTGCGCCGACCTGTCCGATACCAAGCTTCGCGGTGAGCTCATTGACGACTCCCTGGCTCTGCAGTCCGACGGCAAGGATCTGGGTATCGACTGGGTCCAGGAGAGCTACGGCATCATCTACAACAAGCAGCTGCTCGAGAAGGCTGGCTACAAGGCCGAGGACATCAACTCCTTCGACAAGCTGAAGGCTTGTGCCGACGACATCCAGGCCCGCAAGGACGAGCTTGGTGTTGAGGGTGCCTTTACTTCCGCCGGCATGGATGACTCCTCCAGCTGGCGCTACACCACCCACCTCGCCAACCTCCCGCTCTACTACGAGTTCGAGAAGGAGCACAACCAGGAGGACGACGAGATCAAGGGCGAGTATCTCGACAACTTCAAGCAGATTTTCGACCTGTACATCACCGACTCCACCTGCGATCCTTCGCAGCTTGCCTCCAAGACCGGCGACGACGCCACCAACGAGTTCGCAACCGGCAAGGCCGTCTTCTATCAGAACGGTTCTTGGGCCTACGCTGACCTCACCAAGGCCGGCATGACCGACGATCAGATTGGCATGATGCCCATCTACATCGGTGTCGACGGCGAGGAGAACCAGGGCCTGTGCTCCGGCGGCGAGAACTACTGGTGCGTCAGCTCCCAGGCTTCCGAGGATGCCCAGAAGGCCACCGAGGACTTCATGTATTGGTGCGTCACTTCTGACACCGCCACCAGCATCATCGCTGACAAGATGGGTCTGACTGCCCCGTTCAAGAGCGCTAAGGAGACCACCAACGTCTTCTCGCAACAGGCCGTTGCCATGGCCAAGGACGGTAAGAAGACCGTCGCTTGGGACTTCGTCTACATCCCCTCTGAGGAGTGGAAGAAGAACCTCAAGCAGGCTCTGATTGCCTATGCTGCCGACAACAGCAAGTGGGACGGCGTCAAGAACGCCTTCGTCGATGGCTGGAAGACCGAGAAGGCTGCTTCCGAGTAAGCAGTTGCTGCCCAAGCTATCTGATTAGCGACAGGGGGCGGGCAGACGTTGGTTTGCCCGCCCCCTGCATATTGAAAGGACCCTTCTATGGGCAAAGCACTCAAGCGCTGGTGGCCGCTCTTTATGCTGCCCACGTGTCTGGCGTTTATGATCGGGTTCGTGATCCCCTTTATCCAGGGCTTCTATCTCTCGTTCTGCCAGTTTATTACCATCAACAATACGCACTTTGTCGGTATCGAGAACTACGTGCGCGCACTGTCCGATCCGCAGTTTGCCACGTCGTTCTTCTTTACCGTGGCGTTTGCCTTCCTGTCGACGGTGCTCATCAACGTGATCGCCCTCGCCATCGCGCAGGCGCTCACCCGCAAAGCGCTCAAGGGCACCAACATCTTCCGTACAATCTTCTTTATGCCTAACCTGATCGGCGGCATCGTGCTGGGCTACATTTGGCAGATTCTGATCAACTGCCTGCTCTCCAACGTGGGTGCCCAGCTCATCGCCCTTAACTCTGCTGCTGGCTTCTGGGGCCTTATCATCCTGACCCTGTGGCAGCAGGTCGGCTACATGATGATCATCTACATCGCTGGTCTGCAGTCCATTCCGTCCGACTACATCGAGGCCGCCAAGGTCGACGGTGCCACGGCATGGCAGACGTTTTGGAAGGTTAAGATCCCTAACCTGATGCCGACCATCACCATCTGCCTGTTCCTGTCCATCACCAACGGCTTTAAGCTGTTCGACCAGAACCTCGCCCTTACCGGCGGCGCCCCCGCGCACTCCACCGAGATGCTCGCCCTGAACATCTACAACACGTTCTATTCGCGTGCCGGTATCGCATGGCAGGGCATCGGTCAGGCCAAGGCGGTTATCTTCTGCATCCTGGTCGTAGCCATCTCCATGATTCAGCTTAAGGCCACGAGGTCCAAGGAGGTGCAGCAGTAATGAAACGCGATAAGGTTATCAACCGCGCGCTCTCGATTTTCTTTACGATTCTGTCGCTCGCGTGGATCTACCCCGTGTTCATGATTGCGCTCAATTCCTTTAAAAAGGCAACTGCAATCAGCACCACCACGGCATTCGATCTGCTCACGCCCGAGACGTTCAACGGCCTCGCAAACTACATGCATGCCCTTAACGAGCAGGGCTTTGCCTCGGCATTTATGTACTCGCTCATCATCACGGTCACGTCGGTCGTGCTGATTCTGGTGTGCTGCTCCATGTGTGCTTGGTACGTAGTGCGCGTCAACAGCAAGATCTCGAACTTCTTCTATTACCTGTTCGTCTTCTCGATGGTCGTACCGTTCCAGATGCTCATGTTCACGCTGTCCAACCTCGCGGACCGCATCGGCTTCAACACGCCGTTCAACATCTGCTTTATCTATCTGGGCTTTGGCGCGGGCCTCGCGGTCTTTATGTTCGCCGGCTTTGTAAAGAACATCCCGCTCGAGATCGAGGAGGCGGCCATGATCGACGGCTGCAACCCGGTCCAGGTGTTCTTTAAGATCGTCCTTCCCATCATGAAGCCCACCTATCTTTCGGTCGGCATCCTCGAGACCATGTGGGTCTGGAACGACTACCTGCTGCCCTACCTTACGCTCGACTCCACCAAGTACAAGACCATTCCTATCTTGATCCAGTACTTCCGCGGCGGCTACGGCCACGTCGAGCTCGGCCCCATGATGGCCTGCATCATGATGGTCGTTGTCCCCATCGTCGTCATGTACATCCTCTGCCAGAAGTACATCATCGACGGCGTGGTGGCAGGTGCCGTCAAGGGCTGATGCCGTAACTGTTTTGCAAGTTTCTGCGGCGCCCCTCAGCGTGGCGCCGCATATCGAAAGGTAAAGACATGGCCGAGATCGTTCTCAAACATGTTCAGAAGGTGTATCCCAACAACGAGTCCAAAAAGAAGGGCTTCTTTGGCAAAAAGAAGAAGACCGAGGAGAAGAAGCACAACCTCAAGGTTACCGAGGACGGTGTGCTCGCTGTAGAGGACTTCAACCTCACCGTTCACGACCAGGAGTTCATCGTCCTCGTTGGCCCCTCTGGCTGCGGTAAGTCCACGACGATGCGCATGGTCGCCGGCCTGGAGGACATCACCTCGGGCGATGTGCTCATCGATGGCAAGCGCGTCAACGACGTCGCTCCCAAGGACCGCGACATCGCCATGGTGTTCCAGAGCTACGCTCTGTACCCCAATATGACGGTGTACGAGAACATGGCGTTTACGCTCGAACTCAAGAAGGTCCCCAAGGTCGAGATCGACCGCAAGGTTCGCTCCGCTGCCGAGATCTTGGGTATCACCGAGTACCTCGACCGCAAGCCTAAGGCGCTTTCGGGCGGCCAGCGCCAGCGCGTCGCCATCGGCCGCGCCATCGTGCGAGACCCCAAGGTCTTCCTGATGGACGAGCCGCTGTCCAACCTGGACGCCAAGCTGCGTAACCAGATGCGAGCCGAGCTCATTAAGCTGCGTCACGAAATCAAGGGCACCTTCATTTACGTTACTCACGACCAGACCGAGGCCATGACCCTTGGCGACCGCATCGTGGTCATGAAGGACGGCGTTGTCCAGCAGATCGCCACGCCGCAGGAGGTCTTCAACCATCCCGCGAACATCTTCGTCGCCGGCTTCATCGGCGTGCCGCAGATGAACTTCTTCGATGCCCAGCTGGTGCGCTCGGGCAATGGCTTTACCGTCAAGACCGAGGATATGAACGTGGCGCTCGCCCCCGAGACTTGCGCTCAGCTTGCCCTCAACTGGGACGGCGGCGACGTGAAGGAGATTACGGCCGGCGTGCGTCCCGAGCAGATCCTGCTTGCCGACAAGGGCGAGGAGGGTGCGCTCCAGGGCACCGTCGAGGTGACCGAGCTCATGGGCTCGACCGAGCATGTCCACGTGACCGCTCCCGACGGCCAGTTTGTCCTGATTATCCCCGTCGTCGACCTCGAGGCCAAGGGCGCGCTCAAGGCTGGCGACACCATCTGGTTCAAGTTCGAGAAGAACGCGACCCATCTCTTCGATAAGGTGTCTGGCAAGAACCTTATCTAGGCCCGGTGCATCCGGACCCTTCCTTTGGGCGACTGCGGTATTGCCATCCTTTTGCCGCGGTCACATATAAGGCTCCCCTCCCGTCCACTGGGCGAGAGGGGGAGCCTTTCTTTGTGTTGGGGTTGTCTGGCCGGTCGTTTGTCTCGATCTGTAACGGGTAGGGCCGATTTCGGACGTTAGATGTTACAGATCGAGACGGTTCCGCCGAGCTAACCATTTCATCTAAATCTGTACCACCAAAGGCGAATTTCAGCTGCTAGATGTTACAGATTGAGATAAACCCAAGGGGAGGGGCCGGTATGTCTCAATCTGTAACAGCTGGGGCCGTTTTTACCGAGTAGCTGTTACAGATCGAGATTCTTCGGTCGAGTCGGGTTGCAGGGTAACGTGCGGGCACAAAAAACGGAGCCGTGTTGTCACGACTCCGTTTCTCAAGAGGATGGGTAAGGGAAGCGAAATTAGTTCAGGTGCCAGATCTCGTCGTTGTACTGGGAGATGGTGCGGTCGGACGAGAAGGTGCCGGCGTTGGCGATATTGATGAGCGCCTTGCGCATCCAGGCGTCCTGGTCCTCGTAGTCGGCCAGCACGCGCTCCTTGGTCTGGATGTACTCCTCAATGTCGAGCAGGGCCATAAACCAGTCCTTGCCCTTAATGTCGTCGTGCAGGCGCTGCAGGCGCTCGGCGTTGCCGGTCGTCATAAAGGCCGGGTTGGTGATGAAGTCCACCAGCAGTTTAATGCCGGGCTTGCGGTAGAGTGCACCGGCGTTGTAGGTGCCGTCGGCGTAGAGCTGCTCGACCTGTTTGGACGAGGCACCAAAGGTATAGATGTTCTCGTCGCCCACGAGCTCGGCAATCTCCACGTTGGCACCGTCGAGCGTGCACAGGGTTAGGGCGCCGTTGAGCATGAACTTCATGTTGGAGGTGCCGCTCGCCTCCTTGGAGGCCAGGCTGATCTGCTCGGAGATGTCAGCGGCGGGGATCACGCGCTCGGCGGCGGTGACGTTGTAGTTCTCGATCATGACAACCTGCAGGTAGGGAGCCACGTCGGGGTCGTTTGCAATCCACTGCGACAGCGTCAAGATCAGATGGATGATGTCCTGCGCGATAGTGTAGGCAGGCGCCGCCTTGCCGCCAAAGATGATGGTGACGGGGTGCTTAGGTCTGTTGCCGTTCTTGATATCGAGGTACTTCCAGATGATGTAGAGCGCGAGCATCTGCTGGCGCTTGTACTCGTGGATGCGCTTGACCTGGACGTCGATGATGGCGTTGGAGGGAATGGTCACGCCCTGCTCGAGCGCCATGAACTGGCGCATGATGGCCTTGGCCTCGACCTTGGTGGCGGCCAGGCGCTCAAGAACGTCCTTGTCGTCGGCGAACTTGGCGAGTTTGCTCAGATCGCCGGTGCTGCGCCAGTCGGTGCCGATCACATCGTCGAGCAGGCTGGCGAGCGCGGGGTTGGCCCCATGGATCCAGCGGCGGAAGGTGATGCCGTTGGTCTTGTTGGAGAACTTCTCGGGATAGATCTCGTAGAACGGATGAAGCTCGGTGTCCTCCAGGATCTTGGTGTGGAGGGCGGCTACGCCGTTGATGGAGAAGCCAAAGTGGATGTCCATGTGGGCCATGTGGACGGTGTCGTGCTCGTCGATGATGGCGACGCGCGGGTCATCGTGCTCGGCTTTCGCGATCTCATCGAGCTTGACGATAATGTCGGCGATGGCAGGGGAGACCTTCTGCAGGCTGGTGAGCGGCCACTTCTCGAGCGCCTCGGCAAGAATCGTGTGGTTAGTGTAGGCGACCATGGAGCGTACGATGGTCACGGCCTCGTCAAACTCGATGCCATGCTCGGTGGTGAGCAAGCGAATGAGCTCGGGGATGACCATGGTGGGGTGCGTGTCGTTAATTTGGACCACGGCGTAGTCGGCCAGATCGTGCAGGTTGCTGCCGCGCTCGACGGCCTCGTCAATCAGGAGCTGGGCGGCGTTGCTCACCATGAAGTACTCCTGATAGATGCGAAGTAGGCGGCCCTGCTCGTCGGAATCGTCGGGGTAGAGGAACAAGGTGAGGTTCTTGGCGATCTCGGTCTTGTCGAAGTCGATGGAGCTGCCGGGGACCAGGCCGTCGTCGACGCTCGCCAGGTCGAACAGGCGCAGACGGTTCTTGGTGGGCTGGCCGTAACCGGGCACATCGATGTTGACGAGCTTGGAAGTAACGGCAAAATCGCCGAATTCGACGGTGTAGGAGCGGTCATCGTCGACTAGGATGTTCTGCTCACCGAGCCACTCGTCGGGGACGGCCTTTTGCTGGTTGTCGACAAAGCGCTGACGGAACAGACCGTAGTGATAGTTGAGGCCCACGCCATCGCCGGTCAAGCCCAGCGAGGCGATGGAATCCAGGAAGCATGCGGCCAGGCGGCCCAGGCCGCCGTTGCCGAGTGACGGCTCGACCTCGAACTCCTCGATCTTGTTGAGGTCGTGGCCTGCGGCGGTGAGCTGGTCCTTAACCTCGTCGTAGATGCCAAGGTCGATCATGTTGTTGATGAGCAGCTTGCCGATCAAAAATTCGGCGGAAATGTAATAGAGCTTTTTCTTGCCGTTGTTGAGCGGGCGGGCGGCGGAGCGCTCCTGCACGAGTTTGACCAGCAGCTTGTAAATGCGACGGTCGTCGAGCTGCTCGAGCGAGGTGCCAAAAGACTGCTCGGCGAGTTCCATGAGGTTAATTTGGGGCATGTTTTCTCCTGTGATGGGTTGTTTCATGTCTGCAATTCATAAGAAGCCCGCGCGAGGGGATTGGGGTGGCCTCGCGCGGGTAAGCAAGCGCGTCCGCACGGTGGAGAGGGGTCGGGCGCGGTAGCTCTTATTGAGGAAGCTCGATTTCGGCTTCCGACGGGATGCGGAAGTAGGTCTGGGTCCAGTCGGTGAGTTTGTGCTCGAGCTCGCGGGTGATGGCGCCGTCGAGCATGCGCCAGGTCCAGTTGCCGCCCAGCGTGGCAGGGGTGTTGATGCGCGCCTCGTTGCCCAAGTTGAGCAAATCCTGCATGGTGTAGATGCACGTGTCGCTCACGCTGGCGGCGATGGTGCGATTGAGTGCATCTGCCATGGGTTCGCCGGCCTGCTGATGGGTGTACAGGGCTGCCTGCTCGCGCTGACGCGGGGTGGCCGTTCCCTCAAACCAACCGCGCGCCGTCTCGTTGTCGTGGGTGCCCACATAGGCGACGGTGTTGGCGATGTAGTTATGCGGCAGGTAGTACGAGTTGGTGCCCTCAAAGGCAAACTGCAGGATCTTCATGCCGGGGAAGCCCGAGTTGTCGCGCATGTCGATGACGCCGGGGGTGAGGAAGCCCAAGTCCTCGGCGATGATGGGCAGCGTGCCGAGCTTTTCCTCGAGCGTCTTGAAGAATTTGAGGCCGGGACCCTGCGTCCACGAACCGTAGGACGAATCGGGCGAGGAGAACGGCACCTCCCAATAGGCCTCGAAGCCGCGGAAGTGATCCAGGCGGATGACGTCGTACATGTCGAGGGCGGCGCGAATGCGGCCCTCCCACCAGGAGAAGCCGTCGGACTTCATGGCGTCCCAGTCGTAGATGGGGTTGCCCCAGTACTGGCCGGTGGCCGAGAACTGGTCGGGCGGCGTGCCGGCGACGCTCACCGGATTGCCGGCGGCGTCGATCTTAAAGAGCTCAGGTGTCGCCCACATCTCGACGGAGTCACGCGAGACATAGATGGGCAGGTCGCCGATGATGAGAATGTCGCGCTCGTTGGCATAGGCCTTGAGGCGGCTCCACTGGCGATCGAAAAAGTACTGCGTCATCTGGTGGTAGAGCATATGCGCCGGATGGTCGGCGCAGACCTTGGCGGAAGCCTCGCCGCGGGTGCGGAGCTCCGCGGGCCACTCCCAAAACGCCTTGAGACCGCACTCCTCTTTGACGGTCATGAACTCACAGTAGGGGATGAGCCAGTCCTCGTTGGCCTGGATAAAGTCATCGAAATCGGCCGGCTTGTCGGCAGCAAAGCGCTCAGCGGCGCGGTCGAGAATCTGACGGCGGCCGTCAAAGATAGCACCGTAGTCGACATTGCTGGGGTCGGATCCCAGATACACGCCATCGATATCGCGCTGCTCCAGATACCCTGCCTCGATAAGCTCGGCAAAGTCGATAAAGTTGGGGTTGCCTGCGCGGGCCGAGAACGACTGATAGGGCGAATCGCCATAGCTGGTCGTCGTAAGGGGCAGAATCTGCCAGTAATGTTGTTTGCACGAGGCGAGAAAATCGACGAAGTCGTAGGCATTCCAGCCAAAGCCGCCGATTCCGTATGGTCCGGGCAGAGATGAGACGGGCATGAGGACGCCGCTTGCACGCTCCATGAATGCGCTCACCAACCTTCTTGTTGTGGGGTCGGCCTGCCGATGGGTGTGCAGTCCGCCTCCGATGTTCTGATTCGGTACGCCTATTGTAAAACATGTTGTTTAAACATGTACAGGCAAGATAAAAAAGTTGGTCGATTTTCGGCGAATGGTTACATGCCATGAAAAAGCCCCGACCTCACAACGTGAGATCGGGGCAAGAGCGGTATGTAGGTTTTTGCTACTCGGCGTCGGCGAAGCCGTTGGGGTTGTGGCTCTGCCAGTTCCAGCTATCGCGGCACATGTCCGCGATGTCGTACTGGGCCTTCCAGCCCATCATGTGCTCGGCCTTGGAGGCATCGCACCAGTTGGCAGCGATGTCGCCGGCGCGGCGCTCGCGGATCACGTAGGGCAGCTCCTTGCCACAAGCCTTGGAGAAGGCGGCGACGACCTCGAGTACCGAGGTGCCGGTGCCGGTGCCCAGGTTAAAGATCTCGACGCCGGTCTTGCCGTTCATCCAATTAAGGGCGGCAACGTGACCAGAGGCCAGATCGCACACGTGGATGTAGTCGCGCACGCCGGTGCCGTCGGGGGTGGGGTAGTCGTTGCCAAAGACCTGAACGGCCTCGAGCTTGCCCACGGCAACCTGGGCGACATAGGGCACCAGGTTGTTGGGGATGCCCTTGGGATCCTCGCCGATCAGGCCCGACGGATGGGCGCCGATGGGATTGAAATAACGGAGTAGCACGACGTCCCACTCGGGGTCGGCGGTGTGGACGTCCATAAGGATCTGCTCGATCATCCACTTGGTCCAACCATAGGGGTTGGTCGCGGGCTTCTTAGGATCCTCCTCGGTGACGGGCGGGTTGTCCGGGTCGCCGTAGACGGTCGAGGAGCTCGAGAAGATGATGGACTTGCAGCCATGGTTGCGCATGACGTCGATGAGCACCAGGGTGTTCTCGATGTTGTTGTGGTAGTACTCGACGGGCTTGCTCACCGACTCGCCGACGGCCTTAAAGCCGGCAAAGTGGATGACGCGGTCGATCTGATGGGTATCGAAGATCTTGTTCATCGCATCACGGTCGAGCACGTTGGCTTCGTAGAAGGTGAGGTTCTTGGCGGCCTCGTCGCCCACGATGGTCTTGACGCGGTCGACGGCGACGGCGCTGGAGTTGGAGAGATCATCGACGATGACGACCTGGTAGCCACCCTCGAGCAGCTGAACGACGGTGTGCGAGCCGATAAAGCCGGCGCCACCGGTAACGAGGACACAGGTGTCTTTGGGGTCGAGTGCTTTGGACATGTAGTCTCCTATCGAATCAGGAACACTTCTTCAGGGGAGTATAGCGCAGGCAGGGACGCCCAAATCGTGCGCCGTAGGAAAAGCAGAGGATTGTGCTAACGTACTCATAGAAGAGCTTGCGTACGCATAACCTGATCTTTGGCATTTGCTTACGAGCCGCTGACCTTGCAGTTTCCTGCCGTTCGTGGAAATCGTTGGGACGCGCCATATGTACGCTAATATGTATGAGTTGAGCGACATATAAATAAGCATGTAACGGAGTACATATGTCACCAAACAGCGATTCCATCCTTTCCCAGGAGCTCTCGCGCCGCACTGCCCTCAAGGCCCTGTTCGGCGCCGCTTCTGCGGCAGTTCTTTTTGGCCTGCCCGCTCGCGCCCATGCGGCGGAGGCTTCCAAAGAAACCACCGATAAACTGAATGCCGCCCAGGCCCAGCTCGACGAGGTTCAGGCCCAGCTCGACAGCATCGCAAATGAGTATGCGGCGCTGGCCAACAAGAATGCCCAGACCCTCAACGACATCGAGGGCGTACAGGGCCAGATCGACGACACGCAGGCGCAGATTGACGAGAAGAAGGCCGAGCTCAAAAAGAAACGCGGCGATCTTTCCGATCGCGTTGCCGCCAGCTACAAGTCCGGCGGCACGAACATCCTGTCGCTGCTGCTGGCCTCAGGCTCGTTTGAGGAACTCGTCGCCAACGCGCATTACGTTGAGAAGATTAACAAGAGCGACCGCGATGCCATCGAGGATATCCAGACGATTCAGGCTGAGCTCGACGCACAGAAGACCGAGCTCGAAGCACAAAAGGCCGACTTGGAGAAGCTCAAGGACCAGCAGACGGCTCAGATGCAGGATATGCAGGCCAAGCAGCAAGAAGTCCAGACCGTGCTGAACGGTCTTTCCGACGACGTCAAGGAGCTCATGGCTCAGCGCGATTCCGAGATCCTCGCTGCCGCCCAGGCCGAGGAGGCTGCCAGGAAGGCCGCCGCCGCTGCCGCCGCCGCGAACAAGAACAATTCCTACTCGGGCGGTTCGAGCTCGGGTGGCGGATCGTATGCTCCCGGAACTCCGCAGCAGAATGCCGGATCGGGCAAGCAGCAGGCCGTCGTCAACGCGTGCTACTCCACGCCTTCCCCGGGTCAGAACTGGTGCGCAGCGTGGGTTACCAACGTCTTCCGCAACGCCGGCGTTGGCTACTTTGGCGGTAACGCGTGCGATATGTTTAACGCCTGGTGCTATAGCTCCGACCGCTCGGCGCTGCAGGTGGGCATGATCGTTGCCGATTCCTCGCACAGCGGCACGGGTGCTCCGGGTCTTATCTACGGTCATGTGGGTATCTACGTTGGCGGCGGCATCGTTATGAGCAACGAGGGTGCCATTACGTCTAAGTCGCTTGACTCGTTTATTAGCTTTTACGGTACTGGCTCTGGCGTGCGTTGGGGCTGGCTTGGCGGCGTGGTGCTGTCGTAACTGCGGTTTGAAGTAAGTTGGTCCGTGGCTGCCCGAAAGGCATTAGGTTGCCTGCTCGGACAGTCCTGCTCGCACGGAGAGCACATTAAGTGCTCTCCGGCTCGTGCGGAACTTGCGATCAACCTAATGCCTTTCGGGCAGCCACGGACCTCTCGGGTCCAATACGTCACATACCGGACTGGTTTATCTGAATAAATATGGCGAAGGCCCCTTTCGGGGCCTTCTTTGTTAGAGGAATTCGCCTACTCGGTGAACTTCGGGTTCTAGGTCTACTCCGAATTGGTCTTTGACTTTGGCTTGGATGTCGCGGATGAGTTCGTCGACGTCGGCTGCGGTGGCGTGGTCGGCGTTGACGATGAAGCCGCAGTGCTTCTCGCTTACCTGCGCACCGCCGACGGCATGGCCGCGCAGGCCGGCGTCCATGATGAGCTTGCCGGCAAAGTAGCCCTCGGGGCGCTTGAAGGTGGAGCCGGCGCTCGGCATGTCGAGCGGCTGCTTGTCCTCGCGGCGCTGGCGGTATTCGTCCATGTCGGCCTTGATCATCGCGGCGTTGCCCGGGGCGAGATTGAAGGTGGCCGAAAGAACGATGAAGCCGTCGTCGGCAATGCGGCTCTTGCGATAGCCCAGGTTGAGCTCATCGACATCGAACTCGATGATGTTGCCGCTGCCGCGGGTGCCGTCGTCGAGCATGCGGGCGGGCTTGTAGACACGCACAGACTCCAGCACATCGGCCATGCAGGCACCATAGGCACCGGCGTTCATGTAGCAGGCGCCGCCGACCGATCCGGGGATGCCCGAGATGGGCTCCATGCCGGTGAGGCAGGCCTCGGCTGCTGCCGCGGCGACATCGGAAAGCAGGGCGCCGGCTGCCGCCGTGACGTGCGTGCCGTCGACCGTAATGTCGGAGAGGCCCTCGCCCAGCGCCACGACGACGCCGCGGATGCCCTTGTCTCCGACGAGCAGGTCCGAGCCGTTGCCCACGATGGTGAGCGGCAGATCACAGCGATAGCAGGTGTCAAGCGTGGCGACGAGGCCCTGCTCGGTATCGGGCGTGACAAAGACATCGGCCGGGCCACCGATCTTAAACGTGGTGTGCTCGCGCATGGGCTCGCTCATCAACACGTTGTCCTCGCCGGCAACGCCAGCGAGCGCGCACAGCAGGTCCTCGTTAAAAAAGTCGTTCTCGTGCATACGAATATCCGCCTTTTGGTGGTCGTTCTCATCAATCGATTGCAATATACCCCACCCGGATGTATTTGGTGCGCTGGCGGCGATAAAACTGCCGTCCACCGGATTGATAAAGTGTTTATCATCGAGGTAGAGGGGCAGTCGCTATACTTTCAAGAGATTGCGCGTAAACCCGGAAGGAGCGAGATGGCCAACAAAGTCACCCTCAAGCAGATTGCCCAAGAGGTGGGGCTTTCCCCCTCGTCGGTCTCGCTTGTTCTCAACAATCGGCCTTGTCGCATCTCGGAAGAAAACCGCAAGCTCATCAAGGAGGTTGCGGCGCGCAACCACTATGTTCCCAACCAGATTGCGCGCAGCCTGGTCATGCGCGAGTCGCGCACGCTGGGCCTTATCGTTCCCAACATCGAGAGCCGCTTTTTCGCCTCGCTCGCCGGCAGCTTGGAAAAGCGCTGCCGCGAGGACGGCTACGCGCTCTTTATTACCAGCTCGGGCGGAAGCGCCGATGACGATCTGGAGCTGTTGCGTCAGCTGGTGACGCGCGGTGTCGATGGCGTCTTCCTGGTGGTGGGCGACGAGTTTTCCGATGACCGTGCGCTTCGCGAAGAAGTCAGCCACCTTCCCATCCCGGCTGTAATGGTCGACCGTGCCATTGAGGGGCTCGAGTGCGACAAGGTGATGTTTGACCACGAGATGGGTGGCTACATGGCTACCCGATATCTGATTGAGCAGGGCCACCGTCGCATCGCCTGCCTGGTTAACGCGCGCCGCTCCAATACGGGCCGCAAGCGACTTGCCGGCTATGAACGCGCGCTGCGCGAGGTTGGCCTGCCCATCGACGCGCGCTTGGAGTTCGAGAGCGAGTACTACATTCCGAGTGCCTACGAGGCCTCGGAGGCGGTGCTCGCAACCGATGCCACCGCCGTGTTCGCAAGTTCGGACAACATCGCCCTCGGTTTGCTCAAGCGCTTGCACGAGATGGGGAAGAGCATCCCGGGCGATATCTCGGTGGTGAGCTATGACAACTCGGCTGCCGACGTTCTCTTTGAGCCGGCGCTGACCGCGATCGAGCAGGATCCGGGCGTGCTTGCCGAGCATGCCTTTGGTTGCATGTCCAAACGTCTTGCCGGCAAGGGCGGCAGGCGTGCCGAAGAAGTGGTTCTGGAGCCTGCTCTCATTGTGAAGGGCAGCGTTCTAGAACTTACTAAATACAACTAAACATGTTTATCAATTCGAGAAGATCGAATGTGGAGCATCTGTGACAGGCAATGCCGCAGGTGAATGTTGCGTTTTGCCAATTGGTGTGTTTGATAGAGATGGTAAAACGTTTTTTCACCATGATAAAACGTTTTAGCAAATATACTAGTCCCAACGAATGGTTGCCGTATCGGAGGGTGACCGCGCAGCGAAGGGACATAAACAATGGCTAAAACACTGGGGACGCCGTGGCAAAAGCTGGGGCACGAGGTGCCGGCTTCCGAGCTCGAGGGTGTCGATCTGTATTGGCGCGCTTCGAACTACCTGTCCGTCGGTCAGATCTACCTTCGCTCCAACCCGCTGATGCGCGCTGACTTTGTCGACGATAAGACTGGCGAGGCGCGCGACTTCGGTCGTCCGGACGTCAAGCATCGCCTGGTTGGTCACTGGGGCACTACGCCCGGCATCAACTTCCTGTTCGGCCACGTCAACCGCCTTATTGCCGATCACAACCAGAACGCCATTTTCTTGATGGGCCCGGGTCACGGTGGCCCCGCCGGCACCGCCCAGTCGCTGCTCGACGGTACTTACCGCGAGATCCGCCCCGACATCACCAATGACGAGGCCGGCCTGCAGAAGTTCTTCCGCCAGTTCTCCTATCCCGGCGGCATCCCGAGCCACTTTGCGCCCGAGACGCCCGGCTCCATCCACGAGGGCGGCGAGCTCGGCTACACGCTCAGCCACGCTTACGGTGCCGTCATGGACAACCCGAGCCTGCTGGCCGTGGCCGTGGTGGGCGACGGCGAGTCCGAGACCGGCCCGCTCGCGACTTCTTGGCAGTCCAACAAGCTCGTGAACCCGGCAACCGACGGTATCGTCCTGCCGATCCTGCACCTCAACGGCTACAAGATCGCCAACCCCACCATCCTCGCCCGCGTGTCCGACGAAGAGCTCACCAAGTTCTTTGAGGGTATGGGCTATAAGCCGCACTTCTTTATCGCCGGCTTTGACGACGAGAGCCACGCAAGCATCCATGAGCGCTTTGCCGCCCTGTTTGAGCAGGTCTTTGACGAGATTTGTGACATCAAGGCCACCGCGCAGGCCCAGGCTGCCGCGGGCGAGACCGTGGTCCGCCCGGCCTACCCCATGATTGTGTTCCGTACGCCCAAGGGCTGGACCTGCCCCAAGCAGATCGACGGCAAGAAGACCGAGGACTCCTGGCGCGCCCATCAGGTGCCGCTGGCAAGCGCCAAGGACACTCACGAGCACTTCCGCGTGCTGCGCGAGTGGCTGCGCTCCTACAAGCCCGAGGAGCTCTTTACGCCCGAGGGCCAGGTGCGCCCCGAGGTAACGGCCTTTATGCCGACCGGCGAGCTGCGTATTGGCGCCAACCCCAACGCGAACGGCGGCAAGGTGCGTCGCGAGCTCGAGCTGCCCGATATCCACGCCCACGAGATTCCCGTCGCCGAGAAGGGCCATGGTTGGGGCTCCACCGAGGCCGCCCGCGTCTTTGGTGAGTACACTGCCGACGTTCTGGCCAAGAACATGGATGACTTCCGCATCTTCGGTCCCGACGAGACCGCGTCCAACCGCCTGCAGGCTGCCTACAAGGTGACCAAGAAGCAGTGGGACGCCGGCTTCTACGAGGACGAGGCCAACGACGAGCTGCTGGCAGGCTCCGGTAAGGTCGTCGAGCAGCTGTCCGAGCACCAATGCGAGGGCTTCCTCGAGGCCTACGTGCTCACTGGCCGTTCCGGCGTGTGGAGCTCCTACGAGAGCTTTGTCCATGTGGTCGACTCCATGGTCAACCAGCACTGCAAGTGGCTCGAGGCTACCAAGCGCGAGATTCCGTGGCGTGCCCCCATCAGCGGCCTTAACATTTTGCTGTCGAGCCACGTCTGGCGTCAGGACCACAACGGCTTCTCGCATCAGGACCCCGGCTTTATTGACCTGCTGCTCAACAAGGCCAACGACACGCACATCGTAAACGCCTACTATCCGGCCGACGCCAACATGGCTCTCGCCGTGGCCGAGCGCGTCTACCAGTCCACTGACTGCGTCAACGCCATCTTCTGCGGCAAGCAGCCTGCTCCGACCTTCCAGACGGTCGACGAGGCCAAGGCGGAGCTCGCCGAGGGCGTTGCGACTTGGGAGTGGGCATCGACCGCCGATTCGCTCGCCGAGGCCGACGTCGTGGTCGCCACCTGCGGTGACGTGCCGACGCTTGAGGCTCTGGCTGCAACCGACATGCTGCGCGAGCTGGGCATCAAGGTATGGTTCGTCAACGTGGTCGACCTGCTCAAGATCCAGAACGTCTGCGAGAACGACCAGGCTCTCAGCGACGAGCGCTGGGCTGAGCTGTTCGGCTGCGGCGAGAAGCCCGTCTTCTTCGCGTTCCACGCCTATGCCGGCACGATTCGCCGCCTGATCTGGAACCGCCCCGGCCACGATGCCTTCCGCGTCCACGGCTACGAGGAGAAAGGCTCCACGACAACGCCGTTCGACATGCTGCGCCTGAACAACATGGACCGCTGGGCACTGGCCGCCGACGTGCTGCGCATGGTCGACGCCGATAAGTTTGCCGAGCAGATTGATAAGTGGGAGGCATTCCGCACCGAGGCCTTCGAGTTCGCGTGCGATGAGGGCTACGATCACCCGGCCTTCACCGACTGGGTCTGGCCCGACGCCGCAGCCGCAACAGCAGCCGACGGCGCGCTCTCCGCAACGCAGATGACCGCGGGCGACAACGAGTAAGTAGGCATCCGGGACGGTCTCGCGCTGGGGCCGCCTCCGGGCTGGTGCCCTTCCTCGGAGAAGTGGGCTTCGCGAACTTCTCCGAGGAAGGGCACCAGCCCGGAGGCGGCCCTCTCGACCGTTTCGATATGCGGGGGCTGATATTTTTTAATGTAATGGGGACTTTGCCGTTGCGGCCTTGGGGCTGCGCATCTTCCTTTGGTCAGCCAAAATTACATTGCCGGGGCCGGGGCGCCTGCTTTGTTTTGAGAAGTTCGCGAAGCCCACTTCTCAAAACAAAGCAGGCGCCCCGGCCCTCGTGGAATAGATAAGGGGGAAGCATGAGCTTTACGAGTGTGGCGCTTCAGATGTTGACGGTTTCGCTGCCTATTTTGTTGGGGTGGTGTATCGCCAAGCTGGGGTTTATGAAAGCGGAGTTCGAGCGCGAGCTGTCGCATCTGCTGTTGCAGGTGGCGCTACCGTGCTTGGTGCTTTCGTCAGCGCTGGGCGATGATGTGAAGCTTCCGAGCATTGCCGAGACGTTTTCGCTCATGGGTCTGTCCTTTGTGATGTATGTAGTGGCGACCGTTATCGCGTTTGCTGTCACCGCTGCTCTTCGCGTTCCCAAAGGGACAGAATGCTCGTATCGCTTCGCCGTGCTTTTCGGTAATGCCGGGTTTATTGGTTTTCCGGTTATTTCGGCGGTGTTGGGAAAACAAGCGCTGTTGTATGCATCGATTGCGCTTATCCCCCTAAACATTCTTATGTTTACCGTCGGCGCCATGTTATTCAGCGGAATGGATGGTGGCCTTAAAAAGCAGATGCGCAATATTGCCGCCTGCTGCAAGAGCCCTGGTCTCATTGCAAGTGCCGTTGTGCTTGGGATCGTGCTAACCGGATGGACCGATTGGGGCGTGTTGGGCGACTCGATTTCCATCGTTGGCACCATGACCACTCCAGCGGCATTGTTGCTCATGGGATCGTCTATCGCCAAGTACCGTCCGCTCGAGATGCTTACCAACTGGCGCGCCTATGTCGCCGTGGCGTTTCGCCTGGTTGTCGTGCCGGTGGCATGTCTTGCCGTCGCGCGCTTGTGGCCCGGCATGACGCCCATGTTTATCGCGACGCTTGTGCTCGAGATGGCAATGCCGGTGGGTAGCAACGGTACGCTGTACTGCCTACAATACGGCAAGGATGCACGCCCCATGATGCAGTGCACGTTTTTGTCGATCATCTGCTCCATTTTGACTATCCCACTCGTAACCACGCTGTGCGGGTAGGCATTCGGGACGGTCTCGCGCTGGGCGAGCCATAGAGGCCGCGTACCGATAGGGTAAGGCGGCGACTTGAAATTGGTGCTATATTTGGCTTGAGTTGTTTAATGCTAGTACGGGAGGCTGATATGGGGCTGTTCAAGAAGAAAAACCCGCAGGATGCCTTTGATCCCGATGTGTTTACCATCACGGATACGATTTTGGACCCGCCGCGGTTTACGTTTTTGCCGGCTATCTATCAGGATGCCACGCGCCGCAAGTGGGCCGTGCATCAGCGCGGCGGCGAGCCGAAGATTTTCGACTATGCGGATGTGCTGCAGTGCGAAGTAGCCGAGGCGGGCGATCAGGAAGCCGATGAAGCGGTCTCTAAACAGGAATTTGCCCAGCGTATTCTGGCAAATCCCGCTAAGGCGGCAAAAATGAACGCAGCCAAGCGTAATATGTGTCTTGGTATGGGCGTTGTTGTGGCGGTTCAGACGGGAAAAGACGAGGTTTCCAAACTAGAGATTCCCGTTATGACCGATGAAGTCAAACGCGATTCAAACCTGTATAAGTCGTATCGGAATGTCGCCGAGAAGATCAAGGCCGAATTTGATGCCATGGGTGGTCTGGCCTAATTTTGGCGACATGCGTTTCTGAACGAGGAGTCTGTGCAATGGCAGGCGAATCTTATGCAATTCCCCCCAAAGATCGTGCTGTCGAGGGAATTCTTTGGTATATCCAGCACTATCAGCTCGGCGGCGGCGATCGCTTGCCGGCCGAGCGTGTGCTGTGCGAAGTGATTGGTGTTTCGCGTACGGCGTTGCGTGCTGCTATCACGCGGCTCATCTCGTGCGGAACGCTCGAGAGCCGTCGTGGGTCGGGTACGTATGTGTGTCCTCCCAAGCCGTTGAACATCTTCCAAGAAACGTATAACTTTTCCGATGCTGTGCGGACTGCCGGCCTGCACCCCTCTTCTCGTCTGGTTTCCACCGGGGCCATCGAGGCGGATGAGGCACTTGCCGACAAGTTTGGGGTTGCTGTAGGTGCTCCCTTGCTCCGCATGCAGCGTGTTCGACTTATTGAGGGCGAGCCGGCGTCAATCGAGACGGCTCACGTTAACCTGTCCCTGTGCCCCTCGCTTCCCGATCACGATTTTGAGTGTGAGAGCCTTTACGATGTCTTGCTCAAAGAAGGCGGCGTGCGCGTTGAGCATGGACGTGAGCATATCTCCATCTCGCGTTTGAACGCCGAAGAGGCCGAGCTGCTCCAGCAAGAAGAGGGAACGCCGGTGTTCTATGAGAGCACGATAGGATTTGATAAGGACATGCGTTTTGTGGAGTATTGCAAATCGGTGATTTTGCCCACAAAGTTCCGCTTTGCCGATAACGGCAAAAAGAACGGCATGAGGAGCGTGGCAGGTGAACAATGGCTGAAACAGTAGATGCCACCCCGGTTTATATGCGCATTCGACGCCGCATTGAAGAGCGTATCGAGCGCGGTATTTATCCCACGGGTTCCATGATTCCGTCCGAAAAAGACCTCGCCGAGGAATTTGGTACGACACGCTTGACCATCCGAAGCGCTGTCGACGAGCTGGTGCGGCGCGGGCAGATTCGACGCGTCCGCGGAAAGGGCGCGTTTGTGGCACAGAAAGTGCCCGTTGCCTACGAGCGAACAGGGGGCTTTCGCGAGTCGGTCCGTGCTTCGGGCGGCGAGCCGTCCGTCCGCATCCTCGCGCGTTCCAAGCGTTATGCGGGCCCATATTATGCCAACCTGTTTGGTATTGCCGAGGACGATTTGCTGTATTCGATTCGGCGTTTGAACTGCGTCAACGGCGATCCCGTATCGATTGAGATGGCGTTCATCCCATGCCTGCTGTTTCCCACAATCGAAGATATTGACGTGTCGGTCTTCAGTTTGTACGAGACCTATGAGATGCTGGGCCGAAAGCCGGTCACGGCGCAGGAAAAGCTTGATATCGAAGCGCTGGGCGCGCGAGATGCCGGCCTGCTTGGACTGGAGCAGGGCGATCTTGCATTGACGCTGGAGTGCGTGAGCTTCGATGCGAGCGGCCAGGCGATTGAGTACGTCAAGTCCTTTAACCGTGGCGACGCAGGCGGCTATACCTATACGTACTAGCTGGTGTTTTGTGAATAACGGCTGGGAAACTAACCAGTTTTGATCGTTGAGTCAGCTGTATACACAACCTTACATGGCTCAAAATCGACCGTTCGCCGAAGGGGATAAATTACACGACAAAGAGGTATCAAAAAGCCGTAACCTGTAACCGTGATTGGTATCAAATACCAATGATTTGTTACGAGGTGAGACGATGAAGATGCTCGATTACGTTCAGCTCGCCCATGTGCGTATGGGAGAGAACCTCGAACGTTCGTCTGAGCTGGTAGCGCAGCTCGTTGATATTTTCCAGTCCGGTTCTTTTAACGCACTGCGCATCGTTGCTTCGGGTTCGTCGCGCCATGCCGCCGATTGCGCCAGCGATTACCTGCAAGATGCGCTGCAGATGCAGGTGTCCGTTGTGACGCCCGAGGCCTTCGTCGATTTTGAGCACACCTATCCGCAGCATGCGCTCAACATCGCCGCCTCGCAGAGCGGCTATTCGACCAATACGATTGCGGCGCTCGATTACATGCGCGCGCACGATATGGCTGCAGTTGCGCTCACGGCAAACGTTGAGGCACCCATCAAGGAGCACGCTGACGTCGTTCTTGACTACGGTGTGGGCGTCGAGTCGGTGGACTTTGTGACTCTGGGCGTTGAGGTTCTCGTTGAGTACCTGGTGCTCTTTGGTATTTACGGCGGCCAGGCGCGCGGAACGATTGACGCCAAGGGCGTTGCCCAGCGTATTGACGACCTGCGCGAGGCTATCCAGGCTAATGCCGTGATGTGCAAGACCGCCGAGGCATATGTCCAAGACCACATGCTTGAGCTTTCTGAGCACATGCCCGCCATGGTCGTCGGCAACGGCCCCAACTACGGTGTTGCCGAGGAGGCGGCGCTCAAGCTGAGCGAGACCATCAAGATTCCTGCCATGCATCACGAGGGCGAGGAGTTCGTCCACGGTCCCGAGATGCAGATAACCCCAGGCTACCTGGTGTTTATCGTCGACGACCCGCAGGGGTCGGAGCGTCTTGCGAATATCGCCGATGCGCTATCGAACGTTACGACAAAAACGGTGCTGCTCACGGCCCATCCCAGGGGTAGGGCTCACGAGGTTACGGTGCCTCAGGTGGCTCCGCTGCTCAGCGCAATTCCCAATCTTGTGTTCTTCCAGACGATTGCGGCAATGATCGCCGAGCGTCTGAAGTCATGGGACGTGCACCCGTATCTCGATGCTGTCTCCAAGCAAATGGAGGTCAAGGCAGAGGGCTACGAAGAGTCAGTCAATGCGCTTAAGGCCAAAGCGGCCGAGTGTTACGGAATGTAAGCGGGTTTTGATGCCCGTTGGCATGGGGGATGTGGAGACAACCCCAGAAAGGAGAGACAAATGAAGGAAACCGAGAAGATCGAGATCATGCATTTCGACCAGGAGGGCTACCTCGAGGACGGCAAGGCGCTCTACGAGACCGGCAAGAAGATGACCGCGCTCGCCGA
>DXMC01000023.1:0-22843 GCA_019414365.1 Collinsella sp.
CCCTGGAACTGCTTGGCACGGCGCTCGGCACGGTTGCCGCGCGGGGTCTGCTCGGCAGCGCCAGCACGCTCCTCGGCAGCCACCTCGCGGGCCACGCTCTCAACAGCCTCGTCTACGCGAGCCTGAACGCCCTCGCGCACGCGGGTCTTGCCGCCGCGCTTGGGACGGCTCGGACGCTCGCCGTCGCCGCGGCGCTCGTCGCGACCGCGGTTGGAACGACCGGCAACATCGCCGTAATCGTCGCCGTTGCGCTTGCCGTCGCGACGCGCCTGCTCAAGCTTCTTCTTGCTCTTGGACTTGCCGCGCTTGGTCTTCTTCTTCGCCTTAAAGGCCGCAGGGTCGCGCTCGGGATCAACCGCGGGCGGGTTGGGACCCACGTGCAGGTCGCCGGCCTCGTAGATGTCGGCGGTCTTGTCCATGAGCTTCTCGATCTCGTAGAACTCGTCCACGTCCTGCTCGGTCACAAACGTGATGGCCCAGCCCAGCTCGCCGGCGCGGCCCGTACGGCCAATGCGGTGGATATAGTCAGTCGGCTCGGCCGGCACGTCAAAATTCACAACGTAGCGCACGTCGCTAATGTCGATGCCGCGGGCGAGCACGTCGGTTGCCACCAGCACGTCGACGGTGCCGTCGCGGAAGGCCGAAAGGGCACGCTCGCGCTGGGCCTGGCTGCGGTTGCCGTGAATCGCGGCGGCCTTGATGCCCTTACGCTCCAGACGACGGCAGCAGCTGTCGGCGCGGTGCTTGGTGCGCATAAAGACGATAGTGCGCTCCGGACCCTCCTTCTTGAGGAACTCGGGCAGCAGGTTGTTCTTGGCCTCTATGGACACCGGGAACACAAACTGGTCGACGGTGTCGGCGGTCGACGTGGCGGGCGCGATCTCCACGCGAGCCGGGTCGCTCACCAGGTCGGTGATCTCGCCCACGGCCTCCTCGTCGAGCGTCGCCGAGAACAGCAGCGTCTGGCGCTCGGCCGGCGTCTCGCGCACAATGCGGCGGACGGCGGGCAAAAAGCCCATGTCGAGCATGCGGTCGGCCTCGTCGAGTACCAGCACTTTGACCTCGCCCAGGTGGCAGGCACCCTGCTCGATCAGATCGACCAGACGGCCCGGCGTTGCGACCAGGATGTCGCAACCGTACTTGAGGGCAGCGGTCTGGGGCTTGTAGCTCACGCCGCCCACGACGGTCACGGCAACATGGCCGGTGACGTCGGCGATTTTGCTCGCGACCTCGTCGATCTGCTGGGCAAGCTCGCGCGTAGGGGTGATGACGAGCATCACGGGGCCGCGGCCGTTGCCCTCGGGCTTTTTAGCACCGCGACGACGGTTGCGGCCGCTGCGCTCGCGCACAGGCTTGGGCGGAGCGATGTGCTCCAGGTTGTTCATGGTCGGCAGCAAAAAGGCGGCCGTCTTGCCGGTGCCGGTCTGAGCGGCGGCAAGCAGGTCGCGGCCTTCGAGCACCACGGGGATCGAGCCGGCCTGCACGGGCGTCGGCGCCGTGTAGCCCAGGTTCTCGATAGCACGAAGCATCTCGTCAGAAAGGCCCAGCTCGTCAAAGGCGGGCAGGCTCTTGGTAGCGGACTCGACGGCCTGGGCAGCATTGGCCTCATCGGCGGCATCGAAGGCAGCCTGGGTCATGGCCTCGCGGGTCTCGTCCAGGATCTCGGCGTCGGTGACGTCGGATACAGAATTACGCATATGTTGTTGTTCCTTATCTGCACGCGCAATGGGCACGGCATGCGGCCGCGCGGGCGTGCTTGGTAGTGCGCTAATACATACAAAAACAGGTGCGCACAGAGAGGACGTTGCTCAGCACGCTGGCGATCGCTTTGGCAGCCCTATCACGCGCCGTCCAGACGCAGCGGCCCTAAGCGATGGAGCAGATTCGCCGCAGGTTAGTATACCCGTACTCCGCATGCCCCCACGTAAACCACAGATGACGGGGCGGCCGGGATGTGCGCGGGTTGATTGTCTCAATCTGTAACATCTACAGGGTAAAACCGGGTCCTGCTGTTACAGATCGAGACGTTGAGTTGCCAGCCAACGGTTTATCTCAATCTGTAACAGTAACTCGGCAAAAACCGGTCTTGCTGTTACAGATTGAGATGTTTGGCAGGGACTGCCAACGATTGAGCAGCCGCCCTCATCCGTAATGAAAAGTCATACATTCCAACTATTACTAGACACCCCCAGGGGGTATGGGTGTATAGTATCGGTTGGTTAACATTTCCGACACTACGTCACAGAAAGGAGAAGCCATGGCTCAAGATACGTTCGACGTGGGCGGTATGACCTGCGCCGCCTGCCAGGCGCACGTGGACCGTGCCGTGAGCAAGCTCGACGGCGTCGAGAGCGTCGCGGTCAATCTGCTCGCCGGCTCCATGCTGGTCGACTACGACCCCGCGCAGGTCTCCCCCAACGATATCTGCGCTGCCGTCGACCGCGCAGGCTACTCGGCCTCGCCCGTCGACGCGGGCGGCGCCGGCCCAAGCGGCAGCGCACAAGCCGGGTCCGGCGCCGCCCATATGGAGTCCCCTACCAAAAAGCTGGAGGCCGCCGCCTCCGTCATGCGCACCCGCCTCATCGTCTCGATCGTCTTCCTCATCCCGTTGTTCTATATAGGCATGGGGCACATGCTCGGCTGGCCGCTGCCCAGCGTCTTCACCGACCACACCCACAGCATGACGCTCGCCCTCACCGAGCTCGTCCTGCTCATCCCTATCGTCTACGTCAACGACGCGTACTTTATCAACGGGTTTAAATCGCTCGCACACGGCGCGCCCACCATGGACGCCCTTATCGCCGTTGGCGCCACCGCATCCATCGCCTGGTCGCTCTACGCCATGTTTATCATGGCCGACCAACTAGCCGCAGGACAGGTCCGCGAGGCCATGATGACGGGCATGGACAACCTGTATTTTGAGAGTGCGGGCACGATCCTGTCGCTCGTCACCGTGGGCAAATACCTCGAGACACGCAGCAAATCCAAAACCGGCGGCGCCATCGAGGCGCTCATTGACCTGGCGCCCAAGACCGCGATCGTCGTGGCCGAGGACGGTACCGAAGCCACCGTCGACGTCGACAGCATCCTTCCCGGCCAGGTGCTGCGCGTGCGTCCCGGCGAGTCCATCCCCGTTGACGGCGTGGTGCTCGAGGGCAGCTCGTCCGTGGACGAGAGCGCGCTCACCGGCGAGTCCATCCCCGTGGAAAAGACCGCCGGCGACACCGTCAACGCCGCCACGGTCAACCGCACCGGCTCGTTTACGTTCCGCGCCACGCGTGTGGGCGCCGACACGTCGCTCGCCAAAATCATCAAGCTCGTCGAGGACGCCAATGCCACCAAGGCGCCCATCGCCCGCCTGGCCGACAAGGTCGCCGGCGTGTTCGTGCCCGCGGTGTTCGTAATCTCTGCCGTAACTTTTGTGGCGTGGATGGTGCTGACCGGAAGCGTCAACGAAGCGCTTACCTCCGCCGTCGCCGTGCTGGTGATCAGCTGTCCGTGCGCACTGGGCCTGGCCACGCCCGTCGCCATTATGGTGGGCACCGGCAAGGGCGCCGAGATGGGCATTCTGTTTAAGAGCGCCGAGGCGCTGGAGAACCTGCGCAGCGTGGGCACCGTGGTGCTCGATAAGACGGGCACGGTCACCCGCGGCAAGCCTGCCGTGACCGATATCGTGGTAACCACGCGCGCTGACGGCTCGCCCGCCATGAGCGAAAAGGCGCTGCTCAAGCTGGCCGCCGCGTTGGAGCGCTCGAGCGAGCACCCGCTGGCCGAGGCGATTATGGCCGAGTGCGAGGCGCGCGGAATCGTCGCGCGCATGGTCGAGGACTTTGCCGCCGCGCCCGGTCGTGGCGTTACGGCGCGCGAAGGGCAAAACGCCATTGCCGCCGGCAACGTGCGCCTGATGAACGAGTTGGGCGCGAAGGTGCCCGCCGGCCTTGCCGAACAGTTCGCCGCCGAAGGCAAAACACCGCTGTTCTTTGCCAAGAACGGCGAGCTTGCCGGCACCATTGCCGTGGCTGACGAGGTCAAGGAGACGAGCGCCGAGGCCATCGCCGCGCTCCGCAAGCTCGGCGTCGACGTGCGCATGCTCACCGGCGACAACCGCGTGACGGCCGAGGCCATCGCCCGCCGCGTGGGACTGAACAGCAAGCAGGTCATCGCCGACGTCCTCCCCGCCGACAAGGAACGCCACGTGCGCGAACTGCAGGATGCGGGCAGCAAGGTCGCCATGGTGGGCGACGGCATCAACGACTCCCCCGCCCTGGCGCGTGCCGATGTAGGCCTTGCCATCGGCACCGGTGCCGACATCGCCAAGGAAGGGGCAGATGTGGTACTCATGCGCAGCGACCTCATGGACGTCGCCCGCGCCATCGAGCTTTCGCGCGCCACGATCCGCAACATCAAGCAGGACCTGTTCTGGGCGCTGTTCTACAACGGCATCGGCATTCCGCTGGCGGCAGGCGTGTTCTTCCCCCTCACCGGTTGGCAGCTCTCGCCGATGTTCGGCGCCGCGGCCATGAGTCTGTCGAGCGTGTGCGTCGTAAGCAATGCGCTGCGCCTACGAACCTTTAAGCCTAAAGTGGCAAAATAGGTTCACCCTTAAGTCCATTTAGAACGGGTTTTCCAGGTGCCCGAGATTGACCTGAAAGAGGAGCGACGCGTACTTTGGTACGCGAGCGACGGCTTGAAGGCCAAGGTCGAGTGCCTGGGAAAGCCGACACAACAGAGAGGAATACCGATGCGATACACAATCAAGACTTCCGGCCTCATGTGCGGCCACTGCGACGCCACCGTCGAGACGGCGTTGCTCAACGTTGCCGGCGTGACCGACGCCGACGCCGATCACGAGACCCAGACCGTCCTTGTAGAGTGCGCCGACACCGTGACCGCCGAGCAGCTCGCCGCCGCCGTCGAGGGCGCGGGCGAGAAGTTCCACGCCCTGTCTGTGACCGCAGCGTAGCAGCTACCAGAAGCATTCGACCCCATCGACCAGAAACGAGAACCCGCCATGATGGCAGACCATAAATCGGTGACCCGCATGCTCAAGACGGCACGCGGTCAGATCGACGGCATCCTGCGGATGGTCGATGAGGACCGCTACTGCGTCGATATTTCCACGCAGCTCATGGCCACGCAGGCGCTCATTGCGCGCATTAACGCCGACGTGCTCAAGGCGCATATCGAGGGCTGCGTGACTTCGGCAATCGAATCGGGCGACGAAGACCTCAAAGCCGCCAAGCTCGCCGAGATCGAACGCGTCGTCGACAAGCTCTCCAAGTAATTGGGGCATTGGGGACGGACTGCTTTGCACCTTCTTGGTGCATCGGGGACAGGTATGTTTGCACCACCTTGGTGCAGATTGACCTGTCCCCCTTGCTCTAAATCGGGTATAAAGGCGTGCAGCATATCGAACGAAAGGCAATTTGCATGAATGACTTTATGAAGGGCCGCAATGGCGCCGATGAGCTCACCATCGTTATGGGCTTTGTCGGCATCGTCATCGCGATGATCGGATCGATAGCCCATATCCAGTGGCTCAGCTGGATTGCCATCGCCGTAATCGTGATTGGCGTGCTGCGCGGCCTGTCCAAAAACATCGACGCACGTCGCAAGGAAAACGCGGCCTTTGTCGCCGCGACCGCTAACGTCCCCGGCCTGGGCAAGTTCGTAGCGAGCTTGGGTAGCGGCGCCGCGGCTGCCAACGCCTCGCGCACGGCCGGTACCAGCAAGGAAGACTTTGAGCGTGCCAAGCGCACGGCCAAGAAGATGTGGAAGGGTCGCAAGACCACGGCATACCTCAAGTGTCCCAACTGCGGCCAGATGCTCTCCGTCCCCAAGGGCAAAGGCAAGATCCGCGTCACCTGCCCCAAGTGCCACGCCAAGATGGAAACCCGCTCGTAGCGCCCGCACGCGGGACAAATTAATCAGGTTTGTTTGTCCCAAATCTTAAGTATTTGTTCGATAAAAAAGCCGAGGCCTCGTGTTGAGACCTCGGCTTTTTGTATGCGGCAACGGAGCTGCACCTTTGTCACATCTACGCCACACCGTCGCGGGCCAGCTCCTCGGCCAGTGCTTCGGCAGGCATGGCCATAATCGCGTCGAGCTCGGCATCCACCTCGGGAATGCGCTTCACCTTGAGCTTGCGCACCAGATCGCCACGGCACATCACGTGCATCGGCTCACGCAGAGCGCACAGGTCAGCGAGCGGATTCTTGCGCGTCACCAGGATATCGGCGGCCTTGCCGCACTCGATCGTACCGGTCTCGCCGCCCAGCCCCAGGAGCTCGGCATTGACTTGCGTAGCCGTATGCAGCGCGAAGGCGTTGCTCACACCGACATACTTGGCAAAATAGGCCACCTCACGCCACATGTCGTACTGCGTCACGAACGGGCAGCTTGAGTCCGTGCCCAGGCCCACCTTAATGCCAGCTTCCAGCGCGGCACGGGCGCTCTCGATGATGCCCGAGCACACGATGTCGCCGTTCTTCTTTTGCGTATCGGTCGAATGGGTCTTTTCCGGATCGAGCAGTACAAACGGCAGTGCGGGGCTGATCGTGCAGGTCACGCTCGGCGCGCGTCCCTCGAGCTGTGTTCCCGCGGCGCCGCGGTACAGCTCCAGAATCTCGGAGGTCAGCGGAGCGCCGTGCTCGATTGTGTCGACTCCGGCCTGAAGCGCGGCCTTCACACCTTCGGTACTCTCGACATGGGCCATGACCGGCAGGCCCACCTCGTGCGCCGCCTTGCACGCCGCAGCGGCGACATCGATCGGCATGCGCAGCACGCCCGGCTCGCCTACTTCGGTCGCGTCGAACACGCCGCCCGTCACGAACAGCTTGATGACGTCGGCACCGCGCGCATACAGATCACGCACCTGTTCGGCCGCCTCGTCGGGGGTATTGGCGACCTGCGCGAACAGCCCCGCGCCATGGCCACCCGGCACCGTGACGCCTGTTCCCGGCGCTACCAGACGCGGACCCTGATACTTACCGGCATCGATGGCGTTGCGCACGGCGATGTCGGCAAACAACGGGTCGCCCGCGCCGCGCACCGTGGTCACGCCGCTTGCCAGCTGCTGCTGGGCACTGCCCTTGAGGATGCGGCGGACGATGGCACGGCCCACGGGATTATCGAGTTTCTTCATCAGCGCTCCCGCATCGCCCGCCGAAACCGGCTTGCCCGAGCCGCACAGGTGTACGTGCATATTGATGAGACCGGGCATGAGATACGCACCCACCAGGTCGATGACCTCGGCACCCGCGGGCGCCTGCGCCACAGCGCTCGGCCCCATCCAAGTGATGACGCCGCGCTCAACAGTCACGGCCATATCGGGTTGTTGCTCCATATGCTCCGAACCATCCAGAATGGTCGCATTGATAAACAACGTGGAACGATCGGCAGATGCCATATCGAGCTCCTCCCTCACGATTAACTTGAACATTTGTCCATTATTACCCAGTGCAGCAGGGTTGCTGCGGACGCATCGGTTAACGGATGAAAGAGAGGATGTGGGGGACGGAATACGTTGAGCCCCACCCCAGCAACATCAGGGAAATGTCTCGATCTGTAACAGTTACGGGCCCAAACAGCCGCCAAGCGTTACAGATTGAGACAAAGTCAGGGCAGCAGAGCGACAACCGCCCATCCCCTACTCCCACTCCTGCTCGTAGATGTTGAGGGACTTTACGTAGCGCCCCTGGGCGCCCATGATGTCGCGGACCAGCCTCAGAAAGAAGCTGATATACGAGGTGTCGAAACCATCTTCCAGATCTTCCGGATGAACGGCGCCAGGCCCGTCGACCGCCGTATCGCTCAGACGTGCAATGTCGTAGAGGTAGAGCTGCCCCGCCGTCAGCCAAATATCGTCAACGCACGCGATGCGCACCGCAATCGCACCATCGCGCCAGTGCTCTTTTTGCACGATATGTGGATCGTAGACATCAAAACGTCGGTCGGTGCGCGTGTCGCGCAGCGCGACCATACCAGTCACAGGATCCTTGTCCAAAATACCAAAGCGCGAGAAATACTGCGTGTCGCGCACCTGTTCGAGCCGTCTGAGCGAAGCAGGCGAAAGCGACGTCGGCGGCTCGTCCACATACAGCTCCAGCAGCGTCTTGTCATGGTAATAGGGACGCTCGAACAGCAGCCAATCGGTAAATGCCATGTTATAGGCCATGATTTCATTTTGCGAGGGCTCCTCGCAATAGCTGAGCCATGGATCGACGATCACTTCGAACTGTGTGCGCGCCGGCTCCAAAAACTGAAACTTGCGCAGCATCCAAAACTGGGCCATGTCGGCAATATCGTTACCAACGGCCTCGGCCAGACGTCCCCGGTCCAAAACATGATCAGCCATGGCATCCTCCTCAAACTGATGAACCTCAATTTGAGCTTAAGGGGAGGGCCGGTGGTCGCCGCCAGCGCGGACGAAATGGGCATAAGGCTGCAAACCAGATGCTGACCGAATACTTGACGGAACGCTTGACCGATACGTTATACCGAAGCAAAACCCCAGTTAAACATAGGCAAATAAACAGAGATTTTGAGCTTGCCAGCCGCAGCCATCACGAAAACAGCAAGGCACCGCGAGCCCGCACGTCAGCAAATGAGCAGTCAGACGTTAAGAGTGTCCCCAACGACTAGACAAAAAAGCGCGTCCCCAATGACTAGTCGTTGGAGACGCTCTTGAATGACTACCTTACAGCCTCAAGGCCTCGGCGACCTCGGCAGCGCAGGCGAGGGCATCGGCCATGGCGCTTACCACGAGCGAGCTGCCGTTGCGGGCGTCGCCGGCCACATACACCGGCGCGGCATCCGCAGCAACGCCATCCACGCGGGCCGCAAGGTGCGAGCCCTCGGAAGCCATCACGGGCAGCGGGCGGCCCGCCGTGGCAACAGGCACGCCGACAGCTTCGAACACGCTGTGCTCCGGACCCGTAAAGCCGCAGGCGATCAGCACCAGCTGTGCCGGCACCTCGTGCTCGGAGCCCGCAATGCGTTCGGGCTTGCCGGCCGACCAATCCAGGTCGACCACGCGCAGGCCCGCTGCCGCGCCCTTCTTGTCCAGCAGCACCTCGAGCGTATCCACGCCCCAAGCACGCATCTCGCCGCCCATGGCAGCGATGGCCTCCTGCTGACCGTAGTCGGTCTTCTTAACGTTGGGCCACTGCGGCCAAGGGTTGCTCGCCGCGCGCGCATCAGGCGCGGCCGGCAAGAACTCAAACTGGCGCACGCTGCGCGCACCCTGGCGCACCGCGGTGCCCACGCAGTCGTTGCCGGTATCGCCGCCGCCAATGACCGCAACGTCCAAGCCGCGCGCGTTCACCGCGGGCTCACCACCATCGAGCACCGAGACGGTCGAAGCCGTCAGGTAGTCCACGGCATACACCACGCCCGGGGCATCTACATTCGTAGCCGAAAGACCGCGGGGGGCACGAGCACCGGCAGCCACCACGACGGCGTCAAAGCCATTGAGCTTGGCCGCCACCGCAGGGTTCGTAACGTCAGCACCCAGCTCGAACACAATGCCCAGCTCGCGCATAAGTGCCACGCGACGCTCGACCACGGACTTCTCGAGCTTCATGTTGGGAATGCCGTACATGAGCAGGCCGCCCGGGCGGTCGTCACGCTCAAACACCGTCACGCGGGCGCCGCGACGCGCAAGCTCCCATGCTGCCACCAGACCAGCAGGACCGGAGCCCACCACGGCAACCGTGGGCGCGCCCTCCCCTGCCGGCTCAAAGCGACGCGGACCGCCGTTTGCCCATTCGTGGTCGCTGATCGCACGCTCGTTGTCATGGATCGTCGTGGGCTGGCCATCGACCGAACCCAGGTTGCACGCGGCCTCGCACAGCGCCGGGCACACGCGGCTCGTGAACTCGGGCATGGGCGAGGTGAGCGACAGGCGCTCGGCAGCCTCGTCCCAGCGGTCGCGGTACACCAGCTCGTTCCACTCGGGAATCAGGTTATGCAGCGGGCAGCCACTCGGGCGCGCCTTGCCAAAGCTCGCACCCATCTGGCAAAACGCCACACCGCACATCATGCAGCGGCTCGCCTGGGCACGGCGCGCGTCGTCGTCGAGCTCCACGTACAGCGGATCAAAATCATGGCTGCGCTCCTCCACAGGGCGCAGCTCGTGGGTCACGCGATCGATATCAAGAAAAGCACCGGGCTTACCCATGGCACTTACGCCTCCTTCTTGGTCGAAGCAACAGAACTGGTAGCGGCCACGGGCGCAACGCCCGCGCCAGCCGCACCGCCCGCGACATCAAAGCGAGCGACATCCGCGGCGCTCGCGCGACCGGTCACGATGTCAAACGCCAACTCCTCGGCCTGCGCATGCGTCTTGCCCACGGCCTCGCCCGCAGCGACAATCGCCAGCACGCGCTCGTACTCGGTCGGAATGACCTTCACAAAGTGCTTGCTCATCGAGTCGAAGCTGTAGAGCAGCTTAATGCCGCGTGGGCTCTGCGTCGCGTCCACGTGCTCTTGGATGAGCGCGCGAATCTGCGCCAGCTCGTCGGCCGTCGGGGCCTTGAGCTCCACGCTCTCGTGGTTCACGCGGGCGTCGAGCGTGCCGTACTGGTCAAAGACATAGGCCACGCCGCCCGTCATGCCGGCGGCAAAGTTCTGCCCGACCTCGCCCAGGATGAGTGCCAGGCCGCCCGTCATGTACTCGCAGCCATGGTTGCCGCAGCCCTCGACCACCACGGTGGCGCCGGAGTTGCGCACGCCAAAACGCTGGCCGGCCAGACCGTTAATGAAGCCGCGGCCGCTCGTGGCGCCAAAGAACGCCACGTTGCCCACAATAATGTTCTCGTCGAATTTGTAGGTCGCATGCGGGTTGGGGCGCACCGACACCTCGCCGCCCGAAAGCCCCTTGCCAAAGTAATCGTTGGCGTCGCCGCACACGTTGAGCGTCACGCCGCGGGGCAGGAAAGCGCCAAAGCTCTGACCGGCCGAACCGTCGCAGTCGATGGTGATGGAGCCGGCGGGCAGGCCCTCGGGATGCGCCTTGGTCACCGCGTTGCCCAGGATGGTGCCCACGCAGCGGTTGACGTTGGCGATATCGGCGCGGAAGCGAATCGGACGCAGGTGCGCACGGGCATCGGCCGTATAGGGCACAAACAGCGTGGAGTCGAGCGTCTTGTCGAGCTCGCTGTCGGCAGCCATCTGCGGCAGGAAGTGACGACCGTCGGCACCCGGGATATGGGCACCGAACTCGCAGGTCGCGCTCGCCAGCACGGGCGACAGATCGAGCAGGTTGGCCTTACGGTTGCCCGGGACCTCAATCTGGCGCAAGCACTCGGGATGGCCGACCATCTCGTCGATGGTGCGGAAGCCCAGGCTCGCCATGACCTCGCGCAGTTGCTCGGCAACAAAGAGCATAAAGTGCTCGACGTGCTCGGGCTTGCCGCGGAAGCCGCGACGCAGGCGGCAGTTTTGCGTGGCGATGCCGGCGGGGCAGGTATCCTGCTGGCAGTCGCGCTGCATGAGGCAGCCCATCGAGATGAGCGGCATGGTCGCAAAGCCAAACTCCTCGGCGCCCAGCAGGCAGGCGACGGCAACATCGGTGCCGTCCATGAGCTTGCCGTCGGCCTCGAGCACCACGCGCGAGCGCAGGCCGTTTTGCAGCAGCGTCTGCTGAGCCTCGGCAAGGCCAAGCTCCAGCGGCAGACCGGCGTGCCAGATCGAATCGCGAGCAGCGGCACCCGAGCCGCCATTGTGGCCGCTGATCAAGATCTTGTCGGCAGCACCCTTGGCCACACCGGTGGCGATGGTGCCGACGCCCGCCTCGCTGACCAGCTTGACCGACACGCGTGCGCCGGGGTTGGCGTTCTTAAGGTCGAAGATGAGCTCGGCCAGGTCCTCGATAGAGTAGATGTCGTGGTGCGGCGGAGGCGAGATCAGGCCGATGCCGGGCGTGGACTGACGGACCTCGGCAATCCAGGGGTAGACCTTCTTGCCGGGCAGGTGGCCGCCCTCGCCGGGCTTGGCGCCCTGGGCCATCTTGATCTGAATCTCGAAGGCGCTGCACAGGTAGCGGCTCGTCACGCCAAAGCGCGCGCTTGCCACCTGCTTGATGGCGGAGTTCTTGGAGTCGCCGTTAGCCAGCGGGGTCTCGCGACGCGGATCCTCGCCGCCCTCGCCGGAGTTGGAACGGCCGTGCAGGCGGTTCATGGCGATGGCCATGCACTCGTGTGCCTCTTTGCTGATGGAGCCGTACGACATGGCGCCGGTGTTAAAGCGGCGGACGATGTTGAGCGCGGGCTCGACCTCGTCGAGCGAAACCGGCGTGCGGCCGCTGGCATCAAAGTCGAGCAAGTCGCGCAGACGCACGGCACGGCCGGTGCGGTGCAGGCGGGCGCTGTACTCCTTAAAGGTGTCGTAGCTGTCCTCACGGCAGGCGGTCTGCAGCAGGTAGACGGTCTGGGGGTCGATGAGGTGTTCCTCGCCGCCGAGTGGGCGCCACTTGGTCAGGCCCAGCGTGGGCAGCTGATCGGGAGCCGGGCTCTTAAGGATAGCGAGCGCGGCGTCGTAGCGCTCGTTTTGCTCGCGCTCAACGTCCTCGACGCCCATACCGCCCACACGGCTCACCGTGCCGGCGAAGTACGCGTTGACGAACTCCGGCGTAAAGCCCACGGCCTCGAAGATCTGCGCCGAATGGTAGCTCTGCACCGTGGAGATGCCCATCTTGGACATGATGGAGACGATGCCGGCAGTCGCAGCCTTGTTGTAGTTGGCGATGCCCTGCTCGGCCGTCACGTCCAGGTCGCCGTGTGCCGCCAGATCGCGGATGCACGCATGTGCGTTGTACGGATAGATGCCGCTCGCGGAGTAGCCCACCAGTGCCGCAAAGTCGTGCGGAGACACGGCGTCGCCGCTCTCCACCACGATGTCGGCAAAGGTACGCACGCCGGCGCGGATCAGGTGGTTATGCACGCAGCCCACAGCGAGCAGCGACGGCACGGGCACCTCGCCCGCAGCGGCACGATCGCTCAACACCACGATGTTCACGCCATCGCGGACCGCAGCCTCAACGTCCTCTGCAAGCTGTTTGAGCGCAGCCTGCAGCGCGCCCTCGCCGGCATCGCGGCGGTAGACGGCACGGAAGCGACGGGTCTTAAAGCCAACACGGTCGATGGCACAGATATGCTCGAACTCTTCATCGTTGAGCAATGGGCGCTCCAAGCGCACCAGCTGACAGGCCGTGCGGGAATCCTCGAGCAGGTTGCCGTGGTTGCCCAGGTAGAGCGTGGTCGAAGTCACCATGTGCTCGCGCAGGGCATCGATCGGAGGATTCGTGACCTGAGCGAACAGCTGATAGAAGTAGTCAAAGAACGAACGCGTCTTCTTGGACAGGCAGGCCAACGGCGCATCGATACCCATCGAGGCGAGCGGGGCCTTGCCCTGCTGGGCCATGGGGCGCACGACCTCGTCAACATCATCCCAGTGATAGCCGAGCTTGGCCATGCGCACGGCGGCGGGCACCTCGGCATCCTCGGCGGGCGCGGGCGCGGCGGGCTCATCGAGCGCGTCGACGGTCAGTGTCTCCTCGGCAATCCAGTCGCGGTAGGGCTTCTCCTTGGCATAGCGGGCGCGCAGCTCGTCGTTGTAGATCACGCGGCCGCGGGCAAAATCGACCTCGAGCATCTGGCCCGGTCCCAGGCAGCCGCTCGTCAGGATGTTCTCGGGGCTCACCTCGATGGTGCCCACCTCGCTTGCCAGCATAAAGCGGCCATCGCGCGTCACGTAGTAGCGGGCGGGGCGCAAGCCGTTGCGGTCGAGGGCGGCGCCCAGCGTGCGACCGTCGGTAAAGGCGATGGCCGCCGGGCCGTCCCAGGGCTCCATGAGCATGGACTGGTAAGCGTCGTAGGCGCGGCGCTCCTCACTCAGGCTATCGTTGTGGTCCCACGGCTCGGGCAGCAACATGGACGCGGCACGCGTGAGCGGGCGACCGTTCATAACCAAAAACTCGAGCACGTTGTCCAAAATCGCCGAGTCGGAACCCTCGCGGTTGATGATGGGCATCACGCGCTCAAGATCGTGCTGCAGCACGGGGCTGTACAGGTTGGGCTCGCGGGCGCGAATCCAGTTGACGTTGCCCTTGAGGGTGTTGATCTCGCCGTTATGGATGATAAAGCGGTTGGGGTGCGCGCGCTCCCAACTGGGCGTGGTGTTGGTGGAGTAGCGCGAGTGGACGAGCGCTACGGCCGTCTTGACGGCGGCGTCGTTGAGGTCGATGAAGAAGCGGCGCATCTGCGTGGCGACCAGCATGCCCTTGTACACGATGGTACGCGAGCTCATGGAGCACACGTAGAAGATCTTGTCGCGCAGGGCAAACTCGGCATCGGCCTTCTTTTCGATGGTGCGGCGGCACACGTACAGGCGACGCTCAAAGGCATCGCCGGCGGGCGTGTCGTCCGGACGGCCCAGGAAGGCCTGCAGGATAGTGGGCATGCAGGCGCGGGCCGTCTCGCCCAGGTCATGCGGGTCGACCGGCACCTCGCGCCAAAAGAGCAGCGGCACGCCGGCCTCGGCGCAGCCCTCCTCAAACACGCGACGGGCATCCTCTACGCCCTTGTCGTCCTGTGGAAAGAACAGCATGGCCACGCCATAGTCGCCCTCTGCCGGCAGAATCTGGCCGCACTTTTGGGCCTCTTTACGGAAAAAGTGATGCGGAACCTGGAACAGGATGCCGGCGCCGTCGCCGGTGTTCTTCTCGAGTCCCGTGCCGCCGCGGTGCTCCAAGTTGACCAGAATGGACAGCGCGTCGTCCAGAATCTGGTGATGGCGCTCGCCGTTGATATCGGCAAGCGCGCCGATGCCACATGCATCGTGGTCGAATTCGGGGCGATAAAGGCCCTGCTGCTGAGCGGAATCTGCCTGCATCGCGATCCTCCCCTAGATATTTAGACAGTCAGTTGACTAGGCATACTAGAAGCATCACCGGCCCACTGTGTTTCCCACCCGTTTCGAAACAATCGCGTAACGCACACCTTACGAGTGGGCACCGCCGACCTCAAGGGCGAAAACATAGGCCCCAAATTCGGCCTGCAAACTCACCTCTTCAAACATCTCAATCTGTAACAGTAAGACCCAATTACGACGACTAACTGTTACAGATTGAGATGTTTTCGAGAGACGGTTCCGAATGTCTCAATCTGTAACATGAAGGGCCGGTTTTTGCAGCTAACTGTTACAGATCGAGATTTTCCATAGGACCATTTCTTCCTGTCTCGATCTGTAACACCTAGGCCCAATTTCCATCCCTAGTTGTTACAGATCGAGACATTTCGGCAGCTCCCTTTCACCATCCCATTCAAATACAACAATTTTGTTAGTCTTGGTTAGCTTTTAAGCTTAAAACGGGTATCCTTTGCGGCGTCAAGCAAACGGCACGCACACCGTGCCAGATCAAGGAGGCCCCTATGGCGCACCAAGCAGACCAGCAGACGATGCAACTCGTCCTTATCCGTCACGGAGAGTCCGAGTGGAACAAGCTCAACCTGTTCACCGGCTGGACCGATGTTGAGCTCACCGACACGGGCCGCGAAGAAGCCGCAGCAGGCGGTCGAGCCCTCAAAGAAGCCGGTTTCGACTTTGACGTCTGCTACGCTTCGCGCCTCAAGCGCGCGATCCACACCCTCAACATCGTGCTCGGCCAAATGGATCGCGAGTGGCTACCCGTCATCAAATCCTGGAAGCTCAACGAGCGCCACTACGGCGCGTTGCAGGGTCTCAACAAGGCCGATGCCGCGGCGGAGCACGGCGACGAGCAGGTGCTCATCTGGCGCCGCTCCTTCGATATCTGCCCGCCGGCACTCGAGCCGAACGACGCGCGCGATCCCCACACCCAGGAGCAATACCGTGATGTCGCGCCTGATCAGCTGCCCTATACCGAATGCCTCAAGGACACGATCGCCCGCGCCTGGCCCTATTTCGAAGACGAGATTCGCCCCCAGATGCTCGCCGGCAAGCGCGTACTCATCGCCGCACACGGCAACTCCCTGCGCTCACTCGTCATGAAGCTCGAGCACCTCACGCCCGAGGAGATCCTCAAGGTCAACATCCCCACCGGCGTGCCGCTCGTCTACACCTTCGATACCGATTTCAATGTCCTCGACAAGCGCTACATCGGCGACCCGGCGACCATCGCCGCCAAGATCGACGCCGTGGCCAATCAGGGCAAAGCGCACAAGTAGCCCCAACCCAAATCCGACGCGTGGCGCCGCACGACCCAGATGCGACGTCACGCCGCCCATACGCAGGAGCGCACCATGCTCAACCATCTCAAACAACACTTTGGCTCCCGACGCACCGGTGGTCACGGAGGCCTAGACATTGCGCGGCATATCGGCCCCGGGCTGCTCGTGACCGTCGGCTTTATCGACCCGGGCAACTGGGCCTCCAATATGGCCGCGGGCTCGCAGTTTGGCTACGCGCTGCTGTGGATCGTCACGCTGTCCACGATTATGCTCATCGTGCTGCAGCACAACGCGGCGCACTTGGGCATCGCCACGGGCGCCTGCCTTGCCGAGGCCACGACCCGCTTTCTCCCCCGCATCGTGGGACGCGCGGTGCTCGGCAGCGCCCATCTCGCGACCATCGCCACCGCCATGGCCGAAGTCCTGGGCGGCGCGATTGCCCTTCAAATGCTCTTTGGGCTGCCCGTGCGTGCGGGCTGCGTCATCGTGGCGGCAGTATCGATGGCGATGCTCATGACGAACTCCTACAAGCGAGCCGAACGCTGGATCATCGCCTTCGTGGGTGTGGTGGGACTCTCGTTTTTAGCAGAGCTCGCGCTGGTCAAAGTCGACTGGCCGCAAGCAACCGCAAGCTGGATCATCCCCAGCATGCCTGCCGACTCGGCAACGATTATCGTGAGTGTCCTGGGTGCGGTCGTTATGCCACACAACCTTTTTCTGCACTCCGAGGTCATCCAATCCATGCACTTCGAAGGCCAAGGCGAGCAAGTTATCGAAGAACGTCTGCACTACGAGCTCTTCGACACGCTCTTTTCGATGGGCGTGGGCTGGGCAATCAACTCGGCCATGGTCATCCTGGCCGCAACGACCTTCTTTGCGCACGGCATGGTCGTAGACGACCTCGCCGTCGCAGCGGCCACGCTCTCCCCCATCTTGGGCCCGGCGAGCTCGACCATCTTTGCGATAGCGCTGCTGTTCGCGGGACTATCGAGCAGCGTGACAGCGGGCATGGCGGCGGGAACCATCACTGCGGGCATGTTCGACGAGGAATACGATATCCACGACCGACATTCCTCGATCGGGGTGGCGGCCTGTTTCGTCGGCGCAGTGACGGCGTGCCTGGTCGTCCCAAATCCTTTTGAAGGTCTCATCTGGAGTCAGGCACTGCTGTCGCTTCAGCTACCGATTACGGTCTTTGTGCTCATACGGCTCACCAGTTCACCCCGCGTCATGGGCAAATACGCCAATTCGCGCCCGCTCAACGCGCTGCTCGTAGGGATTGGTGCCATCGTGACGATTCTCGATGTCGTGTTGTTGACAGGGATGTAATGGGACGGGGCACCTACCCAGGCAAACGTCTCGATCTGTAACATCTAGACCCGCTTTTGATGTCTAGATGTTACAGATCGAGATCATTCCGAGGGACAGCTCCGTTTGTCTCAATCTGTAACAAGTGGACCCAATTTCCACCGTTAGATGTTACAGATTGAGACAAAAGGTCGGCCGGACTCACAACAGACAGGATCGGCCAACAGCAACCGTGATCCCTTGGGGGCGGAGAAAAAGGGCCCGGCCGGGATATCCGACCGGGACCCTTGGACAGAGCTATATGTTGCCGTGAGCCGCGTGCCGACGAGCTACTCCTCGACGAGCTCAAACTGATCGGGACCGACGCCGCACACCGGGCACACATAATCCTCGGGCAGCTCGGGCGTATCGACCTCAACCTCGTAACCGCAAACGACGCACACGAACTTATACGTCTTCTTCTCCTCAGCCATGATGTTCTCCTCTCGAACGCGACTGGTGATGTACTTCGCTTATTAGTATATGTTATCAATAATATAATGCAAGTATTTTTAAAACATTTCTAGCCTTGATACGAGGACGCCTTCGGAGGCGTCTTGCCCTTCAGGACCTTATGGTAGTAATCGTAGGTGAGCGGCGTCTCGTCGCTCAGGCGCTCGGCATCCTCGACCTCGCCGATAAACAGTAGATGCGTACCCACATCCACAGTGTCGATCAAATGGCAGCTAAACAGGGCCGCCGCGTGCTCGGGCACATAGGGCATGCCCAGAGCCGTCTCGCGGGTCTCGTATTTGGCAAACTTGTCATAATCGCTGCTGGTGCGGAACCCAAAGTTACCGATGTAGAGCATATCGGCGGTCTGATCGATCACGGTCAGCGCGAACGCTTTGGCCGAAGCGATGACGCCCGAGGTGACGTTGTCCTTGTTCACTGCAACCGAAATGCGCGGCGGCATGGACGTCACCTGCACCGCTGTGTTGATAACGCAGCCGGCACGCAGCCCGTCTGCCGCGGCGCTCACCACGTACAGGCCGCTCGGCATGGTAAAGAACGCGGTTTTGTCCATAACGATCACTCCCCTAGCTCGGGTTGGAACCTCATGGATGTATGTACCCACAAAAAAGGCAGCGCCCATAACGGACGCCACCTTTGAAACATATGTGTCAGAACAGTAAGAAAGATGAGACACCCGCAGCTGCGGTGAAATAGGGACTGAATAGCCCCTCAAACAGGCAAACCAGTCCGTATTCCACCGCAACTTATGAAGGACGGTCAGCGGTTGCGTTCCTTGAGGGCGCGGTCGATCTCGTGTTGGACATCACGCTTGGCCATGTCCTCGCGCTTGTCGTAGAGCTTCTTGCCGCGACCCAGGCCCAGCAGCAGTTTTACGCGACCGTCGGTATTAAAGTAGAGCTCCAACGGAACCAGCGCATAACCACGGTTGCGAAGTTTGCCGTCAAGAAAGTCGATCTCCTTGCGGTGCAGCAGCAGACGGCGCCGACGGTCGGGGTCGCGGTTCCACACGCCACCATGGCTATAAGGGTGAATATGCAGACCCACGAGCCAGCACTCGCCGCCACGAATCAGTGCAAAGGTGTCAGTGATCTGGCAGGCGCGCTCGCGAATCGACTTGACCTCGGTACCGCTCAGTTCAATACCGCACTCAAAGGTCTCATCGATAAAGTACTCGTGATGTGCCGAGCGATTCTTGGAAATGAGCTTGCGCTCGCGCTTACTGGGCATCGCCGGCCTCCTTGGCGCCATCGGCGTTTGAGCCCGCAGCCTCGCGCTTTGCCTTGCGCTCGGCGTTAAGCTCGGCATCACTCTCGCGCACCAGCTTGATAATCGCCGCGCACGCCTCTTCGCCCACCAGGTCGCGGGCACGGACCGTCAGACGCGTAGCCTCCTGCTTGTCGCCGTCGCTCGCAGCGTCGGTCGCGCACATGATCAGGCAGATGGCGATCTCGGCCGAAGGCGAGGTCGGCACGCCCTGCAGGGCGAGCTCACCCATCACATGGTCGTCACTCTCGTCCGCGGCATCCGGATAGGTGGTATGGATCTTGTTGAGCAGGCGCGTCGTATGCGCATCATTGGGCGCCAGGCGCAGCGCCAGACGCGCGCAGCCCACGGCAGCCGAAATGTTCTCGGTCTCGGGCTCCAAGAAGTACTGACCCAAGTTGGTGTAGGCGCGTGCGGCGCACTTACCGTCGCTCGCGCGCTCCAGCACCGAGAACGAGAGCGATGCCCACTCTTGCTTGTCCTCGAGCGCGCGGAACAGCTCGGCCAAGTCCAAGCGATAGTTGCAGTTCATGGGATCCCAACGCACGGCCTGCATCAGGGCATTCCGAGCACTCACATAATCCTGCTGGCGAATGTAGGCAAACGCCATGTCGGAGTACAGGCGGTCAAAGGGAACCTCGACCTGCACCAGCTCGCGCGGATCCTTCTCCACGCGGCGATAGGCCAAGCGCTCAAACTTGCTATCGAAGCTAAAGTATTGGCGCTTCTCCTCCGTCTTGCACTCGGCGTCGATATACTCCTCGGCAAGCTCCACCAGGCGCTCCAACAGCGGCGTCGCCGTGGCCAGATCGCCCTGCGCCAGATAGTTCTCGGCATACGTGATGTCTTGCAAGCTGATGGGCAGGTCCATGGCTACTCCTCAAACCGGACGAAACGCGGCAAATGTCGCGTGTGTGGTGAATACACAAAACCCGGGTCTCTTACGAGGCCCGGGCGTTCATTTTGTGGTAGCCCGTACCAGATTCGAACTGGTGATCTCCGCCTTGAGAGGGCGGCGTCCTAAACCGCTAGACGAACGGGCCATATGTAGCAAATGCAATGGCTGGGATGGAGGGAGTCGAACCCCCATTGACGGAACCAGAATCCGCTGTCCTGCCATTAGACGACATCCCAATGACTGCATCGCTGCGCTCGGCTGTGCCTTTGCGCAAGAAAGAAATATACGGGAAGTCTCGCCGTGACGCAAGCCCCAATTTTGACTTTTTTGAAATTCAGTCAAATACGGCCGACACGTGAAGGACCTGTGAAGCACCAGCGACATGTACGGCGCCAAAGCCCGTAAAACATCCCACATCTACCGCTGGTAGATTACAACAATGCAGCACTCACGGCTGATGGCACAATCAAACCGTCATCATTACACGGATATCGAGGTGCCATGGACGAAGAGCTTGATTACCTATGGGAGACCCTGGGCCTCGAGATCACTGCTGACCTTTGGCCCGAACGGGACAAAATCCATCCCACCCTGCGCCCCGCCATCACGGTGATGCAGGCAAAATACCGCCGTGCATCCTTTTTGATCATGCGGATGTCATGGCACGCGGGACTCCCCGACCTTAAGCGAATCCAGGCAAGCCTCGTCGAGCTGTCCGGTATGCCGACTGTCATATCCGAGGCGCACCTGGAGCAGCGCCAACGCGAGCGACTGCGACAGCAGCGGATTCCCTTTATCTGCCCCGGTGTTCAGGCATATCTGCCCTTTATGGACGAGGAGTACTGGAGCGGCAAGCCCAACAAGCACGTAAAGGTCTACGGTCCGCACGAATGGGCACAGCTCAAGGATTGAGCCGAGCGAGCCCTCCGATGGAAAACACGTCCCACCCCGAGCGCTCAAAACGGGTCGCACTTTCCGCAGCCGCTACAGCAGCGCCTCGGTCCAAGCTGCTTCCCTAAAGCCGGGAATCGCAAAGTCGTCGCCCACCAACAGCGGACGCTTGACCAGCATGCCGTCGGTCGCCAGCAGCTCGTAGCACTCCCGATCCGTCATGCCCGCATCCAGACGCGCCTTCAGGCCCAGCTCTCGATATTTCATGCCCGACGAATTAAAGAAGCGCCGCACCGGCAGTCCCGAACGAGCAATCCAGGTCGCAAGCTCATCAGCCGTGGGATTGTCCAAAACGATATCGCGGTCGATATACTCTACCCCGTGTTCGTCCAGCCATGCCTTGGCCTTCTTACAGGTCGAGCACTTGGGATATTCAACAAACAGTACGGTCATGGAAATCCTCCGAATATAGATCGGCCAACGCAGGCACACGCCACACGAGGCGCCTTCGCATGATGGGTCAATTGTAGCCCACGGGTCAAACGCTAAACGAACCGTACCCCGAATCCGCGTTTGATGAACGGCAGCAGCTCCATTGCCTCGGGCGTGATATGACCCGCAACGTTCATGCGCTCGTCACCGGGAAGATCGACCCGCGCAATCTCAAGCTCGCCTTCGTAGCGCCCATAGCCGCTATTGCTCACAGCGATCGACCCCGTCTTTCGTGACAGGCCGGCACCGGCATCCATCGGCACGGAATCCGGCTTAAGCGTCATACGCGACTCCTGAGACCTAAAGATGAGGGTGCTCGAATCGGGTCGGTCGTGATGAATCTGCCCACGTACATAGGCATAACCGGGCTCAAGCTCGCATTGCAGGTCCACGTATCCGGCGGAAACATGAGCAAACTGCGTCCAGCCCGCATCGGAAAGATCGGGGTCGCCGACCAACACAATGTCGCAATCGGCGCCATGTGCAAGCTCAAGCATATTGAGAGCAACCTTTGACGCGCGACCGCGCTGCGCCTCGACCGTCGGCAGTCCCTCGAATACCGGCCCGCGAACGTTGGCATCACCCGGCACAAAAGCCATGATTTCGAATCCAAGCGCCGCAAGACGAAGATTCACCCGAGCAATGTCCTCCAGAGCTAAACCGGTATAAGGCTTGGGGTAAAAATTGTGACAGGCGGCAAAACGAGTCACATCGGCACCGGCCTCACGCCACGATGCGATTTCATCAGAACTCACCGTCGATGCATTGACCACAATGCGAAATACACCGGACAGCTCCGCGACCCGCTGGGCGCTAAAGCCATAGTCCAAACGAAGGTATTCCAACCCCAGATCGCGCAGGTCCTCGATGCGCTCAAGCCCGAGCAAATCGCACGTGCGCGGTCCCACATCGGCAATGAGCGCAATGCCGCGGGCGGAAAGCAGCGACAGTACATGACGGACCTTATCGGCATACGCCGCTCCCCCATCCTCGGGAATATGCAGCGAGGTGAACGCATAGCGTGCACCCGCCGCGGCGCCACGCTTAATCGTTCGCTCAATATCCTGCAGAGGGCTGGAAAGATAAATCGAAATACCCGTTTTCACGCTTCAACGCTCCTTTAAAAAAGGCCGGCGGAGCAGTTAGCCCCGCCGGCACAACCATAGCATCAAGAAATCTGCTGCGCGCCGCGAGCTCTGAGCAACACGGCTCGCGATATCAAACTACTCGCCAAAGAACTCGTTGATCTTCTGCTCGTCGACGCCAA
>DXMC01000023.1:22853-39254 GCA_019414365.1 Collinsella sp.
CGCCAAAGAACCACGTCAGGACAAAGCCGGCGGCATAGGCAAGCAGCATAGCGGCAACGTAGCCGAGCTGCTGGCCAGGAACGACGATCAGCAAGCCAAACAGACCGGAAACGCCCTGAGAAACCGTGCCGATGTGAAGCAGCGCCGCGAGCGCGCCGCCAAATCCGGCACCCAGGCAGGCCGTCACAAACGGGCGAACGAGCGGCAGCGCAACAGCATACATCAGAGGCTCGCCCACACCCAGGATTCCAACGGGAATGGACTCGGCGACGTACTTCTTGAGCTTGGCGTTCTTGGTCTTAAAGTACAGCGCCAGACCGGCACCGACCTGACCGCCGCCAGCCATCATAAGGATGGGAAGCAGGTAATTGATGCCCTTGGTAGCGCCGTCGGGATCGTTGAGCATAGCGTGGATCGGCGTGAGCGCCTGATGCAGGCCGACAGACACCAGTGGCAAGAAACCTGCCGACAGGATATAGCCGCCCAGGACGCCCAGCTTCTCGAAGATAAAGGTCAAAACGCTAAAGATGGCAGTCGTCAGCCATGCGCCAACCGGCTGGATGACGAGCATCAGAGCAAAGGCGCCGATGATGAGCACCAGCAGCGGGGACAAGAACGTGTCGAGTGCGTTGGGCATAACCTTGCGAATCTGACGCTCCATCCAGGCAAAAAATGCGCCGGCGATAAGAGCCGCGATCATGCCGCCCGCTGCGGGGTTGTACTGCGCATTGGTGAGCGGCAGCAGAATGGCAGTGGCAGGATCGGCCGCGCCAGGCGCAAGCAGGGGCATGGCACTGTTGGCGATACACATCATGCCGGCGATGCCGCCCAGCGCAGCGGAGCCACCAAACTCACGTGCCGCGTTATAGCCCACCAAGATGGGCAGATAGGCAAACAGGGCCCAGCCCATGGAACGAATGCCCTGGTACCACCACTCGCCTGCAAGCGCGCCTGCCGTCGAGACGTTGATGACGTTGCAGATACCGTTGATGAGGCCAGCCGCAATGATGCCGGGAAGCAGGGCGACGAAGACATTGGAAATCTTCTTGAGGAAGGCCTGAACCGGCTTAGACTCGTACTTGGCCTTCTGCGCGGCCTTGTTTGTGGCCGCAGCGTCAACCACGCTCTCGTCGGCAACGCCTTTCGCAAGGCCAGTGAGCTTGGAGAACTCCTCGAGCACCTTATTCACCTTGCCCGGCCCCAGCACGATCTGCATCGTGTCGTCCTCGACCAGGCCCATCACGCCGTCGAGTGCCTTAATACCCTCCGTGTCGACGTTGCCCGCGTCTTTGACGGTCACGCGCAGGCGCGTCATGCACGCCGCGTTTGCGAGCACGTTGTCTTTACCGCCCAAAAGGTCCAGCAGCTTTTGAGCCAGCTCTTTGTTCGTCATAACTCCTCCTTGTATTGGGTATCTCGTCTGGATGTCATATCAGCTCACGCCGCACACCTATTGGGCATCGGCATCGCTCTTCTCATGGCCACTCACCGCAGCACGGACATGGCCTCGCGCTCGCTCAAGAGCTACCGCAGCCTGCTCGGCATCGCAGTCCAGCAGTACCGAGACAATAGCGGTTTTTACGTGGCCGCCGGCATCTGCAAGCGCCTGAATAGCGCGCTCGCGCGTGCAGCCGGTCGCCTCCATCACGATGTTCTGGCCGCGCACCACCAACTTCTCGTTCGTCTGCTGCACATCGACCATCAGGTTTTGGTATACCTTGCCGATCTTGACCATGGCACCGGTCGAAATCATGTTGAGAATGAGCTTTTGAACCGTTCCCGCCTTGAGCCTCGTTGAGCCGGTCAGTACCTCGGGACCGGGCACGGGTTCAATGGCAAGATCTGCGCTCTCCCCGATCTTCGACCCTTGGTTGCAGGCAATTGCGATCGTCTTGCACCCAGTTGCCTTGGCGTATACAAGGCCGCCCACCACATAGGGAGTACGACCGCTTGCCGCCAGGCCAACGACAAGATCCTTGTCCGAGAGTCCACGCCCCCGCAGGTCGCTCGCGCCGAGCTCCTCACTGTCTTCGGCACCTTCGACAGCCTTGATAAACGCCGTCTCGCCTCCGGCAATGAGCCCGACAATCAGATCGGGTGACACGCCAAACGTGGGCGGACACTCCGAAGCGTCGAGTACGCCCAGACGACCGCTGGTGCCTGCGCCCATGTAAAAGACGCGCCCGCCGCGCTCGAGTGCCTCAGCAGCCCAGTCGATTGCTGTGGCAACCTGGGGCAACACTTTTGTGACCGACTGGACGGCACGAAGATCCTCATCGTTCATCGTCGTAACGATTTGCAGCGATGTCATCGTATCGAGGTCCATAGACCTTTGATTACGCTTTTCGGTCGTGAATTTTGTTAAATCGAGCATTTCATTCACCTCATCTTTCCTGTTTCTCGATGTAGTTTTGCTTAATGACATGCGTCGCCCGTTCGTAGTCGCTGGCAACGTAAGCAGCGTACAGGGCATCGACAACCATAAGCTGGGCCATACGCGAAGCCATGGCACCGCTGCGGACCAAGGGCTCACTCGCAGCGACGCCGAGCACGGCATCGGCCATGGTGGCAAGCTTGGATGATCCATCTACTTTGGTCACGGCCACAACGGGACAGTTGTGACGTTGGGCCTCGGCGGTGCAGTCCAGCACCTCTTGCGTCAAGCCCGAGTAGCTAAAGGCGATTGCCATATCGCCCTCATGCATGTTCTTGGCACACAAGAGCTGATCATGCCAGTCGTCGTACAGATGGCACTCTTTGTCGACACGCATGAGCTTTTGCGCCAGATCGTGCGCGACCAAACGAGAGGCACCGATACCGAACAGATTGACTGCGCGTGCCCGCTTAAGATAGGCCGCACATCGCTCCAAGACGGTGTAATCGAGCGTTCGCGCCGTCGCTTCGATCGTGCGCACGTTGCTTTTCATCACCTTCCCCACGATACGTTCGACGCTGTCATCCATGGAGATGTCCTCGAGGGCTACGTCTTTCTTGTCACCTAAGAGCGCCAGCTCGGCAATCAGTTCGCGCTGGAACTCCTTGTAGCCCGCAAAACCCAAACGCTTGCAAAAGCGCAAAATGCTCGAGGGCGAGGAGAACGTGGCATCGGCAAGACCGCGGACGGACAGCCCGACCACCTCGTGCGGATGAGCGCTCACATATGCGATGACATTGCGTTCCGCCGGGCTCGCGCTGAGCTCACGCTCGCGAAGCCGCAAAAGCAATCCGTTTGCCATCTCAAACACCTCCGTTGAGAAGAATTAAAGACCAACGAACGATTCGTACCGGATACAAACAGCTTTTACGGTACATTGTGCCGCATCGTGGCGCACAAAGGACGAGCGTTCTACCGCTCGCCCCTCAAATCCGACCGCTCGGAAATACGCGCGACACAAAATAATTCAACAAGGTCGCATGATCAGAAACGGGTTTGTTACCGGCTAGCGCCTCGCATGGGCGCCGATGGGGCGCGTCTCGTGGTGCACCCATGCGGAGACCAGCAATACCAACAGCATGGCGGTGACATAGCCCGCAGCATCGAATCCTAAATCGATAACGTCGAAATGCCTGCCGGGAACAAAGATCTTATGTACCTGATCGCCAACGGAGCAGACGGCGCAAAAGAGCAACACGGGCACGCAACGGGAGCATACGCTCCACGGACGCCTGGAAAAGCAAACCACGACCACCGAGGCGAACAATCCGACGAAGAAAAACTCTACGGTATGGGCAACGCGACGGACGTTCGTGCCCACCCACATGCGAATGGAAGCAAGTCGGCCAGACCGGACATTCGAAGCAGCCGAATCAGTGCCCCCTGTCATCCCGTTCTCGGCCTGAGCTTCACCCGCGACATCGGCAGCCTGTACGCCCGTAGCCTGACCCTCCACCACACGCGCGGTGGACTCGCTCAGCAACGACGTCTCCACCGCATTTTGCTCCGTCAGCACCCAGATGCCCGCCAGCGTTGCAGCGAACAGAACGATCGCGGTCCATCCGATTATTTGTTTTACGCGCGCCAAGGGCCTACCTCCTTTTTTGAATATCAGCGAGTGTAGCCCCGAATGACATCGCCACCGTATCAAAATTTGAATCGCAACAGGAAGCGACAAAGCGACGCAAAACCCTACCCCGCCTCGCGCATCCAGCGATCGAACGTCCCCACGCACACGCCCAGGCACTTTGCTGCCTGGCTGCGGGTAATATCGCCCGCCTCATAGCTATCGCGCACCAGCTCAAACTGAGGAGGGCATGGCTTGCGAGGTCGACCGAAACGGACCCCTCGCGCCCGCGCCGCTGCAATCCCCTCCGCCTGGCGCCGATGGATATTCTCGCGCTCCACCTGCGCCACGTAGCTCAGCAGCTGCAGCACAATATCAGCAATCAGGGTGTTAGTCACATCCGGCGCGCCGCTGGCCCTGGCGCGCGTGTCAAGCAATGGCATATCCAACACCACAATGGCAACCCCGAGCACCTTGGTAATGCGTCGCCATTCCTCAAGAATCTCGGAGTAATTACGACCAAGTCGGTCGATAGAAAGCACCACCAGCACGTCCCCGTCTCCCAGGACGTGCAGCAGCTCGCGATAATGCGGTCGATCGAAGTCCTTGCCGCTCGCATGGTCGGCATAAATATTCGCTGAGCCCACGCCATAGGCGCCCAGCGCATCCAGCTGCCGATTCAGATTCTGATCGCGCGAACTCACCCGCGCATAACCGTACACCGTCGCCATCTCATCCCCGCTTTCTTGTAAACCTGCCAAAAAGGGACAGGTTTATTTTGGTAGGTTTTACCTCTCAAATAGCAGGTAAGCGGGCGGCCGAGCAGACGGCAAGGTAGCCACGATTCAAATGCGGAGGGCGGTCCCGAAAGGCCGCCCTCCGCTCCCCCACCATGAGTCGGGATTTGGCTAATGGATAAGCTTAAAGTCCAAGTGCCCACGCGTGGTATTGACGCGCGAGACCTCGACAATCACGCGCTGCCCCAGCTCGTAACGGGTGCCCGTGTCGGCACCTGTGAGCGTTAGCGCGTCCTCGTCGAACTCGAACCACTCGTTGCCCAGGCTCTTGATCGAAACCAAGCCTTCGACCTGCGTTAGGTCCAAGCGCACAAAGAGACCCATGCTGCTAACCCACGAGACGGTTCCGGCATAGCGCTCGCCCAGACGGTCCTCATAGTACTGGGCAATCTTGATCTTTTGCGTCGCATGGCTGGCGGCATCTGCCGCGCGCTCGGCATCGCTGCATGCGCGGCAGATCTGCGGCAGAATGCGCGGCAGCGACTCGCGCCCCTTGCCGATCAGCCGCGGCGTACGGACCAAGGCGTCCTTGCCGCCGAGCCGCTCATAGGCCAACTGCAGTTTGAGCACGCGGTGCACCACCAGATCGGGGTAGCGACGGATGGGACTCGTAAAGTGACAGTAGCACGGCGCGGCGAGCGCAAAGTGGCCCTCGTTGCGCGGCTTGTACAGCGCGCGCTGCATGCTGCGCAGAAGCAGCGTGTTAACGAGCGGTGCGTTGGCCGTACCGGCGGCAGCATCAACTGCAGCCTGCAGCTCATCGGGGCTCCCCAGGGCAATACCGGCAGCACGGCGATCGTCGATGATGCCTAGCTGCGCCAGCGCAACGGCAGCACCGTGCAGGCTATCGGGGCTCGGATCCTCATGCACACGATAGCAGGCCTCGATATCACGGTCTGCCAGCCACTCTGCAACGCACTCGTTGGCGAGTAGCATGGCTTCCTCGATAAGCGACGTGGCACACGAACGCTCGCGCGCCACAATCTGCACGGGTACTCCGTCCTCATCCAATAGAGCGCGAATCTCGGCCGTGTCAAAATCGACTGAGCCGCGGGCACGACGAATACGACGGCGAAGTTCGGCGAGTTCGTTGGCGGCGACAAGGAAATCGCCGAGGTCGACGTTATAGCCGCGAGCAGTTTCCTCGCACGCAAGACCGCGCTCAAGCGCCTCCTCGCGCGAGGCCTCAGCAGCCGCAACATCCTCAGCGGCGCCTTCCAGCACCGAATACTCAACCGCGCCGGCACGCACCAGCAGCGCCTCGGCGCCGTCATAGTCCATACGCACACGCGAGCGAATCACGCTGGGGTAAGGATCGTAATGCCGCACGCGACCCTGCGCATCGAGCTCAATGTCAACGGTAAACGCAAGACGGTCCTCGTCAGGGCGAAGCGAGCATAGGTCACAGGACAGGCGTTCGGGCAGCATGGGAAGCACGCGATCGGCCAGATACACCGATGTCGTACGATGGCGAGCCTCAAGATCGATATGCCCGTCCCAAGCCACATAGTGAGAAACGTCAGCGATATGCACACCCAGCTTGTAGCCACCCTCGGGCGTGCGCTCAAGCGAAATGGCATCGTCAAAGTCGCGCGCGTCGACCGGGTCGATCGTGATGACAAAGCGGTCGCGCAGATCGCGGCGGAGCGGGTCCTTAAGCGCCGCGGACACATCGAGCGAAAGCCCCTCGGCCTCGTCCAGCGCGGCCTCGGGATAGCTATCGGTATAGCCGTAACGCGCCATCACGTATTGAACGCCCAAATCGGGCGCGTCATCTCCGCCAATGCGGCGTTCGATCGTCACGGTGCCCGATTCCAGGCGCGTCGGGTAGGTCAAAATGCGCGCGACAACGGCATCACCCGGGTGGACGCCCAGACGATCCGCCGAGGTATCCTCGGGCAGAATGAAGAAGTCGGCCTTCAGGCGCGAATCGAGCGGCTCGATCACACCGAGCGGACCAGCGGTCTGGTACGTACCCACCACGCTTATGGCTGCGCGCTCAACCACGCCTTCGATCACGGCGCGCCGCTCACCGTGCGGGCTGTTCTTAATGCTCACGGCAACGGTATCGCCATCCATGATCTCGCGCTTACCGCGGCCCATAACCTTGTAGTCGCCGCTCTCGGTTATGACATAGGCGCCATGCTCATGGAGCTGCACGCGCCCGGTCAGGCTCGGACGGCGTTCGCTGCGCACCGGCCCACGCTTATTGCGAGCACCGCGCTTATGCTTGTTATTGCGCCCCATGGCGCCTCCTTGCTATCGATGACGAACTCCAAAGAGTCTACCCAAATGATTCGCTTTCCTGCCGTCCCCTAGAGATCAAAAAACGGGCCGCCCCATAAGAGACGACCCGTTGGAAGGGATGAATTCCAGGCATGCCTACACGCGCAGGTAGCGGCGCATGGCTATGGCAGAACCAAAGAGACCGATAATCACACCGACCAGAATCAGCGCAGCATAGGTCACCAGGTAGTACTGCATCGGCAGGGCAAACGACATCCAGCCGATGCTCTCCTGCAAACGCGGAATCATCAGATTGCGCAGCAGCTCCAGAACGCCGATGGAAAGCAGCGAGCCCAAAATGGCCTGCAGTACGCCCTCGGTGATAAACGGGCCGCGAATGAAGCCGTTGCTGGCGCCGACCAGACGCATAATCGCAATCTCACGACGACGCGCCGTGATGGACAGGCGAATCGTGTTGTTGATGAAGATGAATGCGATAAAGGTCAAAAGGCCAACGAGCACCACGGCGGCGATGCGGATGTAGTTGGTCACCTGGAACAGGCGGCTCACTTCCTCTTGGCCGTACAGCACGCTCGCGTTGACGTCGCCGTCATCCGCGATCTTCTGGAAGTCGGCGTTCTTCTTGAGCTTCTGGGCCGTGCTCTCGACCTTGGACGGATCGTCCATCTCAATTGCAAACGAAGCCGGCAGCGGGTTCTGGCCATCGAGCGCGCTCATGGTGGCGTCGGCGTTGCCCGACATCTTGCTCGTATACTCGGCCAGCGCGTCGTCCTTGTCCTTATAGGTCACGGACTTGACGTTATTCCACGTCTTAAGCTCGGCCTCAAAAGCCTGAACATCGGCCTGATCGGCGTCATCGCTAATGAACGCGTTGATGACAACCTGATCCTCGACGGTGCCGATCACGGAGTTCAGCATCGCGGAGCCCATGATGAACAGGCCGATGATAAACAGCGAAAGGAAGATCGTGATGACGGCGCCGAGCGAGGTAGTCCAGTTACGGAAGAAGTGACTGATTGCCTCTTTGAAGGAGTAGCCCACGTTAGTTGGTGCCATAGTTGCCGTAACCTCCCCTCTCCTGGTCGCGGATAACGTGGCCGCCCTCGAGGGCGATCACGCGACGGTGCATGCTATCGACCATCTCGCGGTCGTGCGTGGCGACGATCACGGTGGTGCCGGTGCGGTTAATACGCTCGAGCAGCTTCATGATGCCCAGCGAGATCGCCGGGTCGAGGTTACCCGTGGGCTCGTCGCAGATCAGCAGCGGCGGACGGTTGACCATAGCGCGGGCGACGGCGACGCGCTGCTGCTCGCCACCGGAAAGCTGGTCGGGCAGCGAGTCCATCTGATCGGCCAGACCGACCAGACGCAGCACCTCCGGCACCTGGCTGCGAATGACGCCCTTGGGCTTGCCGATGCACTGCAGGGCAAACGCCACGTTTTCGTAGGCGGTCTTTTGCGGCAGAAGCTTAAAGTCCTGGAACACGGCGCCAATCTGGCGGCGCAGGAACGGAACCTTGCGGTTCTTGATCTTCATGAGGTCCTGACCGGCAACCAAGATGCGGCCGCTCGTCGGCTTGACGTCGCGGTTGAGCGTCGACAGCAGCGTGGTCTTACCCGAGCCGGAATGACCGACCAGGAAGACGAACTCGCCCGGATAGATCTCGATGTTGATGTCGTCGAGTGCAGGCTTGTTGGGCTGTGCCGGATAGATCTTGGTGACATGCTCCATAAGGATGACGGGCTCGACACCGGCCTGCTTGGCCATCTTCTTGCGGCTGGCTTGCGGATCGATGGGCGCAAACACCGACGTAAAATCGGGGTTGCTGAGCGCGTTATCGAGGCTTGCGACCTCGGCGGCCTGATCGCTCTCGACCACCGGGGCAGCAGGCTGCGTGGGATCGGGAATAGCGGCAAAGAGACCGGACTGCGCAGGCTGAGGAACCGGCGTCGCAGGGGCCATGGGGTCGGGAATGCCGGCCATGGTAGGCTGCGGCGTGGCGGCGCCAGCCTGAGGCTGCTCCACGCGAGCGGTCACGGCCTGAACGGGCTCAAAACCCGCCGTGCCGGAAAGCGCGACATCGCTGGTGGGATTGTAGGCAAAGGGATCGGATGCCGGCTGTGCCTGATCTGCCGGCTGAGCGGGGGCCTGAGCAACAGGCTGGCCCTCTGAATCCGGAGTGGCGAAACGACTGCCCTGGACGCCTGTCTGCGTCTTGGGGGCATCATCGCCCGCACCGGAGGTACGGAAGTGGTTACCCACTGGTGCTCCTTATCGTCGTGCGTTTAAACTACATGAGCGCTTTGTATTTTAGCAGCATTAGCTTTGCTGCACATAAGAAGCATGGCGGGCTTTGGGATCCCACCGGCCGCGCACAGGGTTACCTCCCAAATCGTCCTCGGACATGTCGGAGCCCCCGCTGCGCGCTTCGCGCTGCGGGGGTTCCTCCGTCCTGCGGAAAGATTTGGGAGGTAACCCTGTGCGCGGCCTGCGGCTACCAAGGAGTCGATGCGTTTGTCTTGAATGCAGCAAAACCATGCATGAGTCTGGCTGAATTTCACTTTGTTGTGCTGGGCCCTTATCCCAATAGAAACCCCGCTGATAAGGTCTCTTTGAATGTTGCGCAACTTGGGTTAGGGATATCGCTTTACAGTTGAGTTGAGTTAGATGGATGGTTCTAGGCTTGCTGGAGGTTGATATGGTTTGTCCTTATTGTGGTGCTGAGCTTGCTGATGAGGCTCGGTTTTGCGTGGGATGCGGGGCTGCACTTGACGGGACACAGGCTATGCCCGTAGCCGAGCCCGCGGTTGCGCCGGCACCCGTGGACTCGCCCGCTCCCAGCAAGAAGCCCAAGAAAGGCGTCTTGATCGCTATCGTCTGTGCGGCGATACTTGTTGTTGGCGGGGGCGGTGGGCTGGCGTATCACCTGCATCAGCAGCATGTTCAGGAGCAGGGGCAGTATGAGTCGGCGCATTCCAAGCATGCGCTCGTGGTGAGTGTAAAGGCTGAAGGGTGGGACACCGATAGCGGCGCTTCTCGTGTGCCGGTTCGCGTAAAGGGCAAGACAGTCGACGGAAAGAAGGTCGAAAAAATCGAATATGTCGCATCCGACGGTTCGGGCATCAAGCTTATCCAGGGCAAGTACACGCTCAAGGCGGCAGGCTCCCCCATCGCCGCCGACGGCACTATCTACCAGGTGCCTTGCACAAAGGCCGAGCTCACGATCGACGACGCTTTTGCCAAGGGAGAGAAGATCGACTTGGCAGAACTCGCCGAGCAGGATTCGGTTTTGGACTTTACGCCCATCGATGCTGTCGACGTGACCGACGACGAGATCAACGACGCCGTGACACTCGCCATGGCATACCGGGGCAAGGACGCGCCCAACGTCGATGCGCTGCAATACGCCGCAACGAACCGCCGCGACACCGCCGTCGCCGCCAAGAAAGCCGCCGAAGAGGAAGCGGCGCGCCAGGCCGAGGAACAGCGCAAAGCCGCCGCACGCCACATCGAGGCCCAAACCTTTAGCGTCGACCTGCCCGAGTATTGGGATGGCAGGGTCACGGCAAAGGTCAACGGGGATTCGATAGGGCTGTACTCGACCGCCTTTCCCGACAAATACATCGACAGTCTTACCGGATACGACCATGAGGTATGGGGTGGCGGCGATATCGGCGGCGGGTGTGTAAAGGACATCAACCTCGGCGGCGGCCGCTATGTAGAAATATGGATTACGCGCTGGTCCTACGACGCCGCAATGGCTCATCTTTCCAAATTCTCATCGAGCTCGACCGGCTGCTCTGATGATGCCGCCCGCGAGACCCTCGATTTACAGTCCTTGGGAGCCGTCTCATTCGATACCATCGTCTCCGAAATGAAAGCCGCAAACGCACCGAATTCTAAAACGCTCTTCAAGGCAGACGACATCTTTGCCGGCACCCTGGCCCCGACCGTAAAACCTCTCTAGCTTCTTTCCCAGCCGTCTCCAAACGCAAAGCCGGGGTGCCTCTAGATGGAAGGCACCCCGGCTTATTTATTATCCAATGCGGGAACGGCTCTCAGGTCAAGGCCAACGCAAAACGCCTTAGGCCAAGAACTCCTTGGTGGTCGCCACGATGTTGGTGGCGTCCAGGCCGTACTTGTGCAGGAGCTCGGCACCCGGGCCGGACTCGCCGAAGGTGTCGTTGACGCCAATCTTCTTGAGCGGCGTCGGGCACTGCTCACACAGAACGTCGGCAACGGCGCTGCCCAGGCCACCGATCACGGAGTGCTCCTCGACGGTCACGACGTGACCGGTCTTGGTGGCGCTCTTGACGATCAGGTCGGCGTCGATGGGCTTGATGGTATGCATGTTGATGACCTCGGCATCGATGCCCTCGGCAGCGAGCTGCTCGGCGGCCTCGAGGGCCTCGCCGACCATTAGGCCGCAGGCGATGATGGTGACGTCGGTGCCCGCGCGCATGACGATGCCCTTGCCTACCTCGAACTTGTAGGTCTCGGGGTCGTTGATGACCGGCGAGGCCAGACGGGCAAAGCGCATGTACACGGGGCCGTCGCACTCGTAGGCGGCGCGCGTCACGGCACGAGCCTCCACGTCGTCGGCGGGAACGATAACGGTCATGCCGGGGATGACGCGCATGAGGGCGATATCCTCGCAGCACTGGTGCGTGGCGCCGTCCTCGCCCACCGAGATACCGGCGTGCGTGGCACCGATCTTAACGTTAAGGTGCGGATAGCCGATGGAGTTGCGGACCTGCTCAAAGGCGCGGCCAGCGGCAAACATGGCAAAGGTGCTCGCGAAGGCGACGCGGCCGGTGGTCGCGATACCGGCGGCAACACCCATCAGGTTGCTCTCGGCAATGCCCACATCGAAGAAGCGGTCGGGGCAGGCTGCCTTAAACTTGCCGGTCTGCGTGGCGGCGGCCAGGTCGGCGTCGAGGACCACAAAGTCATCGTGCTCGTTGGCGAGCTCGACGAGGGCCTCACCGTAGCTTACGCGCGTGGCGATTTTCTTGACGTCTGCCATCCTAGAGCTCCTCTCCGGCGGCCGTGAGCTCTGCCATGGCCTGCTCAAACTGTTCATCGTTGGGGGCCTTGCCGTGCCAACCCACCTGGTTCTCCATAAAGGAAACGCCCTTGCCCTTGGTGGTCTCGGCGATGATGGCGGTCGGCTGACCCTTGGTGGCGCGGGCCTCGGCAAAGGCGGCGCGGATCTGATCGAAATCGTTGCCGTCGGCGAGCTCCACCACGTGGAACTTGAAGGCGCGGAACTTGTCGGCGAGCGGCATGGGGTCGTTGACCTCCTCGACGGGGCCGTCGATCTGCAGGCCATTGTGGTCGACAATCACGCAGAGGTTGTCAAGCTGCTGGTTGCCGGCAAACATGGCGGCCTCCCAAACCTGGCCCTCCTCGCTCTCGCCGTCGCCCAGCAGGGCGTAGGTGCGATAGTCGTCGCCCCAGTGCTTGGCGGCAACGGCCATGCCCACGGCGGCGGAGATGCCCTGGCCGAGCGAACCGGTGGACATATCGACACCCGGGGTGTCGTTCATGTTGGGATGGCCCTGCAGGTGGCTGCCGATGTGGCGCAGCGTCTCGAGATCCTCCTTGGGGAAGAATCCGCGCTCGGCGAGCACGGCGTACAGACCAGGCGCGCAATGACCCTTGGAAAGCACGAAGCGATCACGGTCGGCCTTGCGGGGGTCGGCCGGGTCGACGTTCATTTCCTCAAAGTACAGATAGGTCATGATGTCGGCAGCGCCGAGCGAACCGCCCGGATGGCCGGACTTGGCAGCGTGCACGCCGGTGACGATGCCCTTCCTTACCTCGTTGGCAACCTTTTTGAGCTCTTCGTCGCTCATTGTGCCTTCCTTTCATCCTCTTTAGACAAGATGCGCACGGCACAGAAGGTCGTCCCAACCCAGCCGCGATGCACGTACGTCATTCATTATGCTGGAAACTGGAAGCTTTACCAGAGTATTTATCATTATTTGAGCAATTGAGCAGGCAGAACCGCTGATGAAACGGTTTATCAATGTGAACGTCTTTTGGATGGAACGCAGTCGGCCCTACGCGTTAATGTCCTTGAAGCCCTCACCGAAGGTCTCCGTAACGTCGGCGACCGTCACAATAGCACGCGGGTCGCGCTCGCGCACAATGGTCTTGAGCGTATTGAGCTCGCGACGACTCACGATTACCATGATCACCGGCTTCTCGGCGCCCGAGTACATGCCGGTCGCCTTAAACTTGGTGCAGCCGCGACCCAGGCCATACATGATGTCGGCCGCGATATCGGGAAACTTGTCCGAGATGATGAGCACCATACGGCGCCTGTTGCCACCGTCGACCACGGCATCGATCACATAGCCGCTAATGACCATCGAAAGGCCCGCATACAGCGCGTTTTCGACCGAGAAGACCGGGGCCGACAGCGCGCACACGGCAACGTCGATCGCCATGACGGTCGAACCAACCGGCAGCGATGTGTTGCGCGAGATAATCTGACCGATGGTGTCGGAGCCGCCCGTGTTAGCACCGGCGCGCAGCACCATGCCATAGCCGATGCCCGTGATGATGCCGCCCCACATAGCGGGCAGCATCAGGTCGGCATGTGCCAGCGGTGCCACAAACGGAGCAAACAGGTCGGTGAAGAAGCCCAGCAGCACAAAGCCCGTCGCCGTCTGGACCACGTAGAACATGCCACCCTCGCGCATAACGACCAGCAGCAGCAAGGCATTCATCACGATGGTCTGAATACCGACAGGCAGCGAGATGCCATGCGAGGCGCCGACCGCCTGGATAATCGTGGCGAGACCCGTAACGCCGCCAGCAGCAAGACCGTTGGGGATCAAAAACAGGTCCGTCGCGATAGCGGCCAGAGCGCAGCCCAGCATAATCTTGGGCAGATCGTGAAAGAAGTTCAGCGAAAGAATGCGCTTGATGTCCAGACGATATGCCATGCTGCCTCCCTCAAAAAAGCGCACCCAAACGAGTGCGCTTTGAACTTCTTGCTGTATTCGATTCTACCGATTCGCCGGACAAAAACCACCCCTGCGCAGGGTTTATTCCGGATACAAACCCGTCCAACCGTTGGGCTTAGCATCGGCTTGAAGCCACCCGATGTTTTAGATCTCCGAGCCTTCTGCATCGGCGTTGCCGGTGGCCCAGCGATGATAGCCAATAACAAACGGGTCCAGGTCGCCATCGTCAAGAACGGCCTCGACATTGCTGGTCTCCACACCCGAGCGCAGATCCTTGACCATCTGGTACGGGTAGAGCACGTAGCTGCGAATCTGGTTGCCAAAACCGATCGTGGTTTTGGGTCCGCGAATCTCATCGAGCGCCTCGGCGCGCTTCTCGAGCTCAATCTCGTACAGGCGAGCCTTGAGGATCTGCATGCACGCGGCCTTGTTCTGGATCTGGCTGCGCTCGTTTTGGCAGGTAACCACAATGCCACTGGGAAAATGCGTCACGCGCACGGCGGAGTCGGTGGTGTTAACGCCCTGACCGCCCGGGCCGCTCGCGTGGTACACGTCCACGCGGATGTCATCGGGACTGATCTCGATGTCGATATCATCGGGTAGCACGGGGATGACCTCGACGCCAGCGAACGTGGTCTGGCGGCGCTTCTTGTCGTCGGTGGGGCTAATTCGTACCAGGCGGTGCACACCGGCCTCGGCGCGCAGCATGCCAAATGCGTCCTTGCCCTCGACGGTAAAGGTCGCGCGGTCGATGCCGATGACCTCAGCAGCGGGGCAGTCGTTAATCGTGACCTTCCAGCCGCGACGCTGGCAGTACTTCATGTACATCTTAAAGAGCATGAAGGTCCAGTCCTGGGCCTCCAGACCACCCTGTCCGGGCTTGATGGTCACAATGGCATCGCCGTGATCGAACTCACCGGTAAACCAGCTCGAAAGCTCAAGCTCATCGATGGCACGGGCCAGGCGCTCAGCCGTGGCTGTAGCCTCCTCGCGAAGGGCGGCGGCATCGGGGTCATCCCCCATCTCCTCGGCAAGCTCCAGCGCGGCGCGGGCATCGGAAAGCTCGCCGCGCGCGTTGTCCACGGCGGCGATATCTTCCTTGGTGCGCGCGATTTCCTCCATGGTGGCACGGGCGGCGTCGGCATCATCCCAAAAGCCGGGGGCCACGCTTTTGGCCTCGAGCTCGGTCGCGCGCGTGCGCTTTTCGTCCAAGTGGAGATACGACTCGACCTCGCCGAGCCGGTCCGCAAACGCGTCCAGCTCGGCGGGCGTTACCTCTAAAGCCTCAGCCATTAACGATTCCTGCCGTGGCAGTACTTAAACTTCTTGCCGCTACCGCAGGGGCACGGGTCGTTGCGGCCCACGTTGACGTACGGATCGTCGCTCTCGGACTTGCGATAGGTGGTCACCTTGCCACCGTTGTTGACGGCAGCCGGACCACCCTGGACAGCCGTGCGGGCCTGCACCTGCGCCTGCTTGCGCAGCACCGAGTCGCCGTTGTCGCCATCGACCTCGGCAGGACCGGAGAAGCGCGCACCCTCGAGCGTGGGCTCTTCCTTGTGCTCCACGGCGTGCGGGGCGGCCTTGATCTCGATGCGCAGAACCGTGCGCAGGTAATCCTCGTACATGGTGTCGACGAGGATCTGGAACGCGCCGTAGGCCTCGGTCTTGTACTCGACCAGCGGGTCGCGCTGGCCAAAGCCGCGCAGGCCGATGCCGGTCTTGAGATAGTCCATCTCCTGCAGGTAGTTCATCCAGCGGGTATCAATGACGCGCAGCATGACCTGGGTGTTGAGCTCGCGCATGAGGTCCTCACCCAGGCGCTCGGCCTTCATGTTGTAGCACTTCTCGACGTAGGCCAGGACATCGGCAGCTAGGGCCTCAAAGTCCTCGTCGGGGAACTTGGGCGTATCGATATGCCCGGTGAGCTCCACAACCCACTTGCGCAGGCCCTCCAGGTCGCGCTCGCCATCGTGGCTGTCCTTGGTGCAGAACTCCTGAACGCAGCGGTACACGGTGTCGTGCATGACCTCGGTGATGTGGTCGGTCAGGTCCTTGCCGTCCAGAATCTTATTGCGCTCAGCATAGATGACCTGGCGCTGCTTGTTCATGACGTCGTCGTACTCAAGGACGCTCTTGCGCATGGAGAAGTTGATGCTCTCGACCTTGTGCTGGGCGCTCTCGACGGCCTTGGAGATGATCTTGTGCTGGATGGGCATGTCGTCGCCCATGTCGGCCGTGACCATCATCTTGGAGACGCGGTCCATCTTGTCGCCGCCGAACAGGCGCATGAGGTCGTCCTCGAGTGACAGGTAGAACTGGGTCTCGCCTGGATCGCCCTGACGGCCGGAACGGCCGCGCAGCTGGTTGTCGATACG
>DXMC01000024.1:0-25001 GCA_019414365.1 Collinsella sp.
TGTGCGGCGTAGGCCGCTTATTAGCCCGTCCAAGAATTGGGGCGCAGTTCAGTGCTTCGCAAAGGTCGCGCGGGGGTTTCTTCTGTTCCGACGGCTCGCTCTGCCGCGGCCGCGCTTTTGTCTGGTGGGATTTCGCTGAAACGAAGTCTCGCCTTCGGCGGGCGTGGTAGCCTTTGTCGTTGATTAAACTTTTATGTGTAACGGAAGGACAAATATGGCAGCTGCACAGCCGCTTAAGATTCGCATGGTTGCCGGACTTGGCAATCCGGGCGAGGAATATGCCGAAACCCGCCACAACGCCGGCTTTAAGGCGATTGACGAGCTGGCCCGTCAGGCCGGCGTCACGTACTGGAAAAACCAGGCCGGCGCCGAGGTCGCGCTCATCAACATCAACGATCCCGAGGAAGAGGGCGGTAAGCGCCAGATTGTACTGGTCAAGCCGCAGTCGTACATGAATACCTCGGGCGGCCCCATCTCCAAGCTCTGTCGCGAGTACAAAATCAAGGCCGAGGAGCTGCTCGTGATCCATGATGAGCTCGACATTCCCGCCGGTGATGTTCGCGTCAAGGTGGGCGGCGGCCACGCCGGTCACAACGGCCTGCGCTCCATCATCGACAAGATGGGCAGTCGCGACTTCAGCCGCATCCGCACCGGTATCGGCAACCCTCCCGGCAAGATGGCTGTCGCCGACTACGTGCTCAAGCAGCTGCGCGCCCGCGAGGCCGAGGACTTCCAGGACGCCTGTGCCCGCGCCGCAGATGCCGCCGGCCTGGCAATCGTGCACGGCGTGATCTATGCCCGCGACCACGTCAACGGCGCCGCTTCCTCCAACGGCAAGCACTAAAACCTACCATTTAGGGATGTTTATTTTGGCAGGTTTTATCTGCGGAAACGCCGCAACGGCCGCGTCGCAATAAACCCTGCGCCGCCATACATATGCAATGCCTCAAAAGGGGGCCGGCCTCACCAAAGCGCGAAGCCGGCCCCCTTTGCCGTTTTGCCTGATAAAACCTACCAAAATAAACCTGTCCCTTTTTGGCAGGTCACTTTTCCCGACCGCCGAAGACACACGTAAGCGACATGTCCATGAGGGTATAATTTGCACCGTATGTCTGCACAACGCCTGTGCGCGTACGGTTTTATTCGGGCTACCGTCCATTTCCGTGGAGGCACGGTTCGGCGGCCCTAACAAGAGAGGGGTTCTATGTATAAGATCCTGGAGAAGACGCAGTTCTCGGAGAAGGTGTTCAAGTTCCGCATCGAGGCGCCTGCAATCGCCAAGCATGCGCACGCTGGACAGTTCCTCATGGTTCGCGCCAACGAGACGGGCGAACGTGTCCCGTTTACCCTGGCCGGCTGGAACGGTGACGAGGGCTGGGTCGAGTTCATCTTCATGGTGATCGGCAAGACCACCGAGATGCTTTCCACCTACGAGGCCGGCGAGTCGCTGCGCGACGTCGTGGGCCCGCTGGGCGTTCCCACCGAGATGGCTGAGGGCCCCTGCGCCGTCATTGGCGGCGGCGTCGGCCTGGCAATTGCCTTCCCGGTCGCCAAGCACCTGGTCGAGACCGGCCACGAGGTGCACGCCATCATGGGCGCCCGCACCAAGGACCTCCTGCTCATGGAGGACCAGTTCCGCGAGCTCCTCGACGAGGACCACATCCACATCACCACTGACGACGGCTCCTATGGCGAGCAGGGCGTTGTCACCGCTCCGCTGGAGCGCCTGCTGCAGGACAAGGCCGTGAGCCAGGTCTTCTGCGTCGGCCCCGTTCCGATGATGAAGTTCTCGACCCTCACCGCCCAGAAGTACGACACCCCCATCACCGCGTCGCTCAACCCCATCATGGTTGACGGCACCGGTATGTGCGGCTGCTGCCGCGTCGAGGTGGGCGGCGTGACCAAGTTCGCTTGCGTCGACGGCCCCGACTTCGATGCCACCCTGGTCGACTGGGATGACCTTCGTGCCCGCCAGGCCGCTTACCGTTCCGAAGAGGGCGCGTCCCTCAAGGCCTATGAGGAAAAGAGCTGCGCATGCCACTAGTTAACGGTCGTTTCGTTGCCGATATGAAGTCGCCCCGCACCCCCGATAACGAGGAGCCGGCTGCCGAGCGCGCCTGCGACTTCCGCCCCGTCGACAAGGGCTTCACCGAGGAGATGGCGCTGGCCGAGGCCGAGCGCTGTCTCAACTGCAAGAAGCCGTTCTGTGTTGAGGGCTGCCCCGTCAACATCAACATTCCCCGCTTTATCGAGCAGATCCGCGCGAAGGACTTCGGCGGCGCTCTCGATACCATCCGCGAGGACTCCATGCTTCCCGCCATCTGCGGTCGCGTCTGCCCGCAGGAGAACCAGTGCGAGGGCAAGTGCATCCGTGGTAAGAAGTCCGAGCCCGTGGCCATCGGCCAGCTCGAGCGCTTCCTGGGTGACCGCCCCGAGCTCGCCTCCACGCCCAAGATGGCCCCCAAGAACGGCAAGAAGGTCGCCGTCGTGGGCTCTGGCCCGTCCGGCATCACCTGCGCCGGCGAGCTCGCCCGTAACGGCTTTGACGTCACCGTCTTTGAGGCCTTCTTTACCGGCGGCGGCGTGCTGGTCTACGGCATCCCCGAGTTCCGTCTGCCCAAGGCGGTCGTCAAGCGCGAGATTGACGGCCTGGAGGACATGGGCGTCAAGTTTGAGTACAACTCCGTCGTGGGCAACATGGCCACGGCCGAGGAGCTGTTCGAGCAGGGCTTCGACGCCATCTACGTGGCGACCGGCGCTGGCCTGCCCAAGTTCCTCAACGTCCCCGGCGAGAACCTGCCCAACGTCTTCTTCGCCAACGAGTACCTCACCCGCGTGAACCTGATGAAGGCCAACAAGTTCCCCGAGTACGACACCCCCACCAAGCACGGCAAGAACGTCGTCGTCTTTGGTGGCGGCAACGTGGCTATGGACGCCGTCCGTACCGCCAAGCGCCTGGGCGCCGAGCACGCCATCATCGCCTACCGTCGTACCGAGGACGAGATGCCCTGCCGTCGCGCCGAGCTGCACCATGCTAAGGCCGAGGGCGTCGAGGTTCTGCCGCTCGTCTCCCCGCTCGAGTTTGTCGCTGGCGAGAACGGCTCCGTGTGCGCCGTCAAGGTCCAGAAGATGGAGCTCGGCGAGCCCGACGAGTCCGGCCGCCGTCGCCCGGTGCCCATCGAGGGCGCCATCGAGGAGATCCCCTGCGATGTCGCGATTTCGGCCATCGGCACCAACGCCAACCCCTTCGCTGCCAAGATCGGCGGCAAGATGGAGCTCAACAAGTGGGGCTACATCGTTGCCGACGAGGAGACCGGCCAGACCACCGATCCCCGCATCTGGGCCGGCGGCGACATCGTCACCGGTGCCGCTACGGTCATTCTGGCGATGGGCGCCGGCAAGAAGGCCGCCGCTTCCATCACCAAGAGTCTGCTGGGCGAGTAATCACCTGCAGCGCTAGCCACCAAACGGCAAAGTCCCCGTCGAGCACACGCCCGGCGGGGACTTTTTCTATGCCGGCCGCCCGACCACCACGATGGGGACAGGCACCTTTGCGGTGGTTGGGGACTTGCCCGGTCGCTTTGTCTCGATCTGTAACAGTTAGAGCCTGTTGAGCCTTGTAGTTGTTACAGATCGAGACATTGTGCCGGCCGTCCCCGCTGCATCTCGATCTGTAACAGTTAGAGGCCAAATATCCCGCTTGGTGTTACAAATCGAGACATTAGGCTGACGGCCGGACCGTTCATCTCAATCTGTAACAGTTAGAGCCATTTTCGCTGGCTTGGTGTTACAGATCGAGACTATGCAAAAGCCGAGGATAGGCACTGCCGCCAAGGCCTTCCCCTCAGCCTAAAACAAAAACCACCACAAAGGTGCCTGTGAACTGCCTCCCATTTCTTGGACATCGGGAAATGGGAGGTTTTCCATGAGTATAGATCTCAGGTCGAAGCACGACCTGGAGTCCAGGAGGCGGGCCGTCGAGCTCTTCGACGCCGGCGTCGGCTGCAAGCCGGCGGCCGAGGCCCTGTCCGTCCCCCGCGAGACCGTGAGAGAATGGCAGTGGGTATACCGGGCGTTCGGAAGCGAGGCGCTGCTGTCCATGGACGGGAAACAATCCAGTTACACATTCGAGCAGAGGGTCGCCGCGGCGTCGGCCGTGGTCGACGACGGGATGGCGAAGGCCGACGCCATGGCCGAGTTCGGGATCAGGTCGAAGTCCCCGCTGGAGCGCTGGTGCAGGCTCTACCGCGAGGGCGGCGCCGAGGCGCTGCGGCCCGGACCGAAGGGCAGGCCGAGGGGGTCGAGGTCGAAGCCCCGGGCCCGCACCCGCGAGCAGGAGCTCGAGGAGCGCTGCCGCAGGCTCGAGGCCGAGGTCGCCTACCTAAAAAAATTGCGCGCCCTGGTCGAGCGGGACGGGCTCTGACCAGGGCGGCGGCCGAGGCGGTGAGGGCGCTGCGCGCGGAGGGGCACTCCCTGCGCCACCTGCTGGAGTGCTCGGGGCTCAGGAGGTCGACCTACTATTACGCGCTGGCGCGCCCGCGGAGGCCGACCCGGCCCGAGCTGCGCGACGCCGCGGCCGAGATATTCTCGCGCACCGCCAACGGCTGCGGGCACCGGCAGATAGCCATGTGCCTGCGCGCCGAGCTGGGCGCGGTCGTGGCCGACAAGACCGTGCTCAAGATGATGCGCGAGATGGGCATCCGGTGCGGGATACGCCGCCGGGGCTCCCGCCGCCGGTACAGCTCCTACAGGGGGCTCGTGGGGAGCACGTTCGAGAACGTCATCGCGAGGGACTTCGGCGCCGAGGGGCCGTGGCAGAAGCTCGGCACCGACGTCACCGAGTTCAAGGTGGCCGGCGCCAAGGCCTACTGGGCCCCGGTGCTCGACTTCTGCACGAAGGAGATCGTGGCGAGCGACATATCGACCTCGCCGGACCTCGCCCAGCAGCACAGGATGCTCGACCGGCTCCTCGAGGCCCTGCCCGACGGGGCGGCGCCGACCATGCATTCGGACATGGGCTGGCAGTACCAGCACGAGTCCTACACCTCCAGGCTGGAGGGGGCGGGCATCACCCAGAGCATGTCGCGCAAGGGGAACTGCATCGACAACGCCGCCACCGAGCAGCTCTTCGGCCACGTGAAGGACGAGTTCTACCGCGGCAGGGAGTGGGGCAGCTTCGGGGACTTCAAGCGCGACCTGGAGGGGTACATAGCCCATTGGAACACGCGGCGCAGGCAGGTAAGATTGAAGGGCCTGACGCCGGAGGAGTTCCGGAACCGGGCCCTTGCGGCGTAGTCGCTATTTATTCAGTCCAAGTTTCGGGGCGCAGTTCACAGGCACCTTTGTGGTGGTTCTGGCCGATGCAGCGGCATGCCTTACTGTTTTGTCTCGATCTGTAACATCTGGACGGACAAAAGGTCTCTATCTGTTACAGATTGAGACAAAGGTCAGGGACTAAGACGTTTTGTCTCGATCTGTAACAGTTAGACGGGAATTCGGGCCCTAGATGTTACAGATCGAGATAATCGCGCCACGAAAACAAAAACCTCCGCAGGGGTGCTTCCCTTGCGGAGGTTTTTCTACTCGTTGAGCAGTCTTGCGGCTTCGGCGGCCATGTTCTCGACCGTCATGCCGTTCTGCGCAAGCAGTTCGTTGGGGTCGTAGCGGTCGGGGAAGCCCTTGGCGATGCCGAAGGTGCGCGTGCGCAACGGCGTGCATGCCAGATAGCATGCCACGCGCTCGCCCCAGCCGCCGTCCAAGATGCCGTCCTCGAGGGTGACGACAACGCGATGCTCGGCGGCAAGGCTGTCGAGGAACTCACGGTCAAGCTCGGTTGCAAAGCGCGGGTTGACGAGCGTGGCCTCGATACCGTACTCGGCAACCAGGTGGTTTGCCACGCGCTCGCCCAGCTCAAAGAAATCGCCGAGCGCGAGCACAGCAACGTCGCGACCCTGGCGCACCACGTTGTAGCGAACGGTGCTGTAGTCGGCGTCTTCGGCGGGCGCCAAATCGGGACGGCTTACCAGGCCAATACCAGGCACACGAATCGCCACGGGATGCTCGCGGTGGTCGAGCGACCAGCTCAACATGGACAGGTATTCTTCCATGCAGGAAGGCGCCAAATAGTGCATGTTGGGAAGACCGCCCAGCATGGAAATATCAAAGAACGAGAGGTGCGTCTCGGACGTGGTGCCAAAGATCGACGCGCCAAACACCAAGATGGTTACGGGGGCGTCGTTGAGGCACAGGTCGTGCCACAGCTCGTCGTAGGCACGCTGCAAAAACGTGCCGTACACGCCAAAGACCGGCTTGGCGCCCGAGCGCGCAAGCGCGGTGGCGAAGGTCACGGCGTGCTCCTCGGCAATGCCCACATCGACGAACTGTTTGCCGGCGGCAGCGCGAAGCTCGGGTGTAAAGCCCATGATGTAGGGCGTGGCGGCCGTGATGCCCACGACCTGCGGATCGCGCTCGATGGCGGCGCTGAGCGCCTCGCCCGTAATGTCGGCATAGGTGCGCGGCGCAGGCTCGCTCGGATGGCCCGGGCAGAGCTTGCGCCCGGTCGCCATGTCAAACGGGCCCACGTGGTGCCAGCGCTCGGGGTCGTTCTGGGCTGGTTCAAAGCCCTTGCCCTTGGCGGTGGAGACGTGCAGCACGATGGGGTGATCGATATCGCGCAGTTCCTGCAGCGCGTCGACGAGGGCTAACACATCGTTACCGGCGTCCAGATAGCGGTAGTCGAGTCCCATCGCGCGGAAAACGTTGCGCTCACAGGTGCCGTTGCTGGCGCGCAGCTCGGCCAGATTGCGATACAGGCCACCGTGGTTTTCGGCGATGGACTGGTCGTTATCGTTGACGATGATGATCAGGTTGCTGTCGAGATCGGCGGCATTGTTGAAGCCCTCAAACGCCAGGCCGCCCGAAAGCGAGCCGTCGCCAATGATGGTGATGACGTTGTACGCGTCACCCGCCAGGTCGCGAGCGTGCGCCAGGCCGCAGCCCAGGCTTACCGACGTGGAGGTGTGGCCCATGGCGAACAGGTCGTGCTCGGACTCGTCGGGATTGGCAAAGCCAGAAGCCTCACCATAACGCTCCGGATCGATATAAGTGTACGCACGCCCGGTCAGCGCCTTGTGGGCGTAGGTCTGGTGTGACACGTCAAAGACAATTTTGTCGGTGGGGGAGTTAAACACGCGATGAAGCGCAACCGTAAGCTCAACGACGCCCAGGTTGGGGGCAACGTGCCCGCCGACGGCGGCGGAGCTTTCGAGGATTGCCTGACGGATCTCGCCGCAGAGCAGCGGAAGCTCGGTGCGGTCGAGAGCCTTGACGTCCTCGGGCGTTGTCGTTTGCGTAAGCAGCATCGTTGTGGGTTACTCCATGCGAATCGAGCGCCGGCGCTCCCTCGGCCGGCACAATTGCACAAGACAGTCTCGCACATTTTGGCGTTTGATATGTGACGGCGGCGCGGTAATTCGCCAACTGGTGGGGCAAAACGTTTTGTCCGATGCCATACTAATATGTTCCATGATGTTTTTATCGATTGTGCACAGGCCGTAGCTTGTCGCCGTGAGTCGCTGGAAGGAGACAGCATGTCTGATGTCGTTCGTGCCGAGAAAATCGCGTGCGAAGTAGACCATGCTGCCCGTCAACTGGCACAGGCGGGCCGTCTGGACCTGACGCGCGAGTTTATCCAGCATGGCGATGTGACGGTGTATACGCATGTGACCTCGGTGGCGCGGGCGAGCCTGTCCTTTGCCGAGCGCCTGGGCCGCGTCGGTGTCTCGGTCGACCGTGCCTCGCTGCTGCGCGGGGCCCTGCTGCACGATTACTTTCTCTATGACTGGCACGATCCCGACCCAAGCCATCGGCTGCATGGCTTTCGCCACCCGTTTTTTGCCCTGGCGCGTGCGGAGGAAGATTTTGAGCTGACGTCTCGCGAGCGGAATATTATCGTGCGGCATATGTTTCCGCTGGTACCGGTGCCGCCGATGTGTCGTGAGGCATGGATTGTGTGCCTGGCCGATAAATGGTGTGCCCTGCGCGAGACGGTCGCCGGTCGTCTGCGGCGCAAAGACGAGACGGTCGATAGCGTGAGTAGCGAATCGAGCGAAAAGAGGAGAGGGTAGACGGTGGAAACCGCGATCGACATGGCGTTTAGCGGCGCGACGCTTGCCGCCTGTCCGCTCTCGGCACTGGTGCTCTCGTTTGCCTTCTACGGTTTTTGCGGCTGGGCATGGGAGTCGACGGTCTGCGCCATGCTCAATCACGGACGATTTGCCAACAGTGGCTTTTTGCTGGGACCGTGTTGTCCTATCTATGGTGTGGGCGGAATAGCCTGCTGGCTTTTGCTGCGCGGGATTCCGGATGCCTTGAGCCAGTTTGTCGCTGCAGCGCTCGTATGCAGCGTGATTGAGTACAGCGTAGGCGTGCTGCTGGAAAAAACAACGGGCGCTCGCTTTTGGGACTATTCGCACCTGCCGTTTAATCTGCACGGACGTATCTGCCTGTACTGGGCATGCGCGTTTGGCCTGGGTGTGTTGTGCATTTGCCGTTTAGTGGAGCCGGCATTGCTGGGGCTGCTTGGCCATCTGCCGGTGCTGATTGTGCGGCTGTCCGCCTTTATCGTCGCGGTCGCGATGATGGTCGACGCGGCGTGCTCGTTGGCGAGCTGGCGGCGTCTGTCCGATCAGCTGGAGCGCGTGCGCGCCGACCTTGCCGACCGCATCAACGAGTCGCTTGCCGATGCCTCAGAGTCAATGCTCGAGCGCATTCCCGAATCGACGATTGACTCGGTGACACAGACGCACATCCGTAGCCGTGCCGTTAACGCGTGGCTGGCCGAGCTGGGTGACGCGACGCTCGATGCTCTGCGCGAGAAGGCTTCGATGCCGACGTTTATCGCGGACGGCGCTCGCGGCCTGGCGCTCGCTGCCCGCCGCGTGGCCGATGCCGCGCCGAGCATGCCGCGTCCGTCGCTCAGTCGTCGCCTTGCCGGCAAGTGCATGAGCCGTCCGGTGCCGAGTGTATCGCTCAGTCGTCGCGACCTGCGTTTCTTCAATGCCTTCCCGCGCTTGCGCATCAACCGCTACGAAGGTGTTATTCGAGCAACTAATCTCCGCGACCGCGCCCACGAGCTGTTCCGCCGCTAGCCGGGACGGGCGCGCTCACGGCTTCCTTGCTCGCGTATTTCCCGTCCGTTTCGCGTCCGTTGCCGCGCCGTTTCCAAGATTGCGGCACCGTTTCCATTCGACAACGCCGCGTTTAACAACGCCGTATCTGGTCTACACCAGTTGCCCCTCGGCCGCATTATGGGCGCCGACAACGTTCATGCGACCAAGGGAGAGCGAATGTACGATACGGGATCGACAACGTTTATGCTCGTCTGCACCATGCTCGTGTTTTTAATGACACCGGGTCTGGCGTTTTTCTATGGCGGCCTGTCCAGGCGCAAAAATGTCATCAACACCATGCTTATGTGCTTTGGCGCCATTGGCCTGGTTGGTGTGCTGTGGATTGTTGCCGGCTGGTCGCTGGCCTACGGCGGCGACGGTTCCAGCCCGTTTATTGGAGGCCTTGACCAGCTGCTGTGCCTGCCGGTACTCAACCAGGTGCTGCAGGCGGCCGAGGGCAATGCCGCGGACGGTGCCGCCTACCCTCAGATCATCAACATTGCCTTCCAGATGGCATTTGCCATGATCACGGCTGCTATCGTCACGGGCAGCCTGGCCGGCCGCGTTAAGTTTGGTGCCATGACGGCCTTCCTGGGCATTTGGCTGCTTGTGGTCTATGCGCCGCTCGCCCACATGGTTTGGGGCGGCGATGGCTCCTTTATCGGCGACATCATCGGCGCACTCGACTTTGCCGGCGGCGACGTGGTACACATTTCGTCCGGTCTGACGGGCCTGATTCTCTGCTTAATGCTCGGCCGTCGTCGTGGTTTTGGCATGGTGAGCTACCGTCCGCATAACGTGCCGTTTGTGGCGCTGGGCGCCGGCCTGCTTTGGTTTGGCTGGTTTGGCTTTAACGGCGGCAGCGAGTTTAAGGCCGACGCCGTGGCGGCGCTTGCCATCCTCAACACCGTGACGGCCAGCGCGGCGGGCATGGTCTCGTGGCTTGCCGTCGAGCGCATGCATACCGGTCGCCCCACGCTGGTGGGCGCCAGCACCGGTCTGGTTGCGGGCCTTGTGGTGGTCACGCCGGGTGCGGGCTTTGTCGAGCCGTGGGCGGCGCTGGTCATGGGCCTGATCGTCTCGCCTGTCTGCTACCTGGCCATCAGCCATCTTAAGACCAAGTTTGGCTACGACGATGCGCTCGACGCGTTCGGTTGCCACGGCATCGGCGGCATCTTGGGCGGCGTGCTCACGGGCCTGTTCTGTGTGCCGGAGCTCTCGTGGACCGGTAAGGGTGGCCTGTTCTACACGGGCGACGTGTCGCTGCTCGTCTCGCAGATTTTGGGCATTGTGGTGACGGTCGCTATTGTACTGGTGCTCGACTTGGTGACCGCCGCGGTGGTCAAGGCGCTGTTCCACGGCAGCCTGCGCGTGGACGAGGCAGACGAGGCGCTGGGCTTGGATGCCAGTCAGCACGGCGAGAGCGCATACCCCTCATTCTCCGGACTCGATTAGCAGCTTCCCCAAGCACCGCACCTTGCCGTTCAATCGTCGCTCACGTACTTAAGTACGCTTCGCTCCTCTTTCACGGCAATCTGCGGCACTTGGGAAACCTGCTAAGACCAGTCAGTTGAACTTTTTTGATCTCTGAGGTTGGTTTACGGCACCTGGGAAACCCGCGTCTCATGTAAAGGGATACGTTGATTATTGAGAGGAATTCACTATGAAGAAAATTACGGCGATCGTTCGTGCCGAGAAGCTTGAGGTTCTTAAAGATGCGCTGTTTGCTGCTGATGTTCGCGGTATGACTATCAACCAGGTGCAGGGATGCGGCGCGCAGCATGGCTGGAAGGAATACGTGCGCGGCAACGAGTTGCTTGTCAACACGATCCCTAAGGTGCAGTTCACGCTCATTTGCGCCGATGAGCATGTCGACGGAATTGTCGAGATTATCTGCAATGCTGCTCGCACCGGTGCCGTTGGAGACGGCAAGATCTGGGTCGAGCCGGTCGAGGAAGTTATCCGCATCCGCACCGGCGAACACGGCCCCGCCGCGGTGTAGGACAATCTTTCGCCTAGCGGGCGCGTCTCTCTTGGGACGCGCCCGCTCTCGTCTACAATATCGTGCAGACGAAGGAGAGGCATGCCCATGATCAAGATGTTTGCGAGTGACTTAGACGGAACGCTGTTGAATGCCCTGCACGAGGCAGACGGGACCATTCGCCGTGTCATTCGCGAGCTGACCGAGGCTGGCCTGCATGTGGTTCCCGCGACCGGACGCTCGACGCTGCCGATCGGCGAGCATGGCTTTACGGGCCTGGCGCTTGACGCCTGCTGCTCTAACGGCTCCATTGTGCGCGACAGTCATGGCGAGGTGCTCAAGACCTGGACCATCGACCCGCAGATCACCGAGGAGCTGCTCAAGGAGTTTCCGGACATTTGCTTTGATTGCTCCACGCCCGATGGCATGTTTTCGAGCGGATCGTTCGAGATGCACCAGGCGGGCTTTAAAAAGGACAGACCCATCAAGCGTATCGTGATGCGCGGCATGCGCGCGCGTGGCGGCTATCACGAGGAACAGTATTTCGATCAGTCGATCGGCGACATCCTGCGCCACGATGTGTGCAAGATCAACTGCCGCGTGACCTCGCCCGAGCTGGAGCGTGACCTTAAGGCGTATCTGGCCGAGCGCTCGGACCGCGTGGTCAACGCGCCGTTCGATCCGGTGATGTTTGAGATCACGGATGTGGCATGCAACAAGGGCGAGAGCGTGGCCTGGCTGGCGGGCTACTACGGCATTGCCGAGGACGAGGTTGCGGTTTACGGAGACGGCGGCAACGACATTGCCATGCTCAAACGTTTCCGCCACAGCTACGCGACCAAAAACGCAAGCGATGCAGCTAAGACCGCCGCGAGCGCGACCATCGGTAGCTGCATGGTCCACGCCGTCCCCAAACACATGCTCGCCACCATGCGCAAGCAAAACTCCCGCACCGTCATCGAATAATGTGGCAAAGGGATAGTCCCTTTGTCACATGGGAGATGCCGGCTTTTGGCGTATAGGACTGTTACGCTTTCGCCACCAACAAATTTCGAGTTATTCGGCCTGTCGGAGGTCGTTAAATGGCTAATGATGCCCTCGCAGGAACATTCATACCTCTAACGGTGTTTGATTCGGTGACGTAAGTGCGCAAATGGGCATGTATGCGCTCAAATAAGGACAAAAACTCTCAGATAATCCCGGTGGTGCATTTATGCAGAACCAGCAGCGTGGCCGAATAACTCGAAAAATGTAGGTAGCAGTTCGGCGACAAGCTCGGGTATGGCAAAGGAACTGCTCCTTCGCCATGCCCGAGTTCCGATCTTCTGATATGCGAACAAACATTCGCATATCTAACTGCGCTTTGATAGAATTGATACTGTTGGCGGCAGTTCCATGTGCCGGGCAGCGCCCTCCATCTGATGGGAGGTGATGCCCATGACCGATTTGATTGATTTCGTGAGACTTCTGACCGCTTTGGTCTCGTTCTTCACGGCACTTGTCGGCCTTTCCGAGGCACTCAAGCAGCGTTCGAAGCGCAACAGAAGGGGTCGCCGCCGCTAAGGCGTTGACCCCCTAATGCAAACAACGGCGCTGCCCAGCTTTCCAGAACTTGGGCTGCCGTCGACACTATTCTACCCACGAATGACATTTTGAACAATCGGCAATGCCGCTTCAAAAGCCAGGCACAACTGGCACAACCTAGGCGGTCGCTGAATGTGACAAAGGGACAGCCCCTTTGTCACATCCAAAATATTGCCTTTACGTGTTGATACACACGGTGTGCAATAATACTCGCACTGTGCAATAGCGCGCAGACTGAGTAACAAGGAGGACGCTTGTCCCAGCTCGAGAAATGTGATCGCCGGTCCCTTCGCTCGCAGCGTGCCCTACGCCAAGCACTTGCCAGCGAGCTTGCCGAAAGCGGCGACCTTTCGCACATTAATGTCGCGTCGCTCACCGAGCGCGCTGGCCTTACGCGCCGCACGTTCTATTCGCACTACCGCGATATTCCCGACTTTATCAATCAAATCGAGGACGGCTTGCTGGCCGAGATCCGCGAGCGCATTGAGCTCATCACCGCAGCTCAGCTGCCCGATCTCTATCACAACATCGATGAGCTCGAGCCGGCGCCCGGTTCGGTTGAGTTGCTGCGCTACCTTGCGGCCAACCGCGATTTAATCGGATCGCTGCTGGGCCCGGGCGGCGACCAGGCTTTCATTAAGAAGATTATCGACACCGCGCGTGAGGCCGTGGTGCCTCGTGCACAGACGGGCATTTTGGGCCTGGCGCTGGGCACGTTCTTTGACTACTACGTTACCTACGTCGTGAGCGCCGAGGTCGGCATGATTCAGCGCTGGTTTGAGCACGGCCTCACCGAATCGCCCGAGGCCATGGCACGCATTATGACGGTTATCGCCTTTGTGCGTCCCGGCGACCTATATGGTCAACCCATCGATATCAACGTGCCGGAATACGGCTTGAAGCTATTGAACCTGCAGCTCGAGGATACGGCCGACACCGCCGCAACCGTCGAGTCCAACAACTAAGAGGAGAGATAATGAGCAAACTCGTCGATGGCATCAAGGATCGCATGGTCGCTGCCGCACGCGAGGCCGCGCCCGCCGTGGTGGACGCCGCGCAGAAGGCCGCGACCGCGGCTGCCGAGAAAGTTGCCGAGGCAGTTGCCGATGCCAAGAACGCGGCAGGGGAGACGTCCGTCGCCAGCGAGCCCGCTACCGCTGCCGAGCCCGTAGCCGCCGCCCACGCCCCCGAAGGCGCGATCTTCAACCCCGAGAACGCTCGCGGCAACCTGCACCTGGGCATCGACGTGGGCTCCACCACCGTTAAACTTGCCGTGCTCAACGACGACAACCAGATCGTCTACGCCAAGTACCAGCGCCACCACACCGACGTCCGTGCCTGCGCCCGCGACCTGTTCGAGGGCGCTGCGACCGTGCTGCCGACGGCCCAGATGACCTGCGCCATCACCGGCTCGGGCGGCCTTCTGCTGTCCCAGTGGCTCGACCTGGAGTTTGTCCAGGAGGTCATCGCCAGCAAGCGTGCCGTCGAGACCCTCATCCCGGCCACCGATGTCGCCATCGAGCTGGGCGGCGAGGATGCCAAGATCATCTACTTCGATAACGGCATCGAGCAGCGCATGAACGGCACCTGCGCCGGCGGCACGGGTGCGTTCATCGACCAGATGGCAACCCTGCTCCACACCGACGCCAGCGGCCTCAACGAGCTCGCGGCCAACGCCACCACCATCTATCCCATCGCCAGCCGCTGCGGCGTTTTTGCCAAGACCGACGTGCAGCCGCTGCTCAACGAGGGCGCCCGCCCCGAGGACGTGGCCGCCTCCATCTTCCAGGCTGTCGTGACCCAGACCATCTCGGGCCTGGCGTGCGGCCGTCCCATCCGCGGCAACGTCGCCTTCCTGGGCGGCCCGCTGCAGTATCTCTCCGAGCTGCGCCACCGCTTCTACCTCACGCTCAATCTGGACGAGGAGCACCGTATCGTGCCCCAAAACGCTCACCTGTTTGTGGCGAGCGGCGCCGCCATGGCGCACGAGTCCAACAAGCTCAGCACGTTCCCGCAGCTCATCGGGGCCATCGATGCCCTGGGTGACACGCAGGGTGCCGAGGTCGAGCGTCTGGATCCGCTCTTTGCCACCGACGAGGACTTTGCCGAGTTCAAGACCCGCCACGACACCGAGGTCGTCCCCAAGGGCAAGCTCGAAGGCTACACCGGACGCGTGTTCATCGGCATCGACGCCGGCTCCACCACCATGAAGGCCGCGCTCGTGGGCGAGGACGGTCAGCTGCTGCACACCTGGTACGGCAACAACAACGGCGACATCCTAGGCACGGCCAAGGTCATCATGGCCGATTTCTACAACCACATCCCCGCGGGCTGCACCATCGGCCACGTGACCACCACGGGCTACGGTGAGGCGCTGCTCATCGAGGCCCTCAAGGCCGATTCCGGCGAGATCGAGACCGTCGCGCACCTGCGCGGCGCCAAGGCGTTCCTGCCCGGCGTCGAGTTCATTCTGGACATTGGCGGCCAGGACATGAAGTGCCTGCGCGTCAAGGACGGCGTCATCGAGCACATCATGCTCAACGAGGCCTGCTCGTCGGGTTGCGGTAGCTTTATCGAGAGCTTCGCCGTCTCTATGAACATGGACGTGCGCGCGTTCGCCAACGCCGCCATCCATGCCAAAGCCCCGGTCGACCTGGGAAGTCGCTGCACGGTCTTTATGAACTCGCGCGTCAAGCAGGCGCAAAAGGAAGGCGCCACGGTGGGCGACATCGCCGCCGGCCTGTCCTATTCCGTCATCAAGAATGCCCTGTTCAAGGTCATTAAGCTGCGCGATCCCAAGGAGATCGGCAGCCAGGTAATCGTCCAGGGCGGCACCTTTATGTCCGATGCCACGCTGCGCGCGTTTGAGCAGCTCACCGGCGTTCATGCCGTGCGTCCCGACATCGCCGGCTGCATGGGCGCCTACGGTGCGGCCCTGCTCGCCCGCGATCGCGCCGGCGCCGACGGCGCCTCGACCATTCTTTCGGCTGAGGACATCGCGCACCTCACCGTGACGCAAAAGCATGTCCGCTGCGGCCGTTGCTCCAACAACTGCCAGCTTACCGTCAACGACTTTGGCGGCGGTAGGCGCTTCATTACCGGCAACCGCTGCGAGAAGGGCGCCGGCCACAAAAAGCAGAAGACTGAGGCCCCCAACCTCTTCAAAAAGAAAAACGAGCTGCTCTTTGACCGCGAGGTCCTGAGCCCCGACGAGGCCCCGCGCGGCACCGTGGGTATCCCGCGCGCACTCAACATGTACGAGAACTACCCCTTCTGGCATGCGTTCTTTACGCGCCTGGGCTTTAGCGTGCAGCTGTCCGGCCAGTCGAGCAAAAAGACCTACCAGGCGGGCATCGAGTCCATGCCGTCCGAGAGCGTGTGCTATCCGGCCAAGATGAGCCACGGCCACGTGATGAACCTCATTGACCGTGACGTCGACTTTATCTGGATGCCGTGCGTGCGCTGGGAGCGCAAGGAGGATCCGACCGCCGGCAACTGCTATAACTGCCCCATCGTCATGAGCTACCCCACGGCGCTGGCGCTCAACATCGACGAGATCCGTGAGCAGAACATCGAGTTCCTGTACCCGTTTGTGCCCTATCACGACAAGACCGAGCTCAAGCGCCGTCTATACCAGGTGCTCGCCGTCGACCGTGTGGCCGATGCTGAGGCCGGTCGCGGTCGCGTGCGCGGTCCCAAGATCACGCGCTCTGAGGTCGATGCCGCCGTCAACGCCGCCTACGAGGCCGACGCGCGCTTCCACGAGGATATCCAGACCATGGGCGAGGAGGCTCTCAAGTGGGTCGAGGACCACGGCGGTCACGGCATCGTGCTCGCCGGTCGTCCCTACCATAACGACCCCGAGATCAACCATGCCCTGCCCGAGCTTATCTCGAGCTTTGGCTTTGCGGTCTTTACCGAGGATTCGCTCGCGCATCTGGTGAAGCCCGAGCGTCCGATTCGCGTCGTCGATCAGTGGATGTATCACAGCCGCCTGTACGCCGTCGCCCGTTTTGTGACGATGCGCAACGACCTGGACCTGATCCAGCTCAATTCCTTCGGCTGCGGCCTGGACGCTCTGACCACTGATCAGGTGCAGGAGATCCTGGAGGCCAGCGGCAAGATTTACACCGTGCTCAAGATTGACGAGGTGTCCAACTTGGGCGCCGCGCGTATCCGTATTCGCTCGCTCATGGCGGCGCTCAAGGACCAGGAGGCCGAGCGCTTGGCCGAGGCTACGGCCGCGGGCGAGACTTACGAGCAGGGCGATGCCGCGCCGGTGGCGCCCTCCACGGATGCCCCCGCGTTCGCGAGCCGTAAGTACACGTTCGAGGCGCAGCGCGAGAGTGCTTCGACCGCGTGGCCCAAGGTGCCCTTTACCGAGCAGATGCGCGAGGAGGGCTACACCATCCTGTGCCCGCAGATGGCGCCGATCCACTTTGACCTGGTCAAAGAGGTGTTCCGTGGTGCTGGCTACAACTTGGAGCTGCTGCCCTCGACCGATCACGATGCCGTCGAGGCCGGCCTGCGCTACGTGAACAACGACATCTGCTATCCGTCGATCCTGGTGACGGGCCAGATCATGGAGGCCATCGAGAGCGGTCGATACGACCTGTCCAAGACAGCCGTGGTTATCAGCCAGACCGGCGGCGGCTGCCGTGCCACCAACTACATCGCGCTCATCCGCAAGGCCCTGCGCGAGAGCGGCCACCCCGAGATCCCGGTGATCTCGCTTTCGGCCGTGGCGCTGGGCGAGGACAACCCTGGCTTTAAGATTACGCCGGCGCTGCTTAAGCAGGCAGTCTACGCGGTGCTCTTTGGCGACGTGATGATGCAGATGCTCTATCGCTGCCGCCCGTACGAGGCTACGCCCGGTGCCGCCAACGCGCTCTACGAGGAGTACATGGCGCGCGCTCGCAAGCTGGCGCCCAAGTTTAACCGCCACAACTACACCAAGCTGTGCCGCGAGGCCATCCGCGCGTTCGACACCATGCCGCTCGTGGGCGAGGGTACCAAGCCGCGCGTGGGCGTGGTCGGCGAGATCCTGGTCAAGTTCCATCCCACAGCCAACAACCACGTGGTCGATGTCATCGAGCGCGAGGGCTGCGAGGCCGTGGTGCCGGGTCTGCTCGACTTTTTCCTGTACTCCATGAGCAACGCCGAGCTGCAGAAGGACGAGTTGGGAAGCTCCGCTACCACGCGCGCTGGTATGCAGGCGCTCATCAAGCTCGTGGACTGGATGCGCACGCCGGTGGAGGAGATGCTCGAGAAGTCCCGCCGCTTCGAGGCGCCCGAGCGCATCGGCACCATGGCCGACAAGGCCCGCACGGTGCTTTCGGTGTGCAACAACATGGGCGAGGGCTGGCTGCTCACGGCCGAGATGCTCGACCTGATCGATCATGGCGCACCCAATATCATCTGCACGCAGCCCTTCGCGTGCCTGCCCAATCACGTGGTGGGCAAGGCCGTGATTAAGGAGCTGCGCCGCCAGCATCCCGAGAGCAACATCGTTGCGGTGGACTATGATCCTGGTGCGTCCGAGGTCAACCAGCTCAACCGTATTAAGCTCATGATCAGCGTGGCCAAGGAAAACATGCGCGCCGGCAAGGGCTTTAAGCTCGAGAAGGTGGCGCCGCTCGCGATGGACGAGGTCACCGGCCAGATGCGTGCCCACGACGGCTGCGTGAGCTGCGGTTCGGTCGATGAGAGCGCCGTGGCGTCGGTCGCTGAGCGCCTGGGACGCGGCATTAAGAAGTAGCTGGCCTGCTATGGGCTGGATATGAGACAAACGGGTGGTGGCCGTACCGGCTACCACCCGTTTTTGCTTGGACATATGTTGCGTAAACGCCCCGACTATCACCCTTTGCGAACTCAGATTTCGGAAGTATGCGGCAAAATCTGAATAGACCGAGCACACCGAATATGTCCAAGCCCTGTACCTGCGGTTTTATTGGCGGAAAATCGGGGGGTGCTCAAGGGTTCCGGAATTTGCCGCATACTTCCGCAAACGACGTCTCGGTGGCACAAAAAATCGCCCTCGGAACCCTGAGATAATGAACAGATGTAGCCGTTCGCCGCAAATTACCGTCCGTTTATAGAACCCACCCCCAGTGTGCAGCCCTCTTACGGTTGAATAAATACACATCTATGGAATTACGTAAGAGAGGACTGTTCCTATGAGCTACAAGACCGTTTGCGTTGCCGGCGGCGGCGTGTTGGGAAGCCAGATTGCCTTTCAGGCTGCCTACTGCGGCTTCGATGTAACGATTTGGCTGCGCAGCGAGGGCAGCATCGGTCGCACCCAGCCCAAGATCGATCATGTGCGCGAGGAGTACATCGCGGCAATCGAGGGTATGGCGGACGGCACGGGCGAGTGGTGCTCCGGTATCGCCGATAGCGGCAAGCCCTTCGACAAAGAGGCGGCACTCGCCGCCGTTGAGCGCGCCTACTCCACACTCAAGCTGGAGCTCGATCTTGCCAAGGCAGTGGCCGACGCCGACTTGGTCATCGAGTCTATGGCCGAGGACACCCAGGCAAAAATCGATTTTTACAAGAAGCTCGCCCCGGTCCTTCCGCAAAAGACCGTCGTCGTGACCAACTCCTCCACGTTACTGCCGAGTACCTTTGCCAAGTACACTGGCCGCCCCGAGAAGTACCTGTCGCTGCACTTTGCCAACTCTATCTGGAAGAACAACATGACCGAGGTCATGGCACAGGACCAGACCGACAAGCGCTACTTCGATGAACTCGTCGACTTTGCCAACGACATCCGTATGCTGGCGTTGCCCGTCAACAAGGAAAAGAACGGTTATCTGCTCAACTCCATGTTGGTACCGTGGCTGCTTTCGGGCCTTGATCTGTACGTCTCGGGCGTCAGCGACCCCAAGAGCATCGACCTCGCGTGGACGCGTGGCACCGGCGCTCCCAAGGGCCCGTTCCGCGTATTCGACACGGTGGGTATCCAGACGGCCTACAACATCGTCATGCAGTATCAGAAGGTGCCGGGCCTGGTGAGCCCGCTGCTCAAGAAGATGATGATGCCCTACAACTTTAAGGCCATGGCCTCCGTTCTCAAGAAAATGCTCGACGAAGGCAAGCTGGGCGAAAGCTCGGGCGAGGGCTTCTTCAAGTACTAAGAACGATCCCTCGGGGTCGGAGGAAAACGGATCATTTTCGGCCGCCAGCAGTGAGAAGATGGACCCAGAAATAGAAAGGAGTGGCAATGGGCTGGCTCGGGCTTTGAAGACAAGTTATTGCAGGCCCAGGGCGATTTCTCGCTCAATGCAGGCCAGCACAGCGTGACGTATCTGCCGAGTTCTGACACGGCAGCGACTGGTCGCTACCAGGTGCTGCTATACGACAACAACTTTGGTGCGACCGAGAGCTACCCCAAGTTCGACTGGGGCCAGCTGGGCGCCGCGGTGGTGACCGACTACAGCCGCGGCTCGCATTCGTTTGGGCGCATCTTTACGGTGGACGAGATGGCGCGCACCTACGAGCTCGAAGACCAGATCGCGGTGCCGTTCTCGGGCTACGTTAGCAGTGCGCAGCGCGTCGGCAATTCGAACAGCATGCTCGTGGCATCGGGCATGGCCAAGACCTTTGCCGAGTACGATCGCTATGGACTGTCCATCACCACCTACGAGATGGAAGCCGAAAAGTACATCTACCGCGTGCACAAGTACGAGCTGTAGGGCCGCGCTTAGGTTTGACCAATGGAGTATGAAAACACGCCGTTCGCCGATGCCCCCTCCGCGAGTGGCAGCCATATGGTTTGATGTCAGAAACATATAGTTGTCGCCAGCCTGCTGGCGACGTTCCCCCTGATATCGGAGGTTCCAGGTATGTTTCACGCTCCGTTAAGCAACTATCGGCTGGGCTAACATGGGTCGCCGTGCTATTTCGATAGCCCTTGCAGTGGTCTGCCTGGCTGTGCTCCTGGGCGCTACAGGGCTGTTTGCTATAAGCCGAGAAACGTCCTATATGCAGGAATGCGCTTCCGAAGGGTTTGCCATTGACGGTTACTATCGGGACGACAAGACGAGTCTGGAAACCCTGGCCTTTCTTGAAGAGGATAACCATCGGTGGCAACTGGTCGACAAAGACGGCAGCTGCGTTGACGGGCAGTTTAAGCGTACGGATGACCCCAACATCCTGATATTAAAGAAGGAAAACGGCGAAGAATTCGGTACGGTCCACGTTGCGTATATATCGCGCCGGCGCAATCAGGGGCAGATTTACCTAATTAGAAATACTAAGGTGACCCGATTTTATCTTGTGAGCACCAAACCTGCGTTTACGGTGGAGTCTGGCGATGTCGATCTGGACAGTTGATTCACGGCAATAAAACAGCGAGCGGGGCTCGGGTGTGAACTGCACCCCGCAATTTGCTCGTGTCCGTATCGCGTCTGCGCCTCGTCGTAACTTGCGTCCGTGCGAGCATTCATCCCGCGCCGGCATCACTTCACATCGAACTCCACGCGATCGAGCTCGGGCACATTGAGGTCGATGAGCTTGCGGGCGACGAGGCGGTCGTGCGCCCCGAGCGCCTCGCTCGTTGTCACATGGGCGACAATCTCGCGCTCGACGATGCCCTCTTCCTCGCCCTCGGTAGCCGAGGTCTCGACGGCGACGGTGTAATCCTTAAAGCCCGGCAGCACCGCGGCAAGCTCGCGTGTGGTCTCGGTGACGCCGTAGCCGTCCTGCACGCCGGCCTGCGCCGAGCCAATGGACCCCGCGGTCATAACGATGCAGGGGATGGCAAAGATCACCGTGCCCACAATAATGCGGCGGCGCACCTTGCGTGACAGCTCGTCGACCTCGGCATTTTCCTCGGCGGTCACAATACCGTCGCCGTTCAGGTCGCGCTTGAGCGGCACGCGCAAAAGAAGCAGCACGGCTTCGGCAGCCAGTGCGATAAAGACCACGTTGATGCCAAACTCGTAGAGCGCCGAGAGAAACAGCGATCCGCTTGCAATGGCGATGCCGTAACCCGCCGCGCACAGGGGCGGCATGAGCGCGGTCGCCACGGCCACGCCGGCGATAAGCGTGGCGGGTTCCTGGTCGCGCGAGTTGCCCAGCCCGCCTGCAAAGCCGCCTGCGAGTGCGACGGTAAGGTCCCATACGGTGGGTGTCGAGTTGTCGATGATGGCGGCCGTGGTGGCGCCAAGGGGCGAGAGCTTAAAGTACAACGTGGAGGTGACCAGGCAAAAGGCCATTTGCAGCGCAAGGCTGGCGACGGCTTCGACGGTAATCTCGCGGTCGAGCGTGGCGATGCCGTATGCCATGGCAAGGACCGAACCCATGAGCGGGCAGATGAGCATGGCGCCCACGATGGCGATGTCTGAGTCGATATCGAGGCCAATACTTGCGATCAACATGGCGATGATGAGGATGCATAGGTGGGAGCCAGTCAGGCGCGCCCCGTTTACAAAACGCTTGCGGATCACGTGATAGGGCGCGCGTCCCTCGCGAATGTTGAACGCGCGCTTTAAAAAGCGACCAGCCTGCTCGGCAGCCTCGCTATGGGCAGGGCGTATGCCGTGGCGCCGGTGATGCCGTTCGCGCAGTCGCTTGAGCTGTTGTTTATCGAGTTCCATGTTCACCTCATTCCAGCGCGGTCCGCGCAACGCGCCCGTTGTCCTAACTCTACACCGTGGCGGGCGGGGTGTCTGTTGGATGCGGAATCCGATAGGGCGGATGACGCGGGAGCAAATGCAAATCACAGGCTCAATTCGATCCCGCAAGAATATGATGCACCAGCTCCTACATATGTGACGAAATTGTGAAGCACGAGAGCGCGAATTTCAAAAAATCCGCTGGTGACCAATGTTGCGCAACAGAATTCAAAAATCGGCACCTACAGTTTGAAGCGTATGGATACATCCGTGTCAAAGGGAGAAAGCCATGGCAAACTACAGTCCACAACACTTTGAGCCTCGGGCTAAGGCCGTCAACGTCAAGGGCGTTGCCAACCGCGCCGTCGCAACCGTTTTGACGGCGGGCCTCATTGCTCAGCCGCTTATGTCGCCGCTGGCGGCAATCGCCGCACCGTCAACCGATAACGGCGATTCTGTTCAGGGGGGGGGTAGTTCTGTAGAGAACACCGTTGCCGCCGGTAACCAAGCGGTCGTAAAGACGGCTGCCCAGCTGGCCGAGGAGTCGGCAAAGCAGCTCAAGGACGCTCAGGCCGCCTACGATGCCGCCCAGAAGAACGCCGATGCGGCGGGCCAGTCTCAAAAGCAGGCGCAGCAGCAAAAGAATCAGGCCTCGCAGGCTGTGAGCGACAACGAAATCGAGCAGAACGCAGCAGAAGTCGCCGCGCTCCAGGAGAAGATTGACGAGCTCAAAGCCGCCGTCGAAAAGACCGAGCAGCAGCAGAAGAAGCTGGGCGACCTGAACGATCAGCTCGATCAAGCCAACAAGAGTGTCGAGGATAAGACCCAGGCGCTCAAGGACGCCAAGGCAAAGCAGGATGAGGCCAAGAAGGCCCTCGATGATGCCCAAGCCAAGCTCGAGGCCATGGGTATGGACGAGTACGAGGCCGCCAAGAAAGCCGTCGAGGACGCGCAGGCAAAGCTCGATGACGCCAATAAGGCCGTTGCTACTGCACAGACCAATCTGGACCAGGCCAAGGCTGCCGAGGCGAGCGCTCAGCAGGAAAAGAAGGACACTGAGGCCGCTCTGACTTCCGCCCAGGCCAAGAAGCAGGAGACTGCCGCTGCTCTCGCAGCCGCAACCACCGCGCGCGATAACGCCCAGCAGAAGTTCAACCAGGCGCAGGCCGCGCTCGATGCTGCCGTCTCGGGTACGGGTGTTGACCTGAGTGCGCTTGAGGCCGCCAAGAAAGCTGCTGCTGGTGAGCTCAAGACCGCGGATGCCGCGCTCGAAGCCGCGACGACTGCAGACGCCACCGCACAGGCGAACCTGCAGGCCGCGCAGACTGCCGCCACCGCCGCGCAGGAGAAGGCCGACGCCGCCAACGCTGCTGTGGCATCTGCCCGGTCTGCATATGATGCGGTAAGCAAGGAGTACGACGCCGCCGTCAGCAAGCGCGACGCCGCCAAGGCCGCATACGAGAAGGCACAGCAGGCCGAAGCAGACAAGAAGAACGCGTACGATAAGCTTGTCGAAGTTCGTAAGCAGAAGCGCAGCGAGTGGGAGGCAGCCTGCGCTGCTTCGAACGCCGCGGAAAAGGCTTATGACGCTGCTAATGTCCAGGTTGAGGCTCTTGAGCAGCAGATTGCTGACCTCAAGTCCAACATGACCGTTGACCAGGAAGTCATCAATAAGGGCATGCTCGGCTTTATGGCCTACATCAGCAACAGCAGCGATTTCACCGCCCAGCAGAAGTCGAACGCCAAGGACGCATTGGCTACACTCACCGGTGCCGATGACAAGGCCGAATGGTATGACCAGTACGTCGATCAGGACATGTCTCGCGACACCAACCCGCTTTCCCTGGAGCAGATGCGCAACGCCCTGACATATCTCGACACCCAGAACAACCTCCGCAAGGCGAACGGTCAGTCGGCGCTCAGCGTCAGCCTCCGCATGACTGTGGCAGCCGCCCTTAATGCATCATATTCATCGAACATCTGGGGACACTCAGGCTGCTACTGGGATAACGGTGAAAATCTTGCCGGCGGAGGCGGCGCATATACCGGCGGCGAGACCGAGGACACTCTCGGATGGCCCTATACCGGTCTCTACACTCAGGAGAAGGTTAATTACGAGAATTGGATTAAAAAGTACGGTGTGGATAGCGAGGCCGGCAAAGATCTCATGGCTCATCGCTATGATTCGTACTATATCTTCCAAAACTATTACGATGTGTATCACGGTACAAAAGATGAGAACGGTAAGGAAAGAGGAGACAAGTGCGGGCACTATCTCAACATTATCGATTCCGCTACGGTGGCTATCGGTATCGCAACCGGTAGCGGAAAGAACACCGATTCCGAGGTAACCGCATTCGATTACAGCGCTGATGACACTCAGGCTGATTTCACTGTCCCCGAGTTCAAGAAGCTCCTCAACGACTACATCGATTCCGCCTACAATGCAGGCGGCACGCAGGAGCAGAAGGAGCAGCTGAAGCAACTACAGAATAAGCTGGCGGAGGCGCAGAAGAACTTCGGTACTACTAAGAAAGCTTACTTTGCAGCGGTAAATAAGCAGGATGCGGCGCATGACGCCTATACCGCGGCCGACACGAACGCGAACACCGCCAAGGGCGAGTACGAGAAGGCCAAGTCCGGCACCGC
>DXMC01000024.1:25011-39015 GCA_019414365.1 Collinsella sp.
CGCCGCCGAAGCCAAACTCAAGGGTATCGACGTCAAAACGCCCCAGACCAAGCTCGATGCCGCCAAGGGCGAGGCCGCTACTGCCCAGGCAGCTCTCGATAAGGCAAACGCCGCGCTTGCTGACAGCAAGACGAAGGCAGCCGACACCGCTGCTCACAAGGCGAAGGCTCGCAGCGCCCGCGAGGCCGCCAAGGCAAAGTCCGAACAGGCCAACGAGGCGTATGACAACGCTACCGCTTCGGTCAAGGACCTTGCCGCCAAGTGCGATGCCGCCAAGACGGATCTTGCGAACAAGCAGGGCACGCTTAACGATGCCAAGAAGGCCGACGACACTGCCCAGGCTGGCGTTGACAAGGCTCAGGCCGCAGATGTGCACGCCGCGACCGCTCTTTCGGGCGCCAAGCAGGCAGTTGCCGCCAAGACGCAGACCCTGTCCGACGCACAGGCGAAGGCCAAGGCCGCCGAGGACGAGCTTGCCACCGCAAACAAGGCCTTCGAGCGCTTCGCCGGTGCCCAGAAGGCGGTCGACGACGCCAAGGCCGCCTATGACGCTGCCGTCGCCGGTGTCGCCGATGCCCAGAAGCAGCTCGAGGCCGCCAACGAAGCCGTCGTCGATGCGAACTTCGAGATCGTCAAGGCCAAGGCCGAGCTTGCCAGCGATGAGGCACTCAAGGCCGATCTTGAGGCTGTCGACCACAAGGCATCCCTTGCCGCGGGCACGACGGGCAACGAGAAGCTGGTCAAGCTGAACGCTGCCTACGCTCGCTATAAGGCCGCCGTCGATGCCGCCGCTGGCCTCAAGGCTGCCCTGAGCGATGCCGATGCCAAGCTGTCCGATGCCAACGACGCCTATGCCGCCGCGCTTGCCGAGCTTGGCGATGCCAAGGATGCCCTGGCTGCCGCGCAGGCCGAGTACGACAAGTATCATCCCAAGGCCGAGCCGCAGGCTAAGCCTCAGGTTGCGCAGGCTGCCGCAAAGGCTCCTGTCGCCAAGAAACAGGCCGCGCCTGCCGCGCTCGCCCAGACTGGCGACAATTCCGCTCTTGCGGGCGAGGTGTTCGTCATCGGCGGCATTACGCTCGTTGCCGCGGGCGTGACGCTGAGCGATCGTCGTCGCAAGCAGATGTAGCGTATTGAGCGCTGGCCTCGCGACGAATTGCGGTATGTCGCGAGGCCGACTCGATAACTCAACCGATAAGGCCGGCGCGCTGTCATACGCAGCGCGCTGGCCTTTCTTTGTTTCGATATCAAAAAGCCCGGTCGGTAGCCGCGAAAGCTACCGACCGGGCAAATCGTAGGCAATATGGTTGCTGTCGAGCAGCTGCTCAGCTTAGCCCAGCAGGCTTAAGCCCACGGAGACAAACGCCAGGATAACGCCGACGATGGACTCGCCGCCGAGCAGGCCGCTGGCAACGACCAAGCCCTGCTCCTGGAAGGCGGCATCCTTGGCAGCCCTCTCCTCGTCAGAAAGACCGGCGGTGGCGTCGCGGTGGGCGGACCACTTGTCGTAGGCGAGTTTGACGCAGGAGCCCAGGAATGCCGTGAGTGACATGTAGAACGGCAGGTACACGCCCAGGCCGATCATCATGGCCGGAATGCCGAGCCAGTACATGACGATGCCGGCGATAAAGCCGCCAACGAACCACGGGACGCTCGGGATGCCCGAGACCATGGTGGCGACGACGCTTGCCTGCGCGGCAACAAAGCTCTTGTCGGGGCCAAAGGCGTCCGGGCCATAGGCGGTGACGAGCGCGACCATGACGGCTGCGGCGACCAGGGCGCCCACGATGCCGCCAATGGCTTGGCCGATCCACTGCGCACGCGGGTTGGTGCCCAGCACGGCGCCAGCCTTAAAGTCGTTCATGACGTCGCCCGCAAGGCCGCACGCTACGGCCACGATGCCGGCGATAAAGAACAGCTTGACCTGAGCGAGCTGCGCGAAGGCGGCAACGATGAGCATGACGATGAGGCCAAAGATCTCCATGGGGTCGATGCCCGTCTGGCCGCAGCTCTGCGCGCTCATGATGGTGGTGACAAAGGTGAATAGCGTGACGATGACGGCCGGAACGGGGCCAAGGTCAAGCACGATGGCGATGATCACGGCGATGGCGGCAGCGCCCAGGCCGATGATACCGGCGTCGAGCTTGAGGGAGCCCGAGATGAGCGACTGCTCGTCGGTGTCGGTGGAGCTGTCGGCGGCAAGACCGCGGACGATGCCGGCGACCTGCGGCAGGATGTCCTTGAGGACGACGGCGACGCCAAAGCCCATCATGAGGCCCATGCCCAGGGACTTGACGATGCCCTGCGCAGTCACAACGTCGAACAGACCGGCAGCGGTGCCGCCCACGATGATGCCAAAGTTGCCCAGCAGGGCACCGGCAAACCAGAAGGCGACGGGGGCGAATCCCACGAGGAAGCCGACGGAGAGCAGCATGGGCGAGTTGTAGATGCCAAAGGTCACGCCGGGGATGTTGAGCGTGCATAGCATGCTGGGCACCACGCCCAGAGCGTCGCGAAGCACGCTGTAGATGCCTGCGATGGCCATAGAGCCAAAGAGCTGCTTGCCGGTCTTGCCGCCGGCCTCGGTGGCGCGCAGTGTCTGAGCTGCGGCATTGCCGGTGGGAAACTCCAGCGCGGCGTCCACGATAAAGTGGCGGTGGATGAGCGCCGTTGCCAGCAGGCCCAAGATGGTGCCGGCGAGTGCCACGATAAACATGTCGAGCCAGCTGATCTGGTCGGCATAGCCCAGCATCCAGGCGCCCGGGATGGTAAACGCCAGGCCGCCGGCGACCATGGCGCCCGCGGACATGATGGTGTGGGTGACGTTGGCCTCGTTGAGGCTGGCGTCACCCATGAGCTTCAGGAAGAACAGCGAGATGACGGCAGCGAAAACAATCGGCCAGGGGAGTGCACCCATCTTGAGGGCCGTGTAGGCCGAGCTTGCCGTGATGATCACGCAGCCAAGGACGCCGATGACGACGCCGCGCAGCGTGAGTTGCCCGCGCATCGAAGCGCGGTTCGAGGGATTGCTCATATAAAACTCCTTTGCGTATATCCGCTTCCCCCGGGAGCGCCGTTACGGATACGGCGCGGGAAGTCGGGTTACCAAGGGCCGCCGTGTGAGCTCGCAAACGACCGCGCACCAGTATAGCCGCAAGCTAGTCATTTTGGGATGACTGGTTTAGGTAGGCGATATACTGCTGGGCAGACGAAAGGAGCGCCGACGATGCTTGATGGGTGCGCATATATATTGACGGTCGACGTGGGCAACACGTTCATTCGCTTTGGCCTGTTTGCAGAGGATTCGGCCGCGGCGCAGGAATGTCCGCTTGCGACATGCGAGATCACGACGCCGTCGAGCATTACGGCCGACGAAGCGCGCATGCGACTTGTGCAGGTCATGGGCGCGCTCGCCGCCGATGCAGGTGTGCCCGGGGTGCTTGCACCCGCCGCGGCCGTGCTGAGCTGTGTAGTCCCGGCGCTCGAGCGCCCTTGGAAGACGGCGCTTTCCCGCACCTGCACGGGGCGCGTGCTCACCGTGGGGCCGGGACTTAAGACCGGCATGCCTGTGCACTACGATGACCCGGCCGAGATCGGTCCCGACCGCATCGCCGACGCCGTGGCGGCCCGTGCCGTCTACGGCTCTCCGTGCATCGTGATCGACCTGGGCACTACGACCAATATTGAGGTCATCGATGCGCGCGGTACCTTTGTCGGCGGCGTCATCGCGCCGGGTCTGGCGCTCGGCGCCCGCTCGCTCTCGGCTGCTGCGGCACGCCTGCCGCAGGTCGAGCCCTCGGCACCCACACATGTAATCGGCCGCAACACGCGCGAGGCCATGCGTTCGGGCGTGGTTCTGGGCGAGGTGGCACGCATCGACGGCATGCTCGACATGGTGCTTGCCGAGATGCGCGCGACCAAGGCCGCGGGGGAGGGCAATGTACCCATCGTCATTACCGGCGACGATGCCGAGGCACTTGCGGCGCTGGTCGGCCATAGCCTGACGGTCGATGACGCGCTGACGCTGCGGGGTCTCGCCGAGCTCTACCGCATCAATCAAAAGCCTCGTCGCGCATAAAGCCGAGGACATCGGTGGAAGAGGAAACAGCCCCACCTTTCACCTGCTACAATGGGTCAAATTATTGCGATTACGGAGGTGTCTGCCATGTCGGACGATCTTCATCAAACTTCGTCAGGCAAGCGCCTGGACGTCATTAGCTGGGACGAGTTCTTTATGAGCGTGGCCATCGCCGCGCAGCGCCGCAGTAAGGACCCCAACACGCAGGTGGGCGCGTGCATCGCCAGCACCAACCACCGCATCCTTTCGGTGGGCTACAACGGTACGCCCTCGGCGCTCAACGACGACTTTTTCCCGTGGGGCACGAGCGACGACCCGTTGCAGGACAAGCACAACTACGTGGTGCATGCCGAGGCAAACGCCGTGCTCAACTACCGTGGCTCGCTCAAAGATCTTGAGGGTTCCACGGTCTACGTCACGCTGTTCCCGTGCCACGACTGCGCCAAGATTTTGGCGCAGGTGGGCGTGGGCGAGGTTGTCTACCTGGACAACAAGTACGCCGACACCGATGACGGACGCATCAGCCGCCGCATCCTCGACTCCTGCGGCATTAGCTACCGCCAGGTTATCGTCGATGTTCACATCGGCACCGAGGGGCAGGCTCAGCAGTAGCGCGTGGCAACGCCAGCTGGCAACAAAAGGCAGCCAAAAGAGCCCCGTCCCAAATTGACTACTCGTGAAAGTCGCGTCTGCGCGCATGGACGGCTCGTGAGCGGGTACACGGCTGTAGTAACATAGCTTCTGTCCGCGGGCGCGCCCGCGTAATTGTGAGAAAGGAGCCCCTGTGGCTGTTAACGAAGAGCTGCTTAAGAAGGTTCTTGAAGAGATTCGCCCCAACCTGCAGGCCGACGGCGGCGATATGGAGTATGTGGGCGTTGACGACGAGGGCGTCGTCAAACTGGAGCTGCAGGGCGCTTGCGCCGGCTGCCCCATGAGCTCGCTGACCCTGTCCATGGGTATTGAGCGCATCCTGAAGGAGCATGTGCCCGGCGTTACACGAGTTGAGCAGGTCAATGCCTCCGGCGAGGCCGAGGACCTGTACGACGAGTACGCGCCGTTCTAAGCTGCGAAAGCTGCGGACGGCATACTCCGCATAGACGTTACGCCCAAATATGCGGCTGCGAGCGCAAGGCCCGCGGCCGCATTTGGTATGTAGGGAGTAGGAGGGTCGACATGCTCAACGACTTCTACCATATGCTTGATCCCGTCGCGATTTCGGCGGGGCCTATCACGATTTACTGGTATGGTCTGGCCTATGTGGTCGGCGCCCTGCTCACGGCGGTCGTCATGTACCGCACGCAGCGTCGCTGGGGCTTTAACATCACGATTGACGACCTGACGAGTGTCGTGGTCGGCGTGGTTTTTGGCCTCATTATCGGTGCGCGTCTGTTCTACGTCGTCTTTTACGGTGATGGCTACTACTGGGCGCACCCGCTCGAAATCTTTGCCACCAACGAGGGCGGCATGAGCTTCCATGGCGGTTTGGTGGGCGGCATTATCGGCGGCATCATCGTGTGCCGCATGTATAAGCTCGATGCCTGGACTTTGGCAGACCTTGCCGTCATAGGCGCGCCGCTGGCCTTGTGCCTGGGCCGTTGTGCCAACTTTGTCAATGGTGAGCTGTGGGGCAAGCCGACCGATCTGCCCTGGGGCGTGGTCTTTGGCGGTACCGCGGGCGATATGCCGCGTCACCCCTCCCAGCTCTACGAGGCATTTCTTGAGGGCATCGTGCTCTTTTGCATTCTGCAGGTGCTCAGCCGCAAAAAGCCGCTACTGCCCCAAGGCACGTTTATGGGCGTGTTCGTGATGGGTTACGGCATCGTCCGCTTCCTCATTGAGTTTGTGCGCGTGCCCGATGCCCAGCTGGGCTATCTGCTTGGTGGCGTCATCACCATGGGTCAGCTGTTGAGCCTGCCGCTCGTAATCGCGGGCCTGGCGCTCATCATCTTTGCTCGTCGCCGCAACCAACTCCAGCGCATCTACCTCGACGCCTAACCACCACAAAGGGGACAGGCACCTTTGTGGTGGTTCGCTGGGCAACGATGATAGAACCGTAACGTTTCCCCAGATAAAACCTGCCAAAATAAACCTGTCCCTTTTTGGCAGGTTTCTAGAAAGGCTTTTTGGACTGTGAAGGATTCCGATCTCTCCACAACGGCTGCGCGCGACGCTGCCCGCATCGTCTGGTTTAAGCGCTACCCCGCCAAGCAGACGCTCATCGCATTTTTGCTCGCGCTGTTGGCGACCACAGCGTTTTCCATCGATCCCGCCCCGGTGTCGAGCAACGCAGTCTTGGCGATTGACCCCAAAGCCTCGGGCATGCTGTACGTGTGCTACGAGGTGCTCCTCTCGTTTGCCGGCCATACCGACGCGGTCATGTTGCTTGCACTTGCCTGCCTGCTCACCTTGCCGTTTCGCTACGTGTTCTTTGGCCGTGGCGACACCTGGCGTCCATCGATCATTCTGCCGTCGCTGTTCTTCGCCATCTGCATGGTGTTCGGCCGCAGCTACGATCTCACCGACTCGGCCGAGATTGTCCTTGGCGACAAAGCCCGCATCATCTGCGCCTGGATTGGCGGCGCGGGCTGGATGCTCTTGGCGGTCGTTGCCTTCTACCTTGCCTTTGAGTGTCTAGATTGGCTGAGCTCTCGGCGCATTCCGTTTTCCGAAGCGCACTTTGGCCGCGTATGGCGTGTGACTCACGCCGTGCTCTCGGTCCATCCCTTTGCCGGGCCCTTCCTGGTGCTTATGATCGCCTGGGCGCCCACGCTCATCGCTTCGCTGCCCGGTCTTTTTATGGGAGATACGGGTGCGCAGATTCGCCAGTGGTTCAACTACCCCAACGGCACGAGTGACTACCTACGTCTGCTCAATCCCAATGTGTTGCTCAACGGACATCACCCCGTGGTGCACACGGCTATCATCGGTTCGTGCGTCCAGCTGGGGCTTTCACTGTTCAACAGCGCTAACGCGGGCCTCATCATCTATACCTGCGCTCAATTTGTCATCACGGCCGCCTGCATGGCCTATTCCATTTCGTCGCTGCGCAAACTGGGCGTGAGCCTGCCGGTTCGCGGTGCGATCCTGCTGTTCTTTGCGTTTATGCCGATGTTCTCTAACTACGCGGCGTTGCTCACCAAAGACGTGCTCTTTGCCGACGCGTTTTTGGTGCTGCTGGTACAGACCGTCAAGCTCGTGGCATGTGGCTTGCCCCGTCGTGATGCCAATGCCGAGCGAGCGGGCGAGAAAGCCCCCGTGCTCTTTGCGCGCCACGACTGGCTGCTGCTCGCTCTGGGCGCCATGGGTTCCACGTTCCTGCGCAACGGCGGTCTGGTGTTTCCCCTGGTGGCATGCGTAATCGCGGCGGCGTTTTGCGTATGGGACGTGCATGTGGCTCGTCGTGCAGCCAAGCAGACTGGTGCTGCGCCTTCAGGCGCCATCCCGCGTTTCCGCTGGGTCGGTGTCCTCGCGGTGCTCGCGCTCTGCCTTGCCTCTAATATGTACTTCACCAAGGTCTTTATGCCGGCGCACGATATCACGCCTGGTTCCAAGCGCGAAATCCTCTCGATTCCGTTCCAGCAGACGGCTCGTTTCGTCCAAAAGCACGACGGCCTCAACTCGGGCGTCAACCCCACGGTTAAGGAGGACGGCACCATCGTGGAGGCTCCTTGCGACGGTTCGGTGACCGATGAAGAGCGTGCCGTGATCGATCGCGTACTCAAGTACGAGAACCTGGGCCGCCGCTACAACCCCGACAAGTCCGATGCCGTCAAGAACTGCTTTAACGAGTACGCCTCGCAGGAGGACGTCGATGCCTATTTTGAGGTATGGGCCCAGATGTTCAAAAAGGATCCCGAGTGCTATATCTCGGCGCTCATCAATAACTACTACGGCTACTTTTATCCGAGTGCCCGCGATGCCTGGGTCTACAGCACGGCGCGTAGTGCCGAGATCATGGCGCGTCCCGACAACCTCAAGTACTTCGACTTCCATCCGGTTGACAGCAACGTGGTGCGCTGGTGCGACCACCTGATCAATTTGTACCGTGTGGCGGTGCAGCGTGTTCCCTTTATCTCGCTCACCATGAGCTCGGCCACCTATGTGTGGATCATGATCGCCGTGGTGGTCTACCTGCTGCGTCGTCATTCATGGCGTGCGCTGGCGATCTGGGTGCCGCTGTTGGGCGTGCTCGCCGTGTGCCTGATTGGCCCGTGCAACGGCTCGACTTACATGCGCTACCTGTATCCGGTCATCGCCTGCATGCCCTTCGCCATCGGCGCTACCGTCACCCGCAGCGACTTCCTCTGGTCCTAACTTGGTGCATTGGGGGCAGGTTTCTTTGCACCAAGGGGGCCATCATCACGACGCCTTCATTTTGGGGTTTATCTCGCAGGCCAGTAGGTATATCATAACGACGTTTGTTTATATTGCCCGAGCATCTGCGCTGGGCTTTAGGTCGAAACCGATAGGAGACACGTATGTCCGGACACTCTAAGTGGGCCACAACCAAGCATCGTAAGGGCGCGCAGGACGCCAAGCGTTCCGCCCTCTTCTCCAAGCTCAGCCGCAACATCACCGTTGCTGCCCGTCTCGGCGGTGACCCGCTGCCCGAGAACAACGCCAGCCTCGCCGCTGCCGTTGCCAAGGCCAAGGCTCAGTCCATGCCTAAGGACAAGATCAAGTCCGCTATCGACAAGGCTTTTGGTTCGGGTGCCGACGCTGCCGTCTACGAGAACATCGTGTACGAGGGCTACGGTCCCGCCGGTGTCGCCGTCTACGTCGACTGCCTGACCGACAACCGCAACCGTACCGCCGCTGATGTCCGTTCCGCCTTCTCCCACGCTGGTGGCAACCTGGGCACCTCCGGCTCCGTCGCCTTCCAGTTTGAGCGCAAGGGCCAGATCGTCGTCGCCAAGGAGATCCTGGACGAGAACGCCAAGAAGGAGACCATGATCGCCAACGGTGCTGCTGGTGACGAGGATGAGTTCATGATGGCCATCGCCGAGGCCGGTGGCGAGGACTACGAGGACGCCGGCGAGGAGTGGATCGTCTGGACTACTGCCAACGAGGTCATGGCTGTCTCCAAGGCGCTCGAGGAGCAGGGCGTCCAGGTCAAGGGCTCCGAGACCACCATGGTCCCGACCACCCCGACCGAGGTCTCCGGCGCCGACGCCAAGAAGGTTCAGCGCCTCATCGACCGTCTTGAGGAGCTCGACGACGTCCAGGATGTTTACAGCACCATGGACATGACCGACGAGGTCATCGCTGCCCTCGAGGAGGAGTAGCGCCCGCACGGGTTAAGCCGTGCATATCTGGGCATAATGAAGCGAGCATGCAAGCCTCGTGGAATAGATGAGCCGGATCCGCGTGCGTAGAGCACCGGACCCGGCTCTTTTATAATGATGCGAACCGTTTTGCATTTCGAGAGCCGAGATTTGAAGGGAGCGCCGCGTGCGCGTACTCAAACGAGCCCTAGCGATTGTGTATCTTGCCGCCACCATCGTGGCGCTGGGTACGCTTGTCTGCCAGTTTTGGGGGCCGTATACGTATCGCTTTATGCTGCTGATGCGCGACCCCATGCCGCGCATTGTCGTGACGGCATGCGGCGGAGTTGTGGCGATTGGCGTACTGGTAAGCTTCTTCCGCCTGATGTTTGCTCGTCGCGAGCCGTCCTGCGTGCATCCGGCGGGGGAGCGCAATATCGAGGTCACGCTCGCGGCGCTTTCTTCGTGTGCCAGGGCTGCTGCCGAGCGCGACGACCGCGTGATGGTCGAACATGTCGAGGCCCGCGTCCAAGGCCCCGACGATTCGCACGTCCGATTTAAGGTCGAGGCTATCGCGCTTGACGATAAGGACGTGGCATCTCTGGCTACCGCGATGCAGCAGCGCATCGAAGAAGCTTGCGACACCATGCTCGGCACGCCGGGTACGACCACGCGCGTCCGTTTTTTGCCGTCCAAGACTACCGTCCAGACCGTGGAGGTTTCCGGTGAGTGATACCAATCAAGATAAGACCGCTCGTACGCCGCGCCTGACGATTGACCAGAGCGCCACACCGGCGAGCGAACCTGTTGATTCCAAAGCAGAGGCAACCGAGTTACAAGACGTGGCAGCCGCGGATTTTGACGAGGCTATGGGTCTCATCAAGGGTACGGGCGCTGCCATCTGGAGCTATGCTGTGCGTCATCCCAACACCACGCTCGGTGCCGTCTCTGGCTTTATCCTCGCCGTGTTGGTGCTCACGCTCGGCCTGTGGGACACGCTCGTCATTGCATTCTTCGTGCTGATCGGCGCCGTGATCGGCCAAATTCGCGACGGCGAGAACGGGATCGTCAACTTCTTCGGCCGTCTGTTTAGCGGCCGCTAATATGTATTCGACTGTCGCATCCGCGGCAGGCATAAGGAGGAACCATGGCTTTTAATACGAAGGTCGATGTGGCCGATACCGAGCTCGAGGCGGACGAGACCGTCACCGCCGAGTCCGAGGATGTAACACTCGAGGACGAGGCTCTCGTCGAGGCCGAGTCCGATGCGGATGAGGACGACGAGGAAGCGGACGAGTCCGAGGACTCGCTGACCTATTCCAACGGTGTGATCGAGAAGATCGTTGCCATGGCCACCCGCGAGGTTCCGCACGTTCTGGGCATGAAGGGTAACCTCATGCACTTTGTGCAGGAGCAGTTTGGTGCCGAGAATCTGACCAAGGGCGTGACGGTCGAGGTCACCGATGACAATCGCGTGGTCGTCAACATCTCCGTCATTATCGAGTACGGCGCCTATGCGCCCGCGATCTTCGACGATGTCAAGGCGCGTGTCACCGAGCGCCTTGCCGCGATGACCGGCCTTGAGGTGGCGGGTGTCAACCTGCGTATCGAGGACGTCATCACCCCCGAGGAGTACGAGCACCGCACCAGCCAGCACGAATAACCTTCCAAAAAGGGACAGGTTTGTTTTGGCAGGTTTTATCTGCGAAAACGTTAAACGGCCGACCGCGCAAGCAAAAGCGTGGCCGGCCGTTATTTGTATGCCCCCCGATGTAGGCATACCGCTCGTCTAACTAGGGGTTGCAATCGTCGCGTTCCGCGTTACCCTAATGGGCGCATTGTTTCCAAATTGTTAACGAGGGGTTGCCGTAATGGCCGACGAGCACGAAACAGAAAGCAAGGCATGGGCGATTGAGGCCGCCGCGGCAGAGGCGGCATCGCGTGCTGCCGAGGAGATGCATCGTCCTCCCGTAGTGCCGATGGAGCGCGTGGTCGATCGCACCGATATCGAGCGCGGCGAGCGTGCCGGCCAAAAGCGCAGCCAGGAGCCAGGCTTCCCGCGCTTTTTTGCCGAGCTCAATCTGGGTCTGATTCTTACGGCCTTTGCCATCGTTGCGTTTAAAACCCCTAATCACTTTGCTTTTGGCGGCACCTCGGGCATGTCGGTCATTCTGTCCACGCTGTTCCCGACTCTGCCCGTCGGCGTCTTTATGTGGATTATCAACGCGGTTCTCGTCGTTTTGGGCTTTATCTTTTTGGAGCGCAAGGCGATTCTTTGGAGCGTCTTCGCCTCGTTTGCGCTGTCCGCCTACGTCTCGCTGTTTGAGCTCTTCATTCCGACCGATGTCTCTCTGACGGGTGATATGTGGCTCGACCTGTGCTTTGCCGTCATCTTGCCGGCGCTCGGCAGTGCCATCGTCTTTGACATCGGCGCCTCGACGGGTGGCACGGACATTCTCGCTATGATCCTCAAACGCCGTACCACGCTCGAGATTGGCCGCGCCCTGCTACTGGTCGATATCGGCATCGTGACCATCGCGGCCTTTTTGTATGGCCCGCGTGTCGGTCTGTATTGCGTGCTCGGCCTGTTTGCCAAGACGCTTGTGGTCGACAAAGCCATTGAGAGCATTCACCTGCGCAAAGTCTGCACGGTCATTTGTTCCGAGCCCCTTAAGGTCGAGGAGTTTATCGTCAAGCATCTCAACCGTACGGCGACTATCAGCCGCGGCTACGGTGCTTTCTCGGGCAAGTGCGTGACGGTGATCATGAGCGTGCTGAGCCGTCGCGAGGCCGTGCAACTGCGCCGCTATGCGCGCGAAGTCGATCCGGGTGCCTTTATCACGATCGTCGACAGCTCCGAGATCGTCGGCAAGGGCTTCCGCGGAACGAACTAACGCGGTCGAGCTCATCAAACAATCGAATAGCGCCCTGCGCATTGCAAATGCCTCATGTTGGAGTATTTGTCCCCACATTGGGTGATAATGATGCCAAAGACATCGTTTGCGATCCAGATGATTCGCTCAAGATACGAAGGGATGATCTCGATGTTCTGTTCGCAGTGTGGTGCCCCCATGGGCGATAACGACAAGTTCTGCGGCGCGTGTGGTGCCCCCAATGCCGGTGCCGCAGCCTCTGCCCCTCAGGGTCAGCCCCAGCAGTTTGTTCCGCAACCGCCCGTGGCGAATGCGTCCAAGGGCTGTGTGGCTCAGGCGTTTGAGGATATGACCAAGACGCCGGGCGTGCTGCAGCGCGTGTGCCAGATTGCCTTTTTACCGGCGCTGATTTGTGTTGTGTCGGTACTCGTGCTGTTTATTCCCGTTATTGGCGGCATTGCAGCTGCCATCGGCTTTTTGGCAGCTTGCATTGCGAGCGTGTGTGGTTCCGGCTTTGGTATTGAGTGGGGTCGAGATCTGTCGCTCAAGGTTGATGACGGTATGGATCGTCCACTCATGCGTTCCACGTCGTTTGGCCTCGGAGTCTTTTCGAGCGTTATCTCGGTCGTGCTCGAGGTTATTGCTGCCATTCCCGTTATCGGTGTAGTGCTTTCGCTGGTGGAGAGCGTGGTAATTGGCGCCGCGGGCTCGTATTCGTATTACGGCTCTTATGCACTCGAGGCAGCGCTGTTCGGCTCGCTTGGCCTGCTTGTCCTGGCTATGATTGCCACGGCGGTCTTGGGGGTCTTCTTTAAGATGTTCGCCGACATTGCCGTGATGCACTTTGCGGTGACCGGTCGTGTCGAGAGCGCGTTTTCGCTCGATAAGGTCTGGGCGGCCTTTAAGCACAACAAGACCAAACTGTTCTGCGCTTCGTTCCTTCCCGAGTTTTTGACGGGCCTGGTCGCCAACGTTGTCACCTGGATCCTGACGCTCGTCTTTGGCACCATTGCCTCTGTCGGTATGTATAGCTACTACTACCGTCCTTCGGCTATTGAGGCGCTTGTTACCGGCGGTGGCATCACGCTCGTATTGTTCTTGGTGCTGACGGCGTTTGTCACGGTATTCCTCACGGTCTTTGGCAAGATGCTCAAGCATCGTGCCGTTGGCTATTGGGTAGCGCGTTATGCAGCTGAATGGGCTGATGAGGATAAGGATGACGTCCTGACCTTTGTGCTGCCGTTTGAGAAGAAGTCTGCTCCGGCTGGTTTTAGCGCCGACGCAGCGCCCGTATCCGATTCCGCTGCGGCGCCCGAGTCCGAGCCCGCGCCCGAGCCCGAGCCCGCGCCTGAGCCCGAGCCTGCGCCTGAGCCCGAGCCCATGCCGGAACCGGAGCCCGAGCCCGAGCCTGCACCAAGCTCCGACGAGGACCCGCAGGACGAGTAGCCCTGCCGCCTGCCATTTGGGGACGGGGTAGAAACGGTAGAAATAGCGCTTGACAAATGAGCGGGGGCGGACGTGTCGAAACGTCCGCCCCCGCTTTGATATCGCGATGTGGCTATGACTGCGAGATGGCCGCGAATCGACTACTCGCCGCGCTTCTCCTCGCGGCGAGCGGCGGCACGTGCATCGTGGATGCCCTTGATCGCGGCATGGCGTGCCGTGCGGGCGTCATGGATGGCGTCGCGAGCCTCGGCGGTCGTTGCCTTGGCAGAGCGCAACTTGGCGGCCAGGTCGGGGTTGGTTTCGGCGACCGCGGCAATCGTGGGGCCGTCGAGCTCCTCTTGCG
>DXMC01000025.1:0-38179 GCA_019414365.1 Collinsella sp.
CGTAGCGGGTGGTTCAAAGCTGGCCGCTGCGCGGCCAGCAGACTAAAGTCTTGAAAACGAAAGCCCCTCGAAAGCAGCGAGGCTTTCGAGGGGCTCATACGGAAGGGTTGCGCCAGGCCGGCAAAATGCCAATACCCTACCTGCCGTCGTCCTGCTGCAGGCTGTCCTGTTCACTGAGGCGCGCCTGACGACTCGCTATGCGAGCGGGCTTGTCGGGATCGGGAACGGCCGTGGGCATGGGCTCGTCGACATGACCGCCCCACCAGCCGCCCACAAAGTTGAGCGTGTGGAACACATTGATCACGGCGCCGGGATCAATGTCGCACACTAGCTTGATAATGTCCTGGCTCTCGTAGGTCGAGACAACGGTGTGCAGCAGGTACATCTTTTCACGGCTGTATCCGCCGATGACCTCGGCGCAGCTAATACCATGCTGAAAATGGTCAACATAGGCGGTCATGACCTCATCGGCCTTGCGCGTTGTGATCTGCAGCGTCACACGGTCGTAGCGATGATAGAAGCTGTCGATGGTCTTGGTCGAAATAAACTGGAACACTATGGAGTACGCCGCGTTGTCCCAGCCAAACATAAAGCCAAAGATCGCCAGGATAAAGCAGTTGAAACCAAAGATGACACCCCAGATGGTCTTGCCCGTGTGGTTGGAGACCCACAGCGCGATAAAGTCGGTGCCGCCGGTTGATGCACCGGACTTGAGCGCGATGGCAGCACCCAGACCCGAGACCACGCCACCAAAAATGATGAGCATGATCTTGTCGCCCAAAAACGGGGCGAAATGAAAGATGTTGAGGAACAGCGACGAGAGCACAACTTGCATCATCGAGAAGATGACGAAGCGCTTGCTAATGCCGCTCCAGCATAGGAGCGCCACGGGAATGTTGAGCGCGAGCATGCCGAGCGATATGTCGATGTGAACGCCGCCCAGTGAGGTAACGCGATCGAGTAGAACCGCGACGCCGGTAAGACCGCTCGGAAGCAGGTCGGCGGGCCGAATGAACGCCTGGATCAGGAATGTCTGGAGAACGGCGGAAATGGTGACCGCCACGGCAGTAATGGCACGGCGAACGATGGTGAGGCGGCCGAGCACGAGCACGCGGTCCGTGAGCTGATCGATGGCATTCGCCACGTAGGCTCCTTTCGAAGGCAGATGTGGTTGTGGGGCATGCCCGCGATTGTAGCATGGACCACCACAAAGGGGACAGGCACCTTCGTGGTGGTTTTGCTGCTAGATGGCAGGTAGGATGTCGGTCAGGTTGTCGATGACAACGTCGGCGGCGGACTGGTCCAGGTTGACGCCCTCGTGCGGACGCAGTGCCAGGACGCGGGCGCCGGAGCGCTTGCCGGCCTCGATGCCCAAAGGCGAGTCCTCGATAACCAGGCACTCGGCAGGCTCCACCCCCAGCGCCTCCATGGCACGCAGGTAGATCTCGGGGTCGGGCTTAAACGCACTGCACTCGTGGCCGCTGATGGTGTAGTCCAGCACGTCGGCGATACCGGCAATTTCCACCAGCTCGTCAATGAGCTCGCGATAGGACGAGCTCGCGATGGCGCACTTCACGCCGCGCTCGTGCAGCTCACGCATCACCGGCCCCGTCTGCTCGTTGAGCAGCTCGGCATACGGAACGGGATGGTCCGGGCTGTAGACCTGCTTGTACTCCACGCGCAGACGCTCACGCAGCTCAATATCGTCGGGCACCAGCGCCTCCCAAATGGCAGGCTCGTTAGACCCCGAAAGATCGGGAATCTCGTCAAAGTGGAACCCCTTCTCTTCCATAAACGCCACGCGACGACGGTTGTAGAACCACTCGGTATCGACCAGCACGCCGTCCATATCAAACAGCACTGCCTTGATCATACGCATCTCCTCCCACCTGCCAAAAAGGGACAGGTTTATTTTGGTAGGTTTTATCTGGGGTTTTATGACGCGGCAGACACGCCCTCCCCAGAGCAAAAAAGGGGACAGGGCGCAAACCCCATCCCCTCTCAATCAACCCGTAAGGTCTACTTACTTGTGATTAGTAGGAAAGCTTCCACATGTAGCGACGCATGGTCAGCGGGTGCTGACGGGCCTCGGCGATCTGGTTGCCGTACTCGCGCATAACGGCGAGGTGCAGCAGCGGGTTGAAGTAGGTGACGACGCTCGCGGGCACGGCGTCAGCCAGGCCGTAGTCCTTGGAGTCGATCAGAGCGACCTTGGCGCCCATGCGCTTAAGGAAGGTGAGGGCGCGGGCGTCCATCGGACGGGTAGCGCCATCGGACATGAAGAAGACGTAGGGCTTACCCTCGGTGGAAACCTCGAACGGGCCGTGGAAGTACTCACCGGTGTTGTAGGCGGCGGCGTCGATCCACTGCATCTCGGTGAACAGGAAGGCGGCGTGAGAATAAGCCATCTTCTCGGAGGCACCGGAAGCCATGAAGTAGATCATCTTGTCGTCCTTGAAGTCCTCGGCGAACTTCTTGGCGAGCTTCTTGCAGGACTGAGCAGCGTTCTCGCAGAGCTCAAAGACGTTGGTGAGGCCGGTGATCATGTCCTCGTAGTGGTCATAGCCCTCGGTCTGCTGAAGGATCTCGACAGCAAGAGCGATGGCGTAGCCGGGCTTCTCGCACTTGGCAGCGAAGTTGGCGTGGAAGCCGTGAACGATGACGTAGTCAGCGTCGACGGTCAGAGCGGAGCCAGCCTTGTTGGTGAGGGAGACGACCGGGCAGTTGTGCTTCTTGGCGGTCTTGTTGGCCTCGACGGTCTCGGGCGTGGAGCCACCGAGGGAGCAGGTGATCACGAAGGTGTGCTCGTTGACCCAGGAAGGCGTGTCGTAGTTGAACTCGTTAGCGGTGAAGATCTGAACGTTCAGCTTGTCCGTGTTGTTGGCCAGGAAGTACTTGGCGGGGTAAAGGTCGGACATGGAGGCACCGCAGCCGACGAAGGCGACGCTGTGGATCTCGTGGTTGGACAGGACGTCAGCGACGATCTGCTTAGGGAGGTTAAGGTCGATCTCGTACATCTGACACATTCCTTTCAATTTTTGCGGCGCCACATTGCCGGGCGCTCGCAGGGTTACCGTGATTTGGACCGAGTCGCCGGTCCGTTGAGGATGTGTCAAAGGGACTGCCCTTTGACACATTTAGGGATGGAAGCCTGCCTGGGGTATGGGATGCCAGGCAGGCCCCCGGGGGAAAGCGGTTAGGCGCTTAGTCGCGACTAGGCCAGGATGCCGACCGCGGAGAGGGCGATGCCGCCCACAATGGCGATCACGAGAAGCCAACCGGTGTTGACGTTCTTCTTGATAAGCCAGTACATAAGGCCGGTGAGGCCAAGGGAGATCATCTGGGGCATCATGCTGTCCAGGATGTCCTGGATAACGACGGTGCCGTCAGCGAACTGCAGCGGGGTGGTGGCGCCGATCAGCGTGGCGATCATGCCGCCCACGGACATAAGACCCACGATGCCGCAGACATACATGAGCTTCTCCATGAGGTCGCCGCCCTGAAGCTTGCTCAGGTACTCGTGGCCGCCCTGATAGCCCATCTTGGCTGCGAACCAAGTAATCAGCACGGAGGGGACGATGGAGATGAGAAGGGCCAGGATCGGGCCCATGATGGAGCCCTGCTGAGCCAGCTGAACGCCCAAGCCAAAGGCGATAACGCGGATGGTGCCCTGGAAGAAGGAGTCACCGATGCCGGAAAGCGGGCCCATAAGGGAGGTCTTGACCGCGTTAATCGAATCGGGGTTGAAGTTCTCGGGATCCTTGGCGTACTCCTCCTCCATGGAGGCGGCGAGGCCCAGGATGAAAGCGCTCGTCTGCGGGGTGCAGTTGTAGAACGCCATGTGACGGTGGTAAGCCTCTTTCTTAGCAGCAAGCTGCTTGGGGTCGGACTCGTCCGGATAGAGGCGATCGAGCGTGGGAACCATACCGTAGAGGAAGCCCATGTTCATCTGACGCTCGTAGTTCCAAGAGGCCTGGATGGCCCAGGAGCGCCAGAAGAACTGGCTGACCTTCTTGTTCAGGGACACGTCCTTGGTTGCGGTTGCCATAGTGTGTTCCTCCTTAGTCTTCGTCGTCTTCGAGCGGATCGTAGTCGGAATCGACACCGGCGGCTGCATGGGAACCGTTGAACTTGAAGCCCATGAAGACGACAGCCAGGCACACACCGATCAGAGCGACCGCGATGACGGACAGGTTGAGGTAAGCGGCGAGCAGGAAACCGATGAACAGGAACGGAGTCATACCCTTCTTGATCATCATGGTGAGCAGCAGGGCCAAGCCGTAGGCGGTCATGATCTTGGTCGAAACGTTAAGACCAGTGGACAGCCACTCGGGAACCATGTTGACGATGGCCTGAACCAGGTCGGTGCCAGCAAAGACGGCGAGGAAGATCGGCAGGAAGTACATGATGGCGTACAAACCGGAGCCGGCGCAGATGTGCATACGGTAGGCGGTCTTGAACTTTCCGTTATCAATCGCGTTATCTGCCACATGGGTGAGGACGGCGATGATGGAACGGAACACGATGCCGAGGAGCTGACCCAGGACGGCGACCGGGATGGCGATCGTCATGGCGGTCTCGGCGGAAGCATCGGTCAGGCACGCAAAGGCAGCGGCCACGATGCCGCCCAGGACCATATCGGGCGGAACGGCGGCGCCGACCTGCACCAGGCCCATGGACACGAGCTCGACGGCGGCACCGACGGCAAGACCGGTGGGCACATCGCCCAGCAGCAGACCGACGAGCGTAGCGCCAACGAGGGGCTGCTCGAAGTTAAGACGACCGAGCAGGCGGGAGTCCCACATGCAGAACACGCCGACGAGGCCGACGAGCACCGCACTGATGAACGTATTCATACCCTTCTCCTTTCAGTCAGGCAAAAGCCTGGTTGATTACAGCTTGGCGTCGATGTCGACGCTCTGATACGTAGGGGTCTGCTGGACGTAGAGCTTAATGCCCATGTCGAGCAGCTGGTTGACGTCGGCCTTCTGGGTGGCGTCGAAGAAGACGGAGCTGTCCTTGCCGCCAATCTGATCGGCACCGTCGTGGTTGGCGGTGGCGCCCAGGTTGATGGCGTCGAGCTTGTAACCCTGGCAGAACTGCAGCATCTCGGCAGTGTTGCCAAAGACAAACATGACGCGCTCGCCGAGGGTGTTGAGCTTGTCCATCTTGGCGAGGGCACGCTCGACGGTGAAGACGTTCAGGCGCACGCCCTGGGGCTTGGCCAGCTTAAGAGCGCCCTTCTTGATCTCATCGTTGGCGGCAGCGTTGTCGACGACGATGATGCGCTCGGCCTGAACCTTGGTGGTCCAGGTAAAGACGACCTGGCCGTGCAGCAGACGGTAGTCAAGACGTGCGAGGACGATCTTGGCGGGACCGGAGCTGTGACGGGACGCCTTGGCCTTCTTGGCGGGAGCCGCGACGGCCTCGACCGGTGCGTTGGGGTTGGTCAGACCGGTGCGGGCCTCGTTGATGAGGGCCGCGAGCTCGGCACCCTTGATGGGGGCGGGGCTCATAGCGAGCGTCAGCGCCAGCGGAATATTGAAACCGCTGACAACCGTGAACTTCGTGCCGTTCTTGGAAAGCTCGACCATGCTGTTGTTGACCGAGCTGCCGAGCATATCGGTCAGCACATAGACGGTGTCGTCCGCGTTGAACGTGGCGATCATGGCGTCCACCTTGTTGGTGATGGGCTCCTTGTCGTCACGAGCAAGCGACACGACGTGGACGTTCGACACGTCGCCGAGAACCATCTCGAGCGTGTCTTTGGCGCCTGCGGCCAGGCCGCCATGAGATGCGAGAATGATCTGATTCATCTTGCCTCCTCCTTTTCGTTATGGTCATTATAACGTCTTATACGTTGCTTATATTGCTAATTAGTATAAAGACCGTTCGCGGGTGAAAATCGACCGTTGACGGGTTTAACGTACTTGAAACGTTGGGGCTGGATAGGCCGGCGCTGGCTGGATAACCCCAGGCCAGACGCCGTGCACAATCCTCTATCGCACGAAGTACCAGGGGCTTTCCTGCACGGTGGGCTCCAGCGCGATGCCAGTGCGTTCCTTAAACAGATCCATGTCCTGAGATTTTTCGGTCCACCACGCGTTGGGCTTAAAGGTCATGCTCTCGACAATACGTTTGACAATGACGCTGTTGCGCAGCCTGGAGAAGTCGGTGTTCATGATCAGGATGGACGCGAGCACCAGCACGATGCCCAGGACCTTGATCGCGCCGGCGGGCTCGGCGTAGACACCAATGCCCAGCAGTACGGTGACGACCGTCTCGAATGACATTACGACGGGAACTTTCGACGTCTCGAGCCCCATGGACAGACCCTGCATATATAAGACATAGGCCACGGCTGTGGGGATGAGTCCAAAACCAAAGAACAACAGCAGCAGCTGTGGCGACATTGCCGCGGCGACATCTGGCCACGGAGCCGCGATAGCCGCCATAACCGCACCGCCAAAAACAAGGCCCCAAAACGTGACAGCCAGCGGGTGGACCGTCTTGGTTGCTATCCGGCTAAACACCGCGAGCGACGCGCCACAAAAGCCCGCGATCACGCCCGACGTGACGCCCCAAACCGAAAAATGGAAACCGGAAAGGTCGCCATTGGTCACTGCAAGTACACAGCCACCGATATTAAAAGCGATGGCAACGAGCTTGTTGGGAGTCACATCCTCGCGATAAAGCACGCGGCCGAGCATGACGCCAAACACCGGCGAGGTGTAGAGCAGCACCGAGGCCGTGGACATGCCCACCTCGCCCATACACTCGTAATAAAGCGTGTTAGCGGTGGCGAGGCCGATAATGCCAAGAAGCGCACAGGGAACAAGCTCTTTAGGACTTGCCTTGAACAGTGCCAGGGGACCCGATGCTTTTCCCTCACGATCGCCTCCCTGGCAACCCATGAACGCCAAGACCGGAGCCATTAAGACGGCACCTGACAACAGGCGAAAGGCCGCCATGCTCTGAGACGAAACACCCAGGGCCGAGATGCCTTTTACAAAGATTCCGATGCTGCCCCACATAAGCGCGGCGATCAGCACCAGCACATAGCCCAGATTGCTTTTCTTCAACGCAGCCTCCTCGGTATTGTTTCCAATATGTTTCACACTACGTTATAGTCGTTATATACATTTTTCAAGACACAAATCGGCGAGCGGGAAAATCCGATCGCCCACACACTCATTGGGTACTCATTGGGGACGTACTTAAATGAGTAGTCGTTGGGGACGTTCTTGGATGACTAGTCATTTAAGAACGTCCCCAACGACTAGGACTGTCCCCAACTGCCGGCAGAAAAGGAACGTTCCCAACGTCTAAGGCGCCGCTGGTTGAGCATAAGTCAGCGAGCGGGCCGCATTTGAGGCAAGGTGACGTGAAACGAAAGGGCGCTGACCTTCTGGTCGCGCCCTTGAAGTTGAACGTCAGATTGCCCAAATGCGGACCGCGCAGCGTCGAGCCGTTACGCGGTTTGGTAAAACCGCGTAACTAATACTCAAGCTTCCACATGTAGCGGCGCGTCATGTAGTCCTTGTGGGTGACGGCAGAGAGCGCACGCATGTACACGTTGTTGAGGATCGGGGCAAAGATCAGGTGGTTGAAGTACTCGCTCACGCTGTCCTTGATGTCGTTGAGGCCGAGCTCCTTGGCGTCGAGCTGATAGACGCGCTCGCCACCGTACTGGTTGACGAAGCGGATGCCGCGCTCGTCGTTGCAGCGGCTGCGACCGACGCTGATGAGCTGGAACAGCGAGGTGCGCTTGTCCAGGATCTCGAAGGGGCCGTGGAAGAAGTCGCAGGTGTTGATGGTGCAGGAGTCGATCTGCAGCATCTCCTGCACGTTGCAGATGCTAAAGACGTAGGCGGCACCAAAGAGCGGGCCCTGAGCCATCACGTTGATGCAGGGCTTGTCGGCGTTCTGCTCGGCCCACTTGGCAGCGAGCGGACGGGTGTACTCGACGGCCTTGCGATAGATGGGGTCGACCAAGTCGAACGCGGCCATAGCGGTCTCGTACTCGGCATAGCCCTCGGTCTGCTGCGTGAGCTCCATGGCGATCATGGTCACGACGGCGGAGTTGGTACGGCCCATGCAGGACTCGTCGACGGCCAGGCTGTCATACTGGATCTTGTAGTCGCAGACCTCGGTGAGGCCGGACTCGTCAACATAGATGGCGATGGTGCTGGCGCCGTGGTCCTTGGCGACCTGGGCGGCGACGATGGTCTCCTTGGTGCCGCGCATGGACACGACGACGGCCAGAGTGTTCTCGTTGACGTAGGCCGGGGTGGCGTGCACGAACTCGTTGCTGGTGTAGCTGGAGCTCACGACCTGCGTGGCCTCGTGCTCCATAAAGTACTGGGCAGGATAGTTACCGCCGTTGGATCCGCCGGCGCCAATCCACACGACGCGCTTGATGCCACCCTTGTCAGCTTTGTCAGCCAAAACCTGGGAGACGACGTCCTTAACCTGTTCCTGAGTAGTCATCGTGCATCAGCCTTTCTTCTCGTTTGATGCTCTCGATGGCATACAAGTTACATACATGTTTTGGTTATGTCGACTAGTTGTATGCTATATTTGTCTTAGAAAATTCGCTGATACGGTTTTCGATAACTTGCTACCAGCGGTTTTGTTGTTGTATTGAATACATGCTTGATTAGATACGCATACAGGTTAGATACAGGTTGATCGCATGAACGCTTCATCTAAAAAGAGACTGACCCAATACGAGCGCTTGGCGGGCATGCTGCGCGACCGCATCGCCTCCGGCACCTACGCGCGCGGAGACAAGCTGCCGTCCGAGATGGAACTCATGGACGAATCGGAGCTGTCGCGCAGCACCGTACGCCACGCCCTTAAGGTGCTCGTTGACGAGGGTCTGGTGCGCACCGAGCGCGGGCGTGGCGCCTTTGTGGCCGACACGCCGGCGCTCCACGAGAACAACCTGGTGTTTTCGAGCTATACCAAGCAGGTCGAAGGCCAGGGCATGAAGCCCACCACGCGCACCGTGGACTCGGGCTTTGCCAAGGCGGCCGGCAGCATGGCTAAGTTCTTTGACGCCGCCGTGGGCAGCAAGCTCGTCAAACTTGTCCGCCTGCGCTACCTGGACGACGTGCCGCTGTGCCTGGAGACCACCTACCTGCCGCCAAGCTTCGAGACGCTCATCGATCGCGATATCAACGGTTCGCTCTACGCGACGCTGCGCCAAGAATTCCATCGAGCGCCAGCACAGGGACATAAGACCTTTGAGGTGTGCTATGCCTCGCAAAACGAGGCGTTTTTGCTCAACGTTGAGCGCGGGCAGGCGCTGATCCTAATCACCGACTACGTCTACGACACCGACGGCCGCCCGCTCCATGTCTCCAAGCGCATCCAACGCACCGACCGTGCCAAATACACCGAGCCCATCGGCTAACCAACACCAAAACCACCACAAAGGTGCCTGTCCCCTTTGTGGTGGTTTTAGGCGAGGAGGTCGGGGAACCAGGTTGGTTTGGGTTGGTTAGGGACGCGCTCGGCCAGGACCAACTCCATCCAGCACATGTCGTACCAGCGGCCGAACTTCTGGGCACAGCGGTCAAACGTACCCACCAGGCGGTAGCCCATATGGGCATGGAAATCCTGACTGTTGTGCGTCAGATACTCGTCGTCCTTGTCGTGCGGCACGGCGATGAGCGCGCACATATTGGTGATGCCCATCGCGATCAGGCATTGCTTGAGCGCATCGTGCAGCTTGCGGCCCAGCCCGCCGTGGCGCACGTCGCGCGCCAGGTAGATCGATGTCTCGACCGACCAGTCGTATGCCTCGCGGCTGTTGAGCGGACTCACATAGGCATAGCCTACCGGACGCCCGTCCAGCTCCATCACCAGATACGGATAGCGCTCGAGCGCGCGCTCGATGCGCCCGGCGAACTCCTCAACGCTCGGCACCTCGTATTCGCAGGTTATCGCCGTCTCGCGCACATATGGCTCATAGATGGCAAGCAACGCCGACGCGTCATCGGGCGCCGCCAGGCGAATCGTCGGCTCGGACATCTCGGTCATACAACCCTTCTCCCCCAAAAGCAAGGGCCACCCTGCGCCAAACCCAGCGCAAGGCGGCCCCTCGTCATTACATCAGGCTACAGGACAGCCGCCAGCGCGTTGATATCCTCCTGCGTCGTGGCCCAGCTGGTGCAAAAACGCACCACCGTGTGGGTCTCGTCGTACTTTTCCCAGTACTCGATCGAGGCATGCTCGCGAATGCGGGCCATGTCTTCGTTGGGCAGAATCACGAACTGCTGGTTGGTCGGCGTCTCCAAGAAGAACTGGTAGCCGCGCTCGTGCAGCACGCGACGCAGCGCCTGAGCGGTCTCAATCGCCTGGCGACCAATCTCAAAATACAGGCCATCGGTAAAGAGTGCCTCAAACTGGACGCCCGTCAGGCGACCCTTGGCCAACAGCGCGCCGTGCTGCTTAATGCGCGGAATGGGATGCGCCGGAGCGCGCATGCCGCAAAACACCACGGCCTCGCCGCAAAGCGCGCCGCACTTGGTGCCGCCGATGTAGAACACGTCACACAGCTGCGCCAGCTCGGGCAGGGTAATGTCGCACTCATCGGCCGCCAGCGCATAGGCCAGGCGGGCGCCATCCACAAACAGCGGAATCTCGCGCTTCTGGCACACCGCGTGAATCGCCGCGAGCTCGGCCTTGGAGTACAGCGTGCCGTACTCGGTCGATAGGCTCACATACACGGCACCCGGGAACACCGTGTGCTCGTAGCTCTCGTTTTCGTAGAACACCTGGATATAGTTCTCGAGGTCCTCGGCGTGCATCTTGCCCTCGTAGCCGGGGATGGTGAGCACCTTGTGGCCGCCAAACTCGATAGCACCCGCCTCATGGCAGGCGACGTGGCCAGTCTCGGCAGCAACGACGCCCTCGTAGGGCGCAAGCAGCATGTCGATCACCGTCGCGTTGGCCTGAGTGCCGCCCACCAGAAAAAACACGTCAGCATCGGGGGCCTGACAAGCCTCGCGGATAAGCTGCTTGGCACGCTCGGTGTGCGCATCGGTACCGTAGCCGGGCTGCGGCTCCATGTTGGTATCGACGAGTGCCTGCAGCACTGCCGGATGTGCACCGTGGGAATAATCGTTGTTAAACGCGAGCATGGCAATCCTCTCTTACCGGGTATCGGTCAGATGATTCAAACGGAGCTATTGTACGCCGCTGGGATAGGCAATGCGCGCGGCAAGGCACTCAAGTGCCAGTACCAGAGCAAAACCGCAGCTCACGTCACTCAAAAAGTGCGCTCCGATCACGATGCGGCCAAACGCGACGAGCGCCGCGACCACAGCCGCCGCCCAAAAGATCACACGGCGACGCGAAGGCTTTTCCGTAAAGGCTGCCGCGGGAAGCCCGGCGAGCATAAGGCCGATCGCCGCATGCGCCGTGTGTCCGCTCGCAAACGACTTGAAGCCGTCCTTGATCACGCCGGCGGCGATAAAGGCCCACTTGTCGGGGTTGCCAATCACCCACCACGGCTGAAAATCGAGCCCCTGTGTCACCTCGATCACGCGCATGCGCGGGCGCGACCACAGCGGCTTAACAATGACGTTGAGGATGATGGCTTGAGCGGCCCACACGGCCAGCACCATCAACGCCCAGCGCGTGAGCTCGTCGGGCTCGGTCGCGCGCGTGAGGCGATAGACGATAAGGTTGGCAGCGATGACCAGCACAAACGTCAGCACCAACTGAACCGCGATGAGTTTGCCGCCAACCCGCAGGGACGAAACGATCTCGTAGCCAGCCAGACCAACGTTAACGAGGATGCCGAGCACGGCGAGCCATTTGCTCCCTCTGGAATCGGGACGCACCGCGCGCACGAGCATAACGCCCGCAATGCTCGCCGTCAGCTCAAACGGCAGCTCGCCAGCGGCCTCGATAAAGCGGCCGTACATGCTGCCGATATTGAACAGCGCGCTCGAGATTTGGTAATCGAAGAAACTGCCCACGCCCAAACAAAGACACAGGACAACCGCGATAATGGCGACATCTTTCTTATAGATGTATCCGAACATACTTTCCTTTCGATGGAGCCAGATTGCCCAAACGGGGCGTTTGCAGCGTCGACCCGTTAGTCGTCGTCGCTTGCACCCAACTGCTGCAGCAGCATGAGCGCCGCGGCCACGGGGCCGGTGCCGTCGTTGGCGTCGAGGCCGCGACCCAGGCCGCTGCCCGCGCCGGCGCCCGCCTTGTAGGGCACCGACAACTTGCGGCTCTTGGGGAAGTTCACCGCGCCATAACGGGTCTTAAGCTCAAAGGCCACCTTCTTGGGCACGTCGACGCCCAAAAACGTGATGCGACCGCCACTGAGCGTGACGCTCTCGAGCCCCAGACGCTCGCCGCGGATGCGGATGCGCGCGCGATTGAACAGGTTAAGCCCCGCCAACGGCAGCTCACCATGCGCGGCCTCGGTCTCTTCCTGTACCTCGTCGATACTCTCCAGGTCCTCTGCAGCCGCGAGCCTGCGGTACACGAGCACGCGCTGATCCACCGCCGGCAGGTACTCCTCGGGCAAGAAGTAGTCGACCGGCAGATTAATACCCACGCTCGCCGCTTCCACGCCGGCGTCGTCATCGCCGCGCGCCTCGGCCACAGCCTGGCCCAGCATCTGCGTAAACAGGTCAAAGCCCACGCTCGACAGGTTGCCGTGCTGCTCGGCCCCCATAAGCGAGCCGGCGCCGCGAATCTCCAGGTCGCGCATGGCGATGCGCATGCCGCTGCCCAGGTCTTGGAACTCGGACAGTGCGGTCAGGCGCGCCGTCGCCTCCTCGGTGAGCGGCAGCTCGCCGGGGAACATAAAGTACGCGTATGCCTGCGTGGCAGAACGGCCCACACGGCCCTTGAGCTGGTAGAGCTGTGCCAGGCCAAGGCGCTGCGAGTCCTCGATGATCAGCGTGTTGGCCGTTGCGTTGTCGATGCCGCTCTCCACGATGGTCGTGGCGATGAGCACATCGATCTTTTTGGTCGCGAACTCAATCATCACGTCCTCGACCTCGCGCGGGCTCATCTTGCCGTGTGCCACGCCCACGCGCGCCTCGGGCGCGGCCTCATGCACGCGCGCCACGGCGTCATCGATGGTCTTAACGCGGTTGGACACGTAGTACACCTGGCCGCCGCGGCCCACCTCCAGGCGAATCGCCGCGCTCACCACATCGGGGTCGTACTCCCCCACGTGCACGATCACGGGACGACGCCCGGTCGGCGGTGTGGTGATCAGGCTCATGTCGCGCACGCCGCTCGTGGCCATCTGCATGGTTCGCGGAATAGGCGTTGCCGAAAGCGTGAGCACGTCGATTTGCTCGCGCAGGTTCTTGAGCTGCTCCTTGTGCTGCACACCAAAGCGCTGCTCCTCGTCGATGATCACCATGCCCAGGTTCTTGGGGTTCACGTCGGCAGAAAGCAAGCGGTGCGTGCCGATGAGCACGTCGATCGTGCCCTCGGCAAACGCCTTAAGCGCGCGCTTTTGCTGCGCCGGGGTGCGGAAGCGGCTGAGCACTTCGACCTCGAGGCCAAACGGGGCAAAGCGCTCAAAGAACGTCTCATAGTGCTGCTGGGCCAGAATGGTCGTGGGGCAGAGCACCATGACCTGGCGGCCGGAGTCCACGCACTTAAACGCCGCGCGCAGGGCAACCTCGGTCTTGCCAAAGCCCACGTCGCCGCACAGCAGGCGGTCCATGGGCTTGGGCGCTTCCATGTCGGCCTTGATGTCGGCAATAGCCTCCAGCTGGTCGCGCGTCTCGTCGTAGGGAAAGCTCTCCTCCATCTCGATCTGCTCGGGCGTGTCGGGCGGGCAGGCGATACCGGTAATCGACGAGCGGCGTGTATACAGGTCGACCAGGTCAAACGCCAGCTTTTTGGCATTCTTGCGCGCCTTGTTGGTAGCCCGCGTCCAGTCGGCGGTGTTGAGCCTGGTCAGGCGCGGCTTGTCGCCGTCGGGGCCAACATAGCGCGTGATGCGGTCGACCTGCTCGAGCGGCACGTAGAGCTTGTCGCCGTCGGCATATTCCAGCAAAAAGTAGTCGCGCTCCTTGCCGCCCACTTCCTGGCGCGCGATCTCGCTAAAGAGCGCGATGCCGTGAGTGGCGTGCACCACGTAGTCGCCCGGCTTAAACGGAAACGTGATCTGCGTAATGTCCACCTTGCGGCGGCTGCGCGCGCGGTTGGCATCCATACGGGCGTTGAGGTCGGCGATCGAGAACACGGCCAGGTTGGCATCGGGCACCACCACGCCCTGCGGCAGGGCGGCATCGACAAAGGTCACGCGTCCGCGCGAGATAGTGGGCACGGCAGCACCGGCGGTAGCCTGGGCCGCGCCCGCCTCGAGCGAGCGGGCGTTGAGCGCGTCAGCCTTACGCTCGCGAATTGCAGCATGAGCATCCTGACGGGCAGCACGATCGGCAGAATCTGCCGCCGCCACGCGCACGCGCTCGCCAATGACGCCGGCGTTTTCGGGCGCGGCCGTCAGCGATTCCTCAAAGGTAATGCCCTCGTCGCCAAAGGTGAGCTCCATCGACTCGCGCGCGCCGCGGTCGGGAATGGCAAACACGCAGGCATAGCGCTTGCCCACGACTTCCTGAACGCGCGTCATAAAACGGTTGTCCGAGCCTGCGATAGCAGGCTGCTCAATCTTGAGCTCGGCCGTCACCGCACCGCCGGCACGGATGAGGCTTACGTAGTTCAAGCGCTGCTGGGCACCAAAATCGAGCTGTTGAGCGCGCACGTACAGACCATCCAGGCGGTCAATCCCTGCCTCGCCGGCACGCGCCTCGATATCCTCGTAGGCGCGCAGGCAGTCGTCGAACAGCGAGCGCGGCTCGGACAGAACCACGAGCGCCTTGCCGCTCACGTGCGCCAACGGGCTTACGGTCTGGCCGTACATCACCGGCAAAAAGCGGTCGAGCTCGGGCGTGACGATGCGCGCATCCACCATCTCGAGCAGCGCCGCCAGTTTGCTGTCATCCTGGCTGGCGCGATAGAGCGCCACATGCATGTTGTGGACGGCCTCGTCGGTGAGTGCCAGTTCGCGGCAGGGAAAGATTTCGATGCTGTCCTCGTTGCCGATGGTCTGCCCCGTGGAGCTCACCATGCGGCGGATGCGGTCAATCTCGTCGCCGAAGAACTCGATGCGCACGGGTGCCTTTTCCTGTGCGGGGAACACCTCGACGGTGTCGCCGTGAACGCGAAACAAGCCGGGCGCATCGGCGGCGCCGGCATTGGTGTAGCCCATGCCCACCAAGCGCTGCGGCACCTCGTCAAAGGGAATCTCCTCGCCCACCGCAAAAGTAGTGGACTCCCAGTAGCGGCTCTCGACCGGCGGCACGCAGCGCAGCAGCGCGCGAGCCGAGGCGACCATGATGCAGTTGTCCCCGCGCACGATGCGCCCCAGAGCCTCGCAGCGCTGCGCCACCACGGCGTCGTCCGGCGCCTGCTCGCGCCACGGATAGTCCTTGCGCTCAGGAAAACGACACACGTGCGCCAGGCCCACGTAGGCGGCAAGGCTACGCGCGGCGCGATCGGCCGCATCCTCGCCGCTCACGATATAGACCGTCGGGCGCGGACGGCGCGCAAACTGGGCGGCCGCCATAAGCGTGCGGCCCGACTGCGACACAGCCAGCGTCACGTCCTCGCCAGCATCGAGCCCGGCCTCGACGGCCTGCAAGGCCTCGGCAGTGTAGAGCTGCGCGGCTATACGGTGAATGAGCATGCTGTTCCTCCGGCATTGCAACGCCAAAAGCCCGCCGGGGCAAGCTCGGCGGGTATGCGGCGGATTTCATTGCCTGTCATGGTAGCGCATGGAGAGGACTCCGGCTCAAGAGCAAACCCAGCCCCGCAAAAAACGCCAGACGAAGATGCGTTCCGCCCTACCCCGCTACGCGCACGCTGGGGCACAAATCTGCCAGCGGACACTCGTCACACTTGGGTTTGCGGGCGTCGCAGATCTCGCGACCGAAGGTGATCCACTGATGGTTGACCGACTCCCAATACTCGTGCGGCAAAATCTTGAGCAGATCCTGCTCGGTCTTGAGCGGCTCCTTGGCATGTGTCTTGGGACTCAACATCAGGCGATGCGCAATGCGGTTGACGTGCGTGTCCACCGCAATGCCCTCCACGATGCCATACCCCACGTTGAGCACGATGTTCGCCGTCTTGCGTCCCACGCCCGGCAGCTTCACGAGTTCCTTCATGTCGGCCGGCACCTCGCCGCCATAGTCGGCGACGATCATCTGCGCGGCCTCCACGGCGTGCTTGGCCTTGCTCTTATAAAAGCCGAGTGACTTGATGGTGTCTGCCACGTCAGCCACACTCGCCCCGGCCATGGCCTCGGGCGTGGGCCACTGGGCAAACAGCTTCGGCGTCACCTTGTTGACCTGCGCGTCGGTCGTTTGCGCCGAGAGCAACACCGCGATCAGCAGGCGGAAGGGATTCTCGTGGTCCAAAAAGCACTCGACCGGGCCATAGCGACGGTTGAGGCGCTCACACACCTCAACGGCGCGCTCGCGTTTGGCGGCATTGGTCTCGCGTGGCATAACGACTCCTCGGCTCAACGGCACAATAAACTTATGGGCACAATTGTCCCACGTCCGAGACGCTTACGCCTCCAAAAATGCGCCGGTCTGGCGGCCCCACAGGCTCGCATACTCGCCGCCTGCCTCGACAAGCTGCGCATGCGTACCGTCCTCGACAATCTCGCCGTCCGCCAGCACCACGATGCGATCGAGCGCCGCCACGGTGGACAGGCGATGCGCCACCACAATGGAGGTGCGACCGCGCATCAGGTTCTCGAGCGCCTCCTGCACCAGCGCCTCGGACTCGCTGTCGAGGGCAGACGTCGCCTCGTCGAGCACCAGGATCGGTGCGTCGGTCAGGATAGCGCGGGCGATGGCCACGCGCTGACGTTGGCCGCCCGAAAGCTTGACGCCGCGCTCGCCCACCATGGTGTCAAAGCCGTTGGGCAGGCGGTCGATAAACTCGGTCGCATTGGCCAGGCGCGCGGCCTCGCGAATCTGCTCGTCGGTTGCGTCGGGGCGGCCGTAGGCGATATTCTCGCGAATGGAGCGATGGAACAGCAGCGCCTCCTGCGGCACGTAGGCAACCTGGCGGCGCAGGCTCTGCTGTGTGCAGCGCGAGACGTCTTGGCCGTCCACGAGCACGCGGCCGCCCTGCACATCGTCCAAGCGCAACAGCAGCTTGGTGAGCGTCGTCTTGCCCGAGCCCGATTTACCCACCAGGCCCACGCGCTGGCCCGCCGCCACGTGAAGCGTCAGGTCGTCGAACACGTTCTCGCCCGCCGCGGCGTCACGGTATGCAAAGCTCAGGTGCTCAAAATCAATCGCACCTTCGGTCACTTTAAGCTCGGGAGCGTTCTCGTCGTCTGCCACCAGACGCGGCTCGTCCAGCACGCGCGTCATCTCGGCCGCATCGCCCAGCGCGCGGTTGATGCGCTGCATCATGGAGCTTACGTAGTTCAGACGCATGGTGAGGTTGTACGTATAGGTAAAGATCATGACGAGCGCGCCGGCCGAAATGCCAAACCACGCGTTGCCACCCGCGACGAACACACTCACCACGGCCATGGTGATGACGATAAGGCCCGAGGTCGTAAAGTTGCGCTGCATCATGGCGTGCATCGAAACCGTTTCGGCGTCGCGCGCGGCGCGGTCGGCGGCATCGAACAGGTCGCGCTCAAAGTCCTCGCGCCCACAGGTCTTGACGGCCAGGATATTCGTGACCGCGTCGGACAGCACGCCCGACAGCTTGTTCTGCGCGGCGGACGTCGCGGCCGAAAGCGGCATGATGCGCTTGTACATAAGCCAGACAAACGCAATGTAGACGACCATGATGCCCACCAGGATCACGGTAAACGTCGGCACCACCGGAGCGAGCGCCGCCACCGTGCAGACAACCGAGGTGATGGTGGGAATGAGCGAATACACCGTCACGTCTACCAGCCCCGTATAGCCGCTCATAAAACGACTCGTCTGGCTCACGAGCGATCCGCCAAAGCGGCTGGTGTGGAATGTCATGGATTGATTGGAGAGCGTGTCGAAGCACAGGCGCGCCAAGTGATAGTTACCCGCAATCTCGAGCTTGTAGACGGTGTAGTCCTGCAGCTTGGAGAGGATCTGGCCCACTAGGTTAACGAGCACGAGCGCCAGAATGTAGGGACCAAAGACCTCGAATACTTGATCGCCCGCCACGGAACCCGCTTGGACGCGGTCGACGATGAGGGCCATCACGTAGGTGTTGGCAAACGTGAGCAAAAAGATGTAGCCCGCCGACGAGAACACCGAGAGAAAGACGATCAGCGGCTGCGTGCGCGTGACGTCCCAAAAACGCTGCAGCGTGCGGCGCACGGTGGAGCGTTTGAGCGGACTGGTGTTTCTCTGAGACATGGGCTTCCTTTCGCGTCTGATAGGGCGAAACGCCATTGTTGCACACTAAAGCGCACTTCAGGCAAGTGCAACGCGAAAAGCGCCCGCGTCCCGCGCTTGCGCAGGCGCCCCGCCGTCAGATGCAGCTAGTCCTCGTCTTTTTGGTCTGCGAGCAGCTCCGCAGACGTGAGTCCCAAGATCTCGTCGGCCTCCCGCGCGTCTTCCAGCGCGTCGATATCCTTGAGCTTGCGCTCCATAACGTTGGTACGCGTGGTGATGATGCCCTCGACCGTCTTTCCTGCGGTCTCAATCTGCTGCTGGGCGCGGCGCAGCGCCGCCTGATAGCGCGGCAGCTCGGCCTTGACGGCAGAGAGCACGCGCAGCACGTCATCGGTGCGTTTTTGCAATTTAAACGTCTGGTAGCTCATCTGCAGGCTGTTGAGGATGGCCGCCATGGTGCTGGGGCCGGCAACGTTGACGTGATAGTCGCGGCCCAGGGTCTCGATAAGCCCGGGGCGGCTGACGACCTCGGCGTACAGGCCCTCAAACGGCACGAACATAATGCCAAAATTGGTGGTCGCGGGCACGCTCAGGTACTTTTCGCAGATGTCCTTTGCCTCGCGTTTCACCATAGCGTCGAGTGTCTTGCGCGCGGTGGCCACAGCTTCGGCATCACCCGACTCTTGCGCGTCGAGCAGATGCCCGTACGCGTCGCCCGGGAATTTGGAGTCGATCGGCAGCAGCACGGGATCGCCCTCGTCCACCGGCAGCTTGACGGCAAACTCAACGCGCTCCGAGGCGCCGGGCTTGGTGGCGACGTTTTCCAGATACTGGTCGGGCGTAAGGATGTCCGCTAGGATTGCACCCAGCTGTACCTCGCCCAAAATGCCGCGCGCTTTTACATTACCCAGCACGCGCTTAAGGTCGCCCACGCCAGTGGCGATAGATTGCATGTCGCCCAGGCCCTTGTACACGGCCTCGAGCTGGTCGCTCACCTGCTTAAACGATGCAGACAGACGGTCGTTGAGCGTGCGAGAGAGCTTCTCGTCCACCGTCGCGCGCATCTGATCGAGCTGCACGTTGTTGTCTTTGCGGATGGCGCCCAGCTGAGCATCGACCGTCTCGCGCACCTTGTCCAGGCGATGCTCGATGCCCTCGCGATTGGCGCCGAGCTGTTGGGCCGTCTCACGGCGCAGGTCATCCATCCGGTCACCAGCTTGCGAGAACTCGCGTGCGATGACCAGGTAACGTTGCTGCTCCACGGCCGCATCGGTCGTCTGCTGCTGCGCGATGGCGTTTGCCGTGCGGCGTGTTTCGGCCAGCGCGACGTTCAGGGCATCGAGCGCGTTGTTGGCCTGCTCGAGCGCAGCCAGCATCTCTGTTCCGCTATCGCCACGCTCCCGCAACTCGGCACGCAGGCCCTTGAGCTGCAGGGCACAAGCCACAGCAACCCCCACCGCCACCAAGGCGATCACAACAAGCACGATATCAATAGCAGACATAGACTCCGCCCAACAAACTCAATCGGTCATCAATCAAAACCGCGATCAATCTTACCCCGCCACACGCACGGATCACCCACTGCCTTGCAGACAAATTTCTCTTAGAGCCGCGGACGCTAAAACGCTAGCTCTCCCAGCCGGTGCGAATGGTTGTCATGACGTCGCCTAGGCGCTGGCCCAGGGCTGACAGATGTTGGAGCACTTCGCCGGGCGAAGCACCGTTGAGGATGCAGGTGAGCGCATACGAGACCAAGAAAATCGCCGCAAGTCCTAGCGGAATGAGCACGATCATCGCCAATGTGCGCAGGCGCTGGCCCACGCGGCGACGACGCGTGCGGCGTTTGTCGAACGCAAGCTCCTGCGCATATGAATCTTGTTGTACGGAATAGTTCTCTGGCGCCGATCCGCCCGCAGGCGAAACCGCAGGCGTGGCATTTTGCGCAGGGGGCTGGGCGGCTACCCCTTGCATTTGCATCTCTATAAGCCGCCGCTGCTGCCGCAGCATGCGCTCGGCTTGTTGCTGTGGGGTCTCAAGAAACAGGTCCATGTTGGCCTCCAAAATCGGAGCGTTCGACGCTTACGACCAGCATCCCGCACCGCCATGACCGCGACAACGCAATCGCCGGCAATAGCCACAAAGTTTCTTTTGCTCAAAAGCTGTCGAAAAGCTCAACAACTCCCCTACCAGCACTTTCTCTGAGCTTTTTTCGCCAGCAATCTTTTGGCCTTCCACCCTTACGCCAACTGACCAAAATCTAACCAAAAGCTTGACGAAAATTGTGGAGACCGGGACCCCACACAAAAAGTGCCGCCCCAAAGGGGCGGCACACAAACCAATCTATTAGCCAAAACTCGTTGGCAAGCCCGCGTCGTCAGACCCGCGGCGCATGCCTTTGCCTCGCGTGACTCTGCGAAGCCGTGAGCGAGAGGGAAAGGGATGCGCCGCGGGTCTGACGTCCGGAGCGGTGAAACCAGCAGTTGCCCTGCGCCCCGTGGTCGGTGAGAACAGACTACATGCCCGCGAGACCGCGGGCGGCGGTGGCGCACATAAATGCCAAGACGAGAATCACGAGCGACCCGGCGATGTCTGCCAGCACGCCCATTACGCGGCGCTCAAACAGCCAACTCTCAAAGTGCGGGGCAACGTTGCGCCAAACACGCCACAGCAAGATGCCCATACCGATGACGCCCGGGATATTGAGCAGTAGGATCTCGGAGCACAAAAGACCGATCAGGTTGCCGGCGGCAAAGCCCGCATCGCCCTCGCAGTATTTGCGATAAATCATGTACAGCATGTACGCCACAAACGGCTGCAGGCACGCAGAAATAAACGTGACCACCATCGAGGGCTCCTGCGAAAAGACCTCGGTGAGTTTATCGACACTCGTAGCGTCCTTCGAAGCCAAGAATAAACCGATAACCACAAGGGGCACCACGCCCAAAATTACCTCGACCAGAGTAAACAACTTGGCAGTCAAATCCTCACTAGCCGAATTCAAATGAGGCGCCCACTCAGGATGAGCATGCGCGCCGACCTTCTTGTCCTTCTCGGCACGATCGGCCTTTTTGCCCTCAGCAACCCGACGACCAGGATCCTTGCGAGTTCCCGCCGCAGCAACCCGAGCCCGAGACTTCTTACCCATAACCAACACCTCACAAGAGGAAACGAATAGCCAACGCTACCCAGTGTACCCTCTAAGCAACGTCACCGCCCCAACCGGCCCCCACAAAAACGTGCCGCCCCATAAGGGGCGGCACACAAACTTCTTATCAGCTTTTCTGTAACGAGCACGCAACGACCCGAAGCCGGAGCGCAGGGCGGGAAATGCCTTTGCCTCGCGCGACCCTGCGCAGCCGTGAGCGAGAGGGAAAGGCATTTCCCGCCCTGCGCTCCGCAGCAGCCAGCGCCAAGCGCTAGTAGTTCACCACCTGCTCCTCAAAGTACGCCTTCGGGTGGTTACACACCGGGCACACCTCAGGCGCCTCGGCACCAACGTGCAGGTGCCCGCAGTTCAGGCACTTCCACACCTTTACGCCCTCGCGCTCAAACACCTCGCCCGATTCAATGCGCTCAACGAGCTTGTTATAGCGCTCCTCGTGAGCCTTCTCCACGGCGCCGACACCACGGAACTTCTCGGCGATCTCGGCAAAGCCCTCCTCCTCGGCGGTCTTGGCGAACTCGTCGTACATCGTGGTCCACTCGTAGTTCTCGCCCGCAGCGGCGTCGCGCAGGTTGTCCAGAGTGCCCGGAACGGCGCCGTCGTGCAGATACTTAAACCACAGTTTGGCGTGCTCGGACTCGTTGCCAGCCGTCTCGGCAAAGATGTTCGAGATCTGAACGTAGCCGTCCTTCTTTGCCTTGGAAGCATAGTAGCGATACTTGGTGTGTGCCTGGGACTCACCGGCAAAAGCGGTCTCGAGGTTCTTCTTGGTTTGAGAATTCTCAAAATCCATAGGTGTACTTCCCTTCAACGCATGCCGCCCGTAGGCTTCGAGCGGCCTCGTCTTTAGGATGCCCTCATACCGGAAATCTAAACCTTACAATCCTGTTCTTCAGATTTGCACAGGCTAGATGCTCAGCCAGCGATCGCCCTCGACTCGGCAAAAGCCCTCACGCTCCAGGTCGGCTAGAATGCCTGCGACAAGCTCGCGCTCGACCGGTCCACGCCCAGCCGCCGCTTCCATCTCGTTAACGCCCACCACGGCATCAGCAAGCGTAATCCCCGCCGGCTGGCCATCGCGCGCTGCCAGCAACATGCGCACGATATGCGCGCGCTTTTGGCGACGTGAGCCCTCAAACTTTGATTGACGGCTATAGCCCGCCGAGCGCCTGGACGGATTGGGCAACGTCTTTTTTAGATATGCGCCGTAATCTAGCAACGCGTAATACCACGCGCGCGGCGTATCGGCATCATCGAGCGGCACGGCAAAGGGAGCGATCTCGTCGGTCGCCGCACCGGGGGCCGCCGGACAGGCCGCCTGAATCAGCGGCACCAGCTCGCGATCGGGAACAGCCGGTACATCGGGAAAGAAGTGATGCAGAAAGACCGTGCGCACGTTGGTCTCCAGATACACGCCCGGAAGATCAAACGCAAACGACCGGATACCTTGCGCCGTTGCCGGGCCAATACCAGGCAGAGCGACCAAGTCACGCGTCTCGTGCGGAAACTCCCCGCCCCAATCCTCTACGACCCGTTGAGCGGCCCCGTGAAGCGCCAGAGCGCGTCGGTTGTAGCCCATGCCCTGCCAAGCGTCCAAAACATCGGAAGGCGCGGCCTGGGCAAGCGCCTGCACGGTCGGAAAGCGATCGAGCCACGCCGGCATACGCGTCTCCACGCGTGGTACCTGTGTTTGCTGCAGCATGACCTCAGAAAGCCAAATGATGTACGGATCGCGCGTGCGGCGCCACGGAAGGTCGCGATAACGCAGAACCCCTTCCGAACGAATCGTCGAACGAAAGGGGTCCTGAATCATGGCTATGCTCCTTATGCGGCGCTATTCCTCCCGGCAAGCGCACGCGCAGGTGGCGTACTCGGGAAACGCTTCGCGGTCGGCGAACTTGGGATCGACGGCCGGGAACTGGCGGTGAGCGACGATGTCGCCGAGCGAAACGGAATCGAGGTAATCGCGCATCAACGCCTGGGCTCCGGCCCACAGGGGATGATAGCAGCACGTGCCCATGCGCGCACAGTCACCATCGGGCGCGGTGCAATCATTCATAACCATAGGGCCCTGAACGGCCTCGACGACCTGACGAATGGTAACGTCGTCCGGACTGACCTTGAGACGCATGCCACCGTGGACGCCACGCAGGCTCTCCACAATACCGGCCTGGACCAAACCGTGCTGAATCGAGCGGGCAAACGAATACGGGACATTGACCTCTTCGGCAGCGGTGCGAACAGAAAGCAAACGCTCCGGATCCTCGGCAAGCATCGCCAACATACGAAGGGCGTAATCAGTCTTCCTCGATATGTCCATTTTTCCCCTTTCAAGGAATACGAACAGCTCGAACGAGCTCCGGGGCCGAGCTTGTGTCGAGACGCTAAATGACCGCAGGACATCCAAATGGTAAATCGGATATCCACTGAATGCCGCGCTTGGAGCGAAATGCATCAGATGCGGCCCACAGTGCAATTTAGTATAACCTAACCCCCTGCTTCGTTGAACAGGTGTTGCGCAACAAAGCTGTTGTTTAGACAGATATGCTTATTAGATTATACTTGCGTTCCCGAAGGGGCGGGGATTCTGGGCGAAGATGCGCCAGGGCGATCGTTCTATCGAAACAAAGTGCATCAAACGCAAAAAGCCACGTCCGAAGACGTGGCTTTAATTGCGTTGGCGGGAAGTACGGGGCTCGAACCCGCGACCTCCGACGTGACAGGCCGGCGCTCTAACCAAACTGAGCTAACTCCCCAGGCAGACGTTCGCGTTTGTTTCCGCTCGCGTGCGCTGCGGGGATTAGTATACACAGAAGTCTGTCCGGCGCGCAACAACTTTTTTGAAAAAATTTTTCGGTCCCTCCGGGAGGGTCTCCGGGGCCGGCGGGCGCGGGTTAAGTTTGCTGCTCTACAGTCCTGCGCAAGACGGAAAGCACATTAAGTGCTTTCCTTTGCGTGCGGAACTCGCGACAAACTTAACCCGCGCCCGCCGGCCCCGGAGACCCTCCCTGCCGTCACATTGTTCGAGCCGTTGTTGTTGCTCGCCGCTTCGCGGCTCGGCGACCCCGTTCTCCGCGGCGGGGTTGTCTAAGGTTTTTGTTGAAGCTCGGCCTTTGGCTCATAAAAAACGGGAGATGCAATCTGCATCCCCCGTTTTTGTTGCGGTTAGTCTAGGTCAATAAACTTGGTGCTTATAATCTTGCCGTCTTTTACTAGCATTCTGGCCATGGTGGGGCCTCGGGTGCCTCGGGGGTAGCTGGCGCTGCCCGGGTTGAGGACTAAGCAACGGCCCACTTGGGCTTCTTTGGTTACGTGGGTGTGGCCGTTGATGGCTACGTCCACGGATCCCACCGGAAGGTCTTCGCGGTAGTGGGCTACGGCGAATTTGAGGCCTTCGTAAGTAAAGAGCGCAAGACGGTCTACATCGGGGCCGTAGTCGCGGTAGTAATCGTTGTTGCCCAGTACGGCCCGCACGGGGGCGATGGTGCATAGGTGCTCGTAGTCCATCTCTGACGTAAGGTCGCCGGCGTGGATAATCAGGTCTGCGCCCTCAAGCTCGTCCAGGAGCGCAGGCGATAAATAGCCGTGGGTGTCCGAGATGATGTCGATACGCTTGGCGCTTGCGCTGTTCATGGGATCCCTTCCGCAAAAAAACGATTCGGCAGATACATACAAAAAAGGCCCCACGGCTCCGCAGACGATGGGTCTACAGGGCTGCGGGGCCAGTGTGCTAGAGGCTCAGGGCCTGCTTGAGCGGCACGACGCGGCGGCGCGAAACCGGCACGCGTTCGTCGACGCCCGTAATGCCCAGCTGGATGGCGCCCGAGGGCACCGTCTCAACGTCCGTGACGCACGCCAAGTTGACGATATAGCGGCGGTGAACACGGAAGAAGCCAAAATCGCAGAGCTTGGCCTCAAACTGCGCCAGCGAGGTCGTCGACAAAAAGCGATCATCGACGGTATAGATGCAGGAGTAATCGTCCTTGGCCATGATAAAGCGAATGTCGTCCACGGGAATGAGCACCTTGCGGCCGCCCTTTTCCACCGGGATACGCTCGATGGTCACCTTGCTGTCCGTAACCGGCTTGGCGCGTTGCATGACCTTCTCGATCGCGCGATCCAAGCGAGCTTCCTCGACCGGCTTCATCAGATAATCGACGGCATCCACGTCGAATGCCTCGACCGCATGGTCGCTATACGCAGTCACAAACACGATCGCCGGCGGATTTTTGAGCTTATGCAGCGCCTCGGCAAGTTGCAGGCCCGAGGCACCGGGCATCGAGATATCGAGAAACACGACATCCACGCGACTTTCCATAAGCATCTCGATGGCGGAGCGGACGCTCGACGCCTCCGTGATCGTGCCGATCTTGCCCGTTTGCTCGAGCAGGAAGCGAAGCTCCGAGCGAGCCGGCGCCTCATCATCCACAATCATCGCACGCAGCATAGGGATAAAACCTTTCGTCAACTAACTACGCCGGGCATCCGTCGCATGACGTTGAGCCCGTAGCCTTTTATTTTACTCTTGAATGTCAAAGATGCTCTCTGACAAATCAAGATGAAGAAGCACTTTGGTGCCCTTGCCCGGCGCCGATTCGACACGCGTATAGGAGTGCGGCCCAAAAAAGCGATGGATGCGCTCCGAAATATTGTGCATGGCCACACCGGCGCCGCCACCCTGGGGAGAGCCGGCGTCGGGACGGGCAGAGCGCTCGTCAAACAGTCTGGCGGCGGTACCCTCATCCATGCCCACGCCATTATCGGCCACGGCAATCAAGATTGCATCCTCGCCGTCTTGGTGAACGGTCACGTCGATCCTCAGGGCGTCGTCGTCGCCCATACCATGACGCACGGCGTTCTCGACAATCGGCTGAATCACGAACGCCGGCACCAGCGTATCTTCCACGTCCTCGGACACATCGAACGTCGCAAGCACGCGGTCCTCGCCAAAGCGGGCCTTCTCAAAGGTAAGGTAGCGCTTGGTCTGTGCGACCTCGCGCGAGACCGGAATAAGCGATCCCGAGTTGTCGAGCGTGGCGCGATAGAACGATGAGAACTCACGCAGCAGTTCGCGGGCCCGCAACGGGTCGGTGCGCGTAAACGATGCAATGGTGTTCAGCGTGTTGAACAGGAAGTGCGGGTTAATCTGCGCCTGCAGCGCACGCACCTCGGCGCGCGCCGTGAGTTCCTTTTGCACCTCGAGCTCGTGGATGGCGAGCTGCGTGGACAAGATCTCGGCAAAGCCCGAGGCAAGCGCGTACTGGGTACGGTCGACGGCGCGCGGGGTCTTGTAGTAGAACTTGAGCGTGCCGACGGTACGATCGCCCACCTTGATGGGAGCGATAATGCCGGCGGGGACTTGGTTGTGCGAGCCGTCCGAACCCACGACATCCACCATACGGTTGAACGACTGCACGATGCCATGTTCGATAACGTAGCGCGTGGCAAGCGTGTGGATGGGAGAATCTGGCAATAGTTTTTCCTCAAACTCGCCCGCGCAGGCAAGCACGTTGTCCTCGTCGGTAATGGCCACCGTCATGGCGCGCGTCTCGGGCAAAATGCGCTGGCACACCAAACGCGCCGACTCCTGCGTCAGACCGCCCTTAATGTCCTCGAGCATGGCCGAGGCCACCGAGAGCGTCTCCTCGGTGTACTGGGAGCGCACCGAATCGGGATTGAGCGTCAAAAAGATAAAGATGCACAGCAGCGCGCAGGCAATCACCGTGGCGATCGGCTCGATACCGGTCACCAGGGCAAAAATAAAGTACATCAGCACGCAAATGGCGCAGACAACGGCAATGATGCGAAAGATTGATATTGAACTATCGCGCTGGGCGCGGCGGTCGATCATTCAGTCCCCTCCAGGATGCTGGTCAGTTGTGCGTCACGCCAAAGCCCGTCCATGATCTTGGGCCAAAAGCTCTGGAAACGCAGGTAGCTTGCGGCGTTTTGGCGCGCATAGGCTTTTGCCTCGTCGATACCATGGCGCCAGATGCGCAGGTAGCCCTCATGCTCGCGGGTAAACACGCTGCGGACCATAGCGGTCTTGCGCACGCGGTCGTCGAGCTCGCGCGAAATCCACGGGCCCGGGTAGGGCATGAGCGATGCCGCCGTAACGGGAATGAGCTCCTTTTGATGCGCGGCGAATGTCAACTTGGCCCGTTCGTAGTACCAACGGTATACATCCTGCATAAAGCGCGGCGAGCGCTTTTCGGACTCTGGAGGCAGATGACGCACGGTCCACTCGTTATCGAACCACACGTCGTAGCCAAACATGCGCATGTTAAAGAGGTAATCCAGATCCTCGCCACGGGTGATAAACGGATCAAAGGCCACACGCGTAAAGGCGCGGGCGTGCAGGGCCATCAGGCCGCCGCACACGTAGTTGGAGCGCGAGACGCGGGTGCCCGAGAGCGCCTTTTTCATCCAACGGTTGAACTCGATGCGCTTGGTCCACCAACGATGGCAGATGCCCACCTTGTCCGTGGGCGCCAGCGGGGATCCGTCGCGATCGTAAAAGTAACCGCTCTTGACCAAAATCGGCAGGCCCTGACGCGTCTGCTGGCCCAGCGCATAGGTCGCGCGCTTCATAAAGTCGGCGTCGATGACAGTCTCATCGTCATCCAAAAAGATAACCGCGTCATGCCCCAGCACAGCGGCACAGGCTAGCCCCATGTTGCGGATGGCGCCGTAGCCTCGCAGACTCACGCACTCGCCCGAACCCTTGGGTGCGATCTGAGCAACCCGGTCTGCGATGCGCGAGGCCTGGGTGTTGGTGACAACGGTGACCTTGAGCGTGGGATGCGCGTCGACAATCTCGTGCACGCGCAGCGACACATCGGCTGTAGCAGAAACGGGACAGACCACCAAAAGGATGATGCGCGGGATGTCGCGCACCTGTTCAAGCGAGGCCAGGCAGCGGTCGAGTTCGGGATTATCGGCGTTGAGTCGTGTCGAATGGTCATAGGTGCCAGGGGCGTTTGCGCGAGCGTCATCGCCCGCCCAATACGTTGGAATCACGACCGTGGCGTTCATGCCTTACCCTCCCTGCAACACAAAAACGGGACGCCGCCAAACACAGGCGACGCCCCGCGACCTAGCTGATTCCATCATACCCACTTGGGCAAATCATTGCTCGCAAGTCGCAATGTTTATTGCGGATAACCCCAAAAGAGTACCGTGGACAGGCACAATAGCCGCTCGCTCCTATGCGGCATGCTCTGCCGCCCGAGTCATGCGGGACAGGCGGACCAGCAGCATAAAGCCAACGACCAGCAGCACACCAATGGAAAGGACGCCCAGCGACGGGTTGCCGGTCAGCGAGGTGACGACCGACACCAGGAAGGTGCCCATAACGCTTGCATAACGACCAAAGATGTCAAAGAAGCCGTAGTACTCGTTGGACTTTTCCTTGGGAATAATGCGGCCAAAGTAGCTACGGCTGAGCGCCTGCACGCCGCCCTGGAACAGGCCGACCAAAATGGCAAGCACCCAAAACTCAAAGGCGGTCTTGAGGAAGAACGCGGCGAACAGCACAATGCCCATATAGGCAGCGACTGCCACCAAGATCATGTTGAGCGTGCCCACGCGTCCGGCGAGCTTGCCGTAGATGATGGCGGACGGAAAGGCCACGAACTGCGTAACGAGCAGCGCCAGCACCAGCTGCGTCGAATCGATGCCCAAGGCCGATCCGTAACTGGTGGCCATGGAAATGACCGTGTGCACACCGTCGATATAGAAGAAGAACGCGATCATGTAGACCAGCACGGTCTTATTGTGGGCAATCTCGCGCATGGTGTGTCCGACCTCGGAGAACACACCGCCCACGATGTGGCCAATAGTATCCTCGGGACCGCGCTCGCGACCGTACTTTTGCTTATAGGTGCGAATGAGCGGCAGGGTAAAGATGAGCCACCAGGCACCAGTGATGATAAACGACAGACGCGTTGCCAGCATGGTGGGGATGCCAAGAGCGGGGCCACCCATGATAAGCGCCAGGCAGATGATGAACGGCACGGTGGAACCGATGTAGCCCCAGGCATAGCCCGAGCTGGACACGGCGTCCATGCGCTCGTCGGTGGTAATGTCGGGCAGCATGGCGTCGTAGAACGTCATAGAAGAGTTAAGGCCGATGGTGCACAGCACGTACACGGTCAAAAATGCCATGGCGGACATTGGGATAGCCTGCGCCAGGCAAAGAACCAGGCCCGTGAGGAAGAAGCCCAAGAAGAACTTGATCTTGTTGCCGGCGTAATCGGCAAGCGCACCCAGAATGGGCATGAGCATGGCAATGACCAGCGAGGCAATCGTCTGCGCGTTGCCCCAAGCGACCACCAGGTCTGCCGAGGAAGCACCGGTATTGATGGCGTTAAAGTAGATGGGCACCACCGAGGTATTGAGCAGCACGAGGGCCGAGTTTCCCACATCGTACATGACCCAGTTACGCTCGAGCTTGGTGTATTTCATGGACAGGGACCCTTCGTATTCGCCCGATATGCAGTTAGTTCATCGTACCCCAATTGTCCAGAAGCGCCGGTAAGGATTCGGCAAAGGGGCACGCATGGGCCCTACTCCTCGCGGTCGAACTCCTCGTCGGCGCCGAGCACGCGACCGCTGTAATTGACATGGTTGGTCACGGCATCCATGTCACCGGTCTCGATAAAACGTGCGACCGTGCATTCGTAATCGAGCAGCGCGCGGTCAAAGACCTCGGGGAAGCTCTCGGTCGAGACTTCATCGGTAAAGGGGTTCTTCCATGCCAAGTGGCCCAGGTTGCCGGTACGCTCGGGCAGCTCGGTCGTCACGCGGTGCGCAAGGCCGTCGAGCAGCGAGTAGTCGTGCACCAAGCCCTCAACCAGCGAGATCGCGCGCGTCTTTACGGAGCCGGCCGGCTCAATCGCGCGGTAAAGTCGCTGCATATTGGCTACGGCAGCACCGTACTCCCCCACCGGGATATCGATGCCGTACACGCGTCCGGCAACATAGCTCATCAGCACACCGGCAACGCGATTGATGCGATCGGTGGTAACGATCTCGCCCGCCGGCGGATAATCCTCGACCGTTGCCCCATCGCGCTTGAGCTGCAGCATCAGTACATCCAGGTCGCTCTCGATCACGGCATGGACCTGACTGCTCGAATCCTCAAGCTCTGAATCGGACTCCACGATGCCAAACTGCTGCTCATAGACAAAGGGGTGAGCGTTGCGGTCGAGCACGTAATGAGACAGCAGGCCCAGCGCAAACGCACGGCCCAGGTTGGCATCGCGCGGCAGCAGGTGCGACACGCCATCGCGCAGACACGAGAACTGACGCGACATGCGCGACCGATGCATGACCTGCGCCAGCAGCGTGCAGTCGGAAACACGCGGTGTCAGAATGTGAAAGAAAAACGGGTCGGGGCCTTGGTTGCCCAAGATAAAGGCAATGCGCTCTTCATCGGACGTGATGACGCCCTGCGGAAGACGGTCGATGCTTTCCTCGCCAAACAGATGATGGGTGATAAGCGCGGGCATAATGATCCTTTCGATTTCATTCGATGCCACCCATTATGCCCACCGCGCGCCCATGCCAAACCTGCGATGGTAAACGACGGCACGCAAGCCTCTTACGCAAGCCCCAGGTGCGACTTGACCTCGGCGGCACGACGACGGGACACCGGCACCGTCGAGCTCACGCGGTCGAGCCTGAGCTCCATCAACCCCGTGGAGCCAATCTCAACATTGTGCACGTCTTCCAAATTGACCAGATAGCTGCGATGAACGCGAATAAAGCCCTCGGAGCCCAAGCGACGTTCGAGCGAAGAGATCGACTCATTGATCAGATATGTTCCCTCGGCGCAGACGGCGTTGCAAAAATCGGCACGCGCCTCAAAGTAGCAGACATCCGCCACGGGGATGAACACCTTTTTGCCCCCGCGATCCACCGTCAGGCGCAAGGGCTGGCGCGGAGCATGGACGACACGACGAACGCCTAGGGCGGCCTCGATCTTATCGAGCGCCTTTGACAGGCGGGCATCCTCGACCGGCTTGACGACGTAATCAATGGCATCGAGGTTATAGGCATCGGCCGCATACTCGGCAAATGCCGTCACAAACACCACGACCGGCGGCGTTTTTAGGTTCTGCAGCGTCTCGGCAAGCTCGATTCCCGAGCGGCCGGGCATCGTGATATCCAAAAACAGCACGTCGGGCTTGTTCGACAGAATCGACTCCACGGCCTCGGTGACATTGCCCGCCTCGGCAATCTGTCCCACACGTGCATCCTTTTCCAGCAGATAACGTAGCTCAGCCCTAATAGGAGGCTCGTCATCAACCACCAAGATGTTCCATCCCTCGGACATATGCGCTTCCCCTCTTTTTCTCTCTCAATCCAACCGCGCGCTACACCTTCATCGGCGCCGGCTCATGCGGCTCGCCGTTCAGCTCGACGATGACCTGCGTTCCCACGCCCTCCTGGGACTTCACGCGCATGCCAGAATCTTCTCCGTAAAAGAAATGGATGCGCTGAAGCACGTTGAAGAGCGCCAGGCCGCAGCCTCGCTTGATGGAGCCGTCGGCGGTAATGCTCTCGGGCTCCTCTCGGCGATGCTGCTCAAACAGGTGCGCGCAGACTTCTTCGCTCATACCGATGCCGTCATCTTCGACGATGATCTCCAGACCGTCATCGGTCTCAAAAGCCCTAACACGAATAGAAAGCGGCTCGGTCTCGCGCTGCGCATGCTTGATGCAGTTTTCGAGCAGCGGCTGCAAGATAAACGGCGGCACCATGCTGTCGCGCACCTCAAAGTCGATATCGACCGAGACGCGCAGACGGCCGTCGCCATACCGGGCCTGCATAAGGTTGATGTAACGAGTGCCCTGTTCCACCTCGTGCTCGAGCGTTGTGAGGGTATCGGAATCGGACAGTGTCTGACGGTAGTAATTGGAAAAGTCGATGAGCAGCGACCTGGCCTTGTCCGGCTCGGCACGCACGAGCGACACGATGGTGCTGATGGTGTTAAACAGAAAATGAGGATCGACCTGCGATTGCAAGGCGCGCAGCTCCACGCGAGCTGTAAGCTCGTCCTGGCGCTCGAGCTCAAAGCTCGCAAGCTGCGTGGAAATGAGGTCGGCAAAGCCCGAGGCAAGCGCCGTCTGGCGCATATCGATGCTGCTCAGACGGGGATAATACAGCTCGAGCGTGCCCACGCAATGCCCGCGCACGGTGAGCGGTGCGACGATACCGGCGCGCAGGCGCGGAAAGTAGCCACCCGTCTCAGTCGAGGCATCGCGCGAAAATACGCTTTGCTCACCGCTGTTGATCACGTTGAGCGTAGTCCGCAGCACAACCGGAGTGCCCGCGGGGCATTTTGCCGAGTCCTCGCCCCAGCTCGCCAGCACCTGCTTGCCGTCGGTAAAGCAGATGGCCGAGGCGATGGTCTCGGAAAGGATGATTTTGGAAGCGCCTAGGGCCGCTTCGGGCGTAAGGCCTCGCGACGTATAGGCGAATATTTTCGATGCGATGGCGAGTGTGCGGTCGGTAGCGCTCGACGTGAGGTCGTCGGGAACGACAAAGACGTACGAGAAGAAGAAGCACAGCATGACCAAGCCGGCAATGACGACAACGCCCGGGACGGGGTTGGGATTATCGGTCAAATCCCAGATAAGCAACAGGATAAGCGCCGGAACGACAACACCGAGCAGGATGGCCTGGACCACATGCTGGGCCGTACGAAAGACCTTGGTAGAGTTGTAGCTCTTGCCCAGAATCAGCCTGTTTAAATCCACCGTCATCCCCTTTTATCTACCGCACCCATAGCAATAAAGAGGGCCGCAAGCGACCCTCTCCATTGCATTATGCAATCAAAAACTGTGTTTTACATCAAGCCATCGACAAACGGTATCTTAGGCGCTGTATTTGTTAGCCTCACCAAAAGTGCCAGCCTCGACGATCCAGCCATCCTTCATGATGACGTCCATGTTGTCGGTGTTGAGCACGTGGATGTCGGCGGCGACGTCACCATTGACAACCAGCAGGTCGGCGCACTTGCCGGCCTCGATGGAACCGGTCTCGTCCTCGATGTGGCACATCTTGGCACCGTTGAGGGTGGCGCAGGTGATGGTCTCGACCGGAGTGAAGCCGATCTTGTCGACGAACTCGTACATCTCCTCGATGGAGCAGGTGCCGTACGGGGTGACGAAGGAGAAGGAGTCGGAGCCGATCGTCATGACGACGCCGCGCTTCTTGGCCTCGCGCAGGCAGTCGTAGTTGCGCTGCAGCTCCTTCTCGACCAGGGTGCCCTCGTACTTGTCGTGCAGCTCGGGGACGTAGACGGGCGGATAGGTGGCGTACCAGGTGGGCAGGAAGGCGATCGTCGGGGTGAAGAAGGTGCCCTGCTCGGCCATGAGGTCCATGGTGCGCTCATCGATATCGAAGCCGTGAATCAGCTGCTCGCAGCCAAAGCGAACGGAGTCGTAGGCGGCGGCGTGGTTGTTGTAGCAGTGACTCCACACGGGGATGCCGACCATCTTTGCCTCTTCGACCACGGCCTGGATCTCCTCGGAGCAATAGTGCTGGTCGCGACCGGAATCCCAACGCCAGATGCCGCCACCGGTAGCCCAGATCTTGATGGCATCGGGGTTCTCGCGCAGGCGACGACGGACGGCCTTGCGCAGATCCCAAGGACCGTCGACCTGATCGCCCCAGGGATGCGATTCCTTGTTGAGCTCCTGGCTGCAGTGATGAGAATCACCGTGGCCGGCAACGCGGCAGAAGCCGAGGCCGGTTGCCAGAACGCGCGGGCCCTTGAAGACGCCCTTGTCGATGCAGTCGCGGATCTGGATACCAAAGCGGCCGATCTCGCAGACGGTGGTGAGACCGTGGGTGAGGCAGTCGTAGGCCTGCTTGACGGCGACGGCCTGCTTCTCGAGGAGTGGCTGCATAACCCAGTCGGTGTCATCGTCGGTCAGGTTGCCCGAGAAGTGCAGGTGGGTGTCGATCAGGCCGGGAAGGACGGTCTTGCCGGCGGCGTCGATAACCTCAACGCCCTCGGGAAGGTCCTGCATGACACCGGCGTACTCGATCTTGCCATTGTCGTCGACGAGAACGAGGGAGTTCTCGACCGGCTCGGCACCGGTACCGTCGATGAGCTTGCCGCCAACGATTGCATACTTAGTGGACATGGTTCCTCCTTATGGATCCATATAGTGGGCGAGGCCGCGTTGGGTTAAGGCCTCACAAAACTACCCAAGTGGTGCCGGGTTCGGTGCGCGGGAGAGAGGGCCCCGCGCACCCGATCCGCCCCGGCTAGGCGTTATTTTTTGCGGGAATTGGTGAAGGCCATGAGGGCCAGGCCAACAGCCAGCCAGCCGATCACGATGCTCCACTCCACCATGTTGAGGGAGGCGGGAGAGAACGGGATTACGAGCAGGCCGATGATGACGGCGCAGGCAGCGACAGCGAGGCAGATGCCAAACTTGCCGCCGGGCACCTCGTAGGGACGAGGCAGGTCGGGCTCGGTGAAGCGCATGCGCAGGCAAGCGAGGGCGACCATGCCGCAGGAGAAGATGAAGGCGAGGGCCGACACGTTAGTCAGAGGAATGAGCATGTTCTTGCCCAGGAACGGACCGATGACGGTGATGACGCCCAGGACGACGCAGGCGAGCTTGGGAGCGCCGGACTTGGGGTCGACCTCGGCGAATTTCTCGGGCAGCTGGCCCTTGCGGCCCATGGCAAGCATGATGCGGCTCGTGGCGCCGTAGAAGGAGTTCATCGGGCCCATGGGTCCAAGCGTAGCGATGACGAGCATGGCCAGGTACAGAAGCATGTTGATGCCCTTGAGGCAGGCAAGCGCGGGAACCGGGCTCTTAACAAACTCATGCCAGTCGAGGATGGTGCCGAACGAGTAGATGCAGACCATGTAGAAGCCGCCTGCAGCCAGCAGGGCTAGGGAGATGATCTTGCCGAACTTGTTCCAGTTGAGGCCCTCGGCCGCTTCCTCAGCCTGCTGAGGAATGGTGTCGAAGCCGGCGTAGAAGAACGGGGTCAGAACCAGGACCGACACGATGCCGGCGAACAGGCTGGTGCCCTCGGTAGCGGGCTTGCCGCCGCCAGCGCCGGTGACCTGGGAGAACACGGGCATGGCGTGTTCCGGCGAACCGGTGAACAGCGAGACGCCCATGGCGAGCAGCATGCCGCAGAGCAGGGCCTTGGTCAGGAAGGCCTGGAGCTTGGCGGCCGAGCTGGCACCGCGGAAGTTGAGGAAGATGACGTAGACTGCAAAGCCGAGCGCGATCAGCGTCGGGAACAGGTACACGTCGGCACCCAGGATGGTGTAGAGCTTGACGGCGCGCAGCCACTCAAGACCGGGCAGGCTGCCGAACATCTCGGACACGAGGGTCGAGATGGCGATTGCCTCCCACGGGCACAGGATGCCGTTGCCCAGGGCCAAAAGCCATCCGGTGATATAGCTCAGCGTACGGCCAAAGCTACGATCGACATACTCGACGATGCCGCCCGAGATGGGGATAGCAGCCGTGAGCTCACCGAAAACAGCTCCGACGGGCACGAGGAAGATTGCACCCAAGAGGAATGCGATCATAGCGGGAACGGGACCGCCGCCCACGACCATCCAGTCGCCGACCTGCAGAACCCAACCTGTACCGATGATGGCACCGAAACCGATGGTGAAGAAGTTCCAGAGCGAAAGCGTTTTCTTCATGCCACCGTTACCTTCGACTGCAACTTCTGCGTTCTTGTCCGCCATTGTTCCCCTCCTTTCCTTATTGACGCCTCTTTGGCGTCACCCCTTGCGCGGTCTGTTTTGCCGCGCGCTTTTATTTCGTGGCTTTAAGATACGGCCTTGGCACAGCAGCGCCGCTTGTGGCTCGACCGAAGGCAGAACTGCAAAACGAGCGGCGCCGTTTTTGGGACGAACGGAGGAAGACGTCATTCGTCTTGGACGCTTTCATCTTGGCTGCTTTTGAATACCTGTTGCCGTGACGCTTGGCGCGCGGCGCGGCAACGTTCATACCATTTGTCAGGCTTTTGGCGCACATGCCCATGTGTCGTGCATCTTTTTATGTAGGATAGACAAGTTACACATGAGGCAAGGTGATTCGAATGGCATATGGATACAATGACGGCGACCAACGGCCACAAAGCGTGCGCCTTGCCGGCCGCACCACGCCAACGCCCAGAAGCACCTCCGACAACGACAACCCGCAGCGCCCCCAAGAGCAGCTCGGGGCTTCTTCGCGGCAACAAAGCCGTACCGTGCAGCAGTCAGACCGAATGAGTACGAGCACACGCCAACGCCAGACCGACACATCGCAGCCACGCCGCTACGATCGCCGTAAGACCGACTACTACGTTAAGCGCTCCTTTTCGCGACCTCAACGCGATCGCGGCAATTCCGCCCCTCGCCCCGCGTCGCACACCACAAGTCACGCGCTTCCGGCCCGCCGCCTACGCCTTGCGTTTTGCTCCATCGCCGCCTGCCTCGTCTTTGTGTTTTTGGGATCCTGTATCTCTCACGGATCAGCCGGTCTCGAGCCCACTGCCGAGGACAAGCTGCTTAAAGCTCCCGTCGCACCCGGTTACTCCTTTGCGTTCTCGACCCCACGCTCGCAGTGGCAGGCCGGCACCATGCCCCACATCTACCAAATTGACCCCGCATGGTCGGAGCTGCCCTATGCCGGTGGCACTATTCGCGAAAACGCTTGCGGTCCCACTTGCCTCACCATGGTCTATATCTTTAAGACCGGCCATACCGATAAGACGCCGGTCGATATATGCGCACTGGCCGAAGCCGGCAACTACGCCCCCACTGGTGCCACCGAGTGGTCGTTTATGACAAGCGGTGCGTGGCAGCTGGGGCTCAACGGAACACAGCTCTATAACAATCGCGAATCGATTACCCAAGCACTTCGCTCGGGTGCGCCCGTCATCGCCGCAGTGCGCCCCGGTACGTTTACCAACGTAGGCCACTACATCGTGCTCTACGGCATCGACGATGCCAACCAGATTGGCGTCTACGACCCCAACTCGGCCAGCCGCAGCGCCCGCCGCTGGGGCGTGGTGGAGGTCCTCAACGAAATCGAAGCCATGTGGGCCTACTACTAGTCATTGGGGACACTCATTGGGGACAGACTTAAATGAGTAGTCCCAGATTGCCAGGAACCGCCGGTACGGAAAGCGCATCCCACTTTGGAACTCAATGGTGAGATGCGCTTTCCGCTAGCGGTCCGTTTGGGAAACAACATCCCGCTTTTCGGCCAAATTCCGGGATGCATTTTCCCGTTGAGGACCTCAAGGGAAACTAGATCCCGTTTTGGACGTTCATCCTGGGATGCACTTTCCGCAGTTGATCGACAGTGGCCTTTAAGGACTGTCCCAAGCTGCCGGCAGGAAAGGAACGTCCCCAAGTGCCGGGTTTCTGCAGTCATTGGGGACAAACTTAAATGAATAGTCGTTGAGGACGTTCTTGTTTGACTAGTCGTTTAAGAACGTCCCCAATGACTAGGTGAATAGCAAAAGCCCCGCAGTCGGAGCGGACTGCGGGGCTCGTGAAGAGAGGCTAGTTTGTGGGCGCTTTGCCTGGCGCCCACGAGAGAGGCAACGG
>DXMC01000026.1:0-27493 GCA_019414365.1 Collinsella sp.
ACCTCCAGTCCGGACCGCCCCGCGGTCCAACTTTCTGTCCGCACCCCCAAAGGCCCCGAATTGTTTCCGTTGTTCCCCACGTCGCGATTTTCTATTCAACAGGTGTAGAACATTGCAGCCCTGTTCGTTATTGCCTACGTTTTAGGTTAGATTTTCCTAAGAACAATTGCCCGAAATTGGGGGTCCCTATGAACGAAGCAGTTCCCGCAGCGCCGGTAAGCGCTGAGTCGATGGCAAAGCAGGGTTGCGAAAAGCTCGGCTTGGACGCGTTTGATGCGTTGGTTCGCTGCGCCCGCACGTGCCGTCGCTTTGACGAGTCCATGCGCGTGCCGCGTGAGCTTTTGCTTGAGCTGGCGGAGCTGGCGCACCTGACTCCCTGTGGTGCCAATGCTCAGCGTCTGCGTTTTCATGTGGTAAGCGGTGCAGAGGACTGCGCGCGTGTATTTGACGAGCTTGCATGGGCCGGTGCGCTCAAGGATTGGCCGGGTCCCGATGAGGGCGAGCGCCCGACCGGCTACATCGCGATTCTTGCCGAGCGCGCCGTTCCGGGCAAGCCCGCCGCTCCTATTACCGAGGTCGACACGGGCATTGCCGCGCAGACGATGATGCTCGCCGCCCGCAGCGCCACGCCCGAGGTGGCTGCCTGCATGTTCAAGGCCTTTACGCCCCACGCGATCGATGCCATGGGGCTCGATAGCGACAAGTATGAGCTCAAGCTGATCATGGCGTTTGGCGTTCCGGCCGAGACACAGGTGATCGATGCGATCGATTCCAACCCCGACGGCTCCATCAATTATTGGCGCGACGAGGCGCAGGTGCACCACGTACCCAAGCGCCCGCTTGTCGACGTACTGGTGTAGTTGAGCGTCACCGCGGTGTGATCCGGCGGTAAACCACCACAAAGGTACCTGTCCCCTTTGCGGTGGTGCGAGGGGAGGACGTGTGGCAGATTTGTATTTGGTGCGGCATGGGCAGACTGAGCTCAATGTGCAGAACATTTTGCAGGGTGGGCACGATTCGCCGCTTACGGCGCGCGGGCGCGAGCAGGCGCTGGCGACGCGCGCGGCGTTTGAGGCGCGTGGCGTGACCTTTGACCGTGTGTATTCCTCGCCGTTGGGCCGGGCGCGGCATACGGCTGAGCTAATTGCTGGTGAGGGCCGCTCGATAGAGCTGGTCGATGACCTGCGCGAGTGGCATTTGGGCTCGCTGGAGGGTACATCAAATCGCGAGATGCCGCCGCAGCCCTGGGGTGATTATCCGGTGGCCTTTGGTGGCGAGTCTGAAGGCGAGCTCCAGTCGCGCATGGTCGCGGCGCTGTCCCACATCATGGCCAGGCCGCAGCACGACTGTGTGCTGGCAGTCTCCCACGGCTCTTCCTGCCAGGAGTTTCTTGAGTATGTGACTGGCAGGGGAGAGCTACCCGACAACGGTGCCGTGCTTCATTTTGGCTATTGCGACGGTGCGTTTTCGCTCCTTGATTGGTAACGAACGAAAGGACCCCTATGAATAAAGACCTGTATCTGGTTCGTCATGGGCAGACAATATTCAACCTTAAGCGCATTATTCAGGGTTGGAGTGACTCGCCGCTCACGCAGCTGGGATGCGACCAGGCGGCGCGTGCCGGCATGTTCTTACGTGCGCGCGGCATTGAACCCGATCATGCCTACACCTCCACACTTCATCGCACCGAGCAGACTATCGCCAACCTGTGGCCGGGCTTGGCGTACGAGCGCCTGGACGGTCTGCGTGAGTGGTTCTTTGGCGACTTTGAGGCCGAGCGCGTGATGCTTATGCCCGAGCGCCCGTGGCGAGATTTCTATCGTCAGTTTGGCGGCGAGGGCCAGATGCAGGTGCGCGAGCGCATGGCGGCGACGATAACCGATCTTATGCGACGTCCGGACCACGAGTGCGTGCTCGCGGTGAGCCACGGCTCGGCTATCAAGGAGTTTTTGGACCACGTGCGGGGCGCGGCGGCCGACGAGCGCGAACGCGTGCCGGGCAACTGCTCAGTGCTGCAGTTTGCGTTTGACGATGCGGCCGATACGTTTGAACTGGTCGAAGTCTTTACGCAGGAAGACTACGCGCGCGAGCTGGGGCTTGAACCGCTCGTGGCTACTGCGGGTCCGCAGCGCGGATAACGCGAGCGCGGCGGCACGGGTCGTCGGCATAACTTCTCGACGCAAAAGGGGCGGAGATGCATGTACCTGCTGCATCTCCGCCCCCTGTTTGTTGGGCTGCCGATTTTTGTGCTGGACGGTCTGGTCTTGCTAGAACCGCGCGACCTGGTGCGTGAGCAGACCCGTCGGAACCTGCGCCGCGCCGCCGCTGACCTGCGCGGCGGGGAAGAGCGCAGCTACGGCAAAGTTGAACGGCTCTTTGCCCGTGTAGGTGCCGGCGGCACGTGCATCGTCGGCCAGGAGCTGTGATGCCTCGACTAGTGCGACAGCGTAGGCAGGGTCGTCGGCCAGTGCCGGCTCCGGCGCCTGGTCGAGCATGGCGCGGATGGCCCCGACGGCGTCCTCGCGCTTGACCTCCCACACGCGGTGCGTAATGCCGGCGGGGTCGGTGACGGCATAGAGTGAAGCGCCCTCTTTTGCGGCGCCGAGGATGATATCCATGACGGGAGAGGCTTCGTAGACAAGCGTTACGGGACGGGGCTGTACCTTGAGGTCGGCGATTGCGCGCGCAGCGGCGGTCGTATCGGCGGCAACCCGCCAGCGCACCAACCGGGCAGATCGCCACGACACCCGTCACACGTCCCGGCTCGCCCGAGCATTCGTACACGTAATACGCCGCACCCGGGTCCTTGAGCATCAGACCATCGGCAATGGCTCCGCGCAGAGCATCGTTGCCGCTCAGGATGCTGCCCATTGCAGGCAGCGCCTCGAGCACGCGGTCCTGAGCCGGGCGGATGCAGGGAAACGGAAGTGCTTTCATGGGCGGTCCTAACGCACGAGTCGGTTTGTTCGCGGCTTATTATGCCCCAACTTGGCCGCTCGCGTCCCAGAGCACGTTATCGGCGAGCGCGATTAGCACCTGCTGACAACGAACGATATCGGTGTGGGGCACATATTCGTTGGGCTTGTGCGCGAGCGCGAGCGACCCGGGACCGTAGCTCATGCAATTGCGGTTACCTGTCTTGCCGGCAATGACGGCGGTGTCGGTGTAGCCGGTAAAGAAGCCGACGGTCGTGTCCGCGTCCGTCACGTCATCGGCGGCACGCTTGAGCGCTGCTAGAAGGGGAGAGTTCGGGTCGCGCTCGATGGCGGGGCGGTCGCCCGTCACGGTGTAGCTGCCATGGCAACCGGGAACGGCGGCTTCGGCGACGGCGATGGCATGCTCGACCATATTGATTGCGGCGGCCGTATCGGTCGGCGGGGTCAGGCGCATGTCGACCCAGACTTTGGCGCGGTCGGGTACGACGTAGGGGCGATATCCGCCCTCGATTTGGCCAAACGTGATGGTCGAAGGCCCCAGCTCATCGTGCGCGGGCAGCGCCGCAAACGCGCGACGAAGCGAACACACGACCTCGGCCATGTCGGCGACGGCATCCGCGCCCTTCCAAGGCTGGCTCGCATGCGCCGTCACGCCAGCCATTTCAATCTCGAACCACGTACGCCCCTTGTGCGCCACCTGGATCTGTCCGTCGGTGGGCTCGGTGTCCAGCACCCATTCGCGCGAACCGACCCAGCCGGCATCGATGGCTGCCTCGGAGCCTCGCATAAAGTCCTCTTCGTCGACCGAGCAGATGAGCGAAAAGCCGCGGCGGGGCAGCGAGCCATCCCCCGCCATGCGCTCGAGCGTATGGACCAGTGCGGCAATGGCGCAAGCCAGGCCGCCCTTCATGTCGCAGGCGCCGCGGCCATAGAGTTTATCGTCGCGCACAACCGCCCCAAGCGGTGCGATGTCTGCGTCCCAGCCATCGCCCAAGGTGACGGTATCCATGTGGCAGATATAGATCAGCCGCGGCTCGTCGCTTTGGCCCGGCACGGTGACTTTAAGGTTGCGGCGCCCGGGCAGCACTTCGAGCTCCTCAATCTGCACGGCATCGAGCGCAGAACTATCAAGTTGTGCCAGCTGCTGCTCAATGAGCCTCTTAATGAAGCGCTCAATTTCATCCTCATACGCGCCCGGGTCTGAGCTGTCGATCCGCACAAGCTCCTGCGCAAGCCGCCAGGCAAAGTCCTCATCAACCATATGCAACCTCACAATCAGTTTGCTTTCCAAACCAATTGTAAGCCTCCTGAGAGATCCGCGACGTGGGCGTGGCAGTATTTACCGTTCGCAGGCCGAGCCAGCGCGTTTGCCGTCCGAGCGGGTTTACAAGCGACGCAGCGGGTACGTACCCTTCATGGACGACATGCTGTGCGACATATCTGCCTTTCGGTATCACCGGATACCTCCACAGGTCTTGGCAATAATGCCGGACCTGCCCGATTCTGCGGACGATCCGCGCAGGGAGCACCTATGTGAGCATCCGCTCGTCACGCATTTCCTGGGCACCCCGTTACACGTGTTGGCGCAGGGCAGCTGCGGACGTAAGGGCGATCGCATTGTCAGGCATGTTTGGAACGGGGAGAGGCCGTTTGATTCCGTGCGGCAGACGGAGTTTGGCCTCGATGTTGCGTCCCCACTCTTTACCCTGCTGACCCTGGCTTCCTCGGTCTCAAACGAGCGTCTGATCATGTGCATGTATGAGATGTGCGGCACCTTTGCCGTGTGCAAGATTGCGCCTCAGGTAAAGTCGGCACTTGAGCAGGCATACGGGGGCCGGTGGGGTGACGCACGGTCGGGCTGGGAAAACGTAAAGGATACCTCGGGGAATCCAACAGACTTGTGGAAACGACCTCCCTTGATTGAGCTCTCTGAACTTACCGAGTACGTCGATAAGATCCCGGGGCTCCGCGGCGCTAAATCGTTCACGCGTGCCGCGAAATGCATTACGGGGGTGGCGGCATCGCCGCTCGAGGTCCAGGCTTCGATGCTGTTTGGCCTTACGAGGTTGCGCGGCGGCGAAGGGCTGCGCCTTACCAATAACGTCGAGATTCGCTTGACGCGCAGTGCCCGCCTGATTTCGGGGCTTGATAGGCGCTATGCCGATATCCTGCTGGCAAATAAGGACGGCAGCAGAGAGTGTCTGGTTGAATGCCAAGGTAAAGCCATTCACGGATCCATAGAATCCAAGATTTCGGACTCCGATCGAACGACGGCGCTGCAAGCGATGGGATATCCCGTCATTCTGATGACCTATGGTCAGCTGGCCGACTCCGATGCCTTCCGCGTGGTGATGGAGCTCATCATGGCCTATCTCGATGTGCCGCTGAAAGACAAGACGCCGCGACAGCAGGAGCTCGAACGGCGGCTTCGTGAGGAGATTTTTATCGATTGGGCAGGAATGTAGCCGCGCGGGTGGAAAACGGTCGCGCGGACTAGAGTTTTGGTCACAAAAAGACTTATATTTCGCCTTGGAGGGGCCTTAAAAATGCTATCTAGAATAAGTTGTTTCGGAAAATGGACAGTCAACTTACATTCGGCACATAGAGATCGATTTTTACCTACTAAAGTCCCTGATAAAGCTGTTTATCAAAGCGGGTGTGCTTAGCGACTTGAGCCTCACTATCGATTATCTGAAAAAACTTGTTCTGGGTATCATTTTAAAGTCGTCCGGAGCAACAAAATCGGCCCCCGTTTCGTGAAAACGGGGGCCGAATGGGCTTCATGGCCTGCCTGGCAGGCTTGGCACCGGCGCTATTTGATCACACGCACGCGATACATCGACGGAATCTGCTTGAGCGCCTCGATCGTGCTGCCGTCCAGGTGCTCATCGGTGTCGAACATGGTGTAGGCGTTCTCGCCAGCGGACTCGTTGGTCATGCGCTGCACGTTGGCGTTGTCCTTGGCGAGAATGGCCGTGATCTGGCCGATCATGTTGGGCACGTTGGCATGCAGGCAGGCAATGCGGCTTGCGGCGCGCGCCTTGCCCATGCTGCAGGCGGGGTAGTTGACGCTGTGCGCGATGTTGCCGTTTTCCAGGTAATCCTTGAGCTCGCTGATGGCCATGTCGGCGCAGTTGGCCTCGGCCTCGCCGGTGCCGGCGCCCGAATGCGTGGTGATAAACGTGTTGGGCATCTTGACGGTCTTGGGCGTGGCAAAGTCGCAGCTAAACCAGCTGAGCTTGCCCTCGCGCAGGGCAGCGTCGACGGCGTCCTCGTCAATGATGGTCTCGCGCGCGTAGTTGATGAGCACGGCGTCCGGGGCCAGCAGGTCGATCTGCTCGGTGCTGATCATGCCGATGGTATCGGCCTTGCTGGGCACGTGCACGGTGAGGTAGTCGCAGCCGCGGCAGAGGTCCTCGAGCGTGCCCACGCGCTGCACCTCACGACTCAGCACCCATGCGTGCTCGACGGAAATGAACGGGTCGTAGCCGTAGACGTCCATGCCCAGATCGACACAGGCGTTGGCGACCTTGGAGCCCACGTTGCCCAGACCGATGACACCGATGCGCTTGCCCTTGAGCTCGCGGCCCACAAAGGCCTTCTTGGCCTTCTCGGCATCGACCTGGATCTCGGGGTCGTCGGCGTTGTCGCGCACCCAGTTCATCGACTGCACCACGCCACGGCTCGAAAGCACCAGCATGCCCAGGACGAGCTCCTTGACGGCGTTGCTGTTGGCGCCGGGGGAGTTAAAGACGACGACGCCCTTCTTGGCGTACTCTTCGACGGGGATGTTGTTGACGCCGGCGCCGCAACGGGCGATGGCACGGATGCCCTCGGGCAGCTCGTAGCCGTGCAGGTCGGTGGAGCGCATCAGGATGGCGTCGGCTTCCTCGGCGGTGCCCACAAACTCGTAGCCCTCGCCAAACTCGACTTTGCCGTCTTTAGTGATGTCGTCGATGGTTTTGATCTTGCGCATGAAAAACTCCTTAGCAGGTTTGGTTTAAACAGGTGGTTTGAAGTGGCTGGTCGGCCCGCGCGTTGCGGGCTAGTTAGATCGCGGACTCAAACTATGCTGTGCTTCGAAGTCCTCCATGTACGAGGCCAGGGCCTGCACGTCTTCCATGGTTACGGCGTTGTAGACGCTGGCGCGCATGCCGCCCACCAGGCGATGGCCCTTGACGTTTTGAATCTGGTGCTCGGCCGCGCCCGCGACAAAGGCCGCGTCGAGTTCGGCGTCGCCGGTGCGGAATGTGACGTTGGCGATGGAGCGGCTGTCGGCTTGCGTGTTGCCATGGAAAAGCTCGCTGTGCTCGAGCAGGTTATAGAGCAGGTTGGCCTTGGCCCAGTTGCGCTCGGCCATGGCGGCAAGTCCGCCGCTTTGCTCGACCCAGTGGAACACCTTGCCGCACACGTAGATGCCAAAGGTGTTGGGCGTGTTGAGCATGGAGCCCTTGGCGGCCTGGGTCTTAAGGTCCAGGTACTGCGGCGTCTGCGCAAAGGCGGGGCCTTCGGCGATGAGGTCGTCGCGCACGATGACCACGGTCACGCCCGCGGCGCCGGCGTTTTTTTGCGCGCCGGCGTAAATGAGCCCGTAGCGCTCAACGTCGAGTGGCTGCGACAGAAAGCAGCTCGAGACATCGGCGACCAGCGGCACATCGCCGCAGTTGGGCAGCACGTGGTACATGGTGCCAAAGATGGTGTTGTTCTGGCAGATGTAGACGTAGTCGAGCCCGTCGCCCGTGCCCTCGGCGGCAATGCGCGCGTTGACGTCGACCATGTCGGGGATGCGGTCGAAATTGGTATCTTCGGAGCTCGCGAGCAGCACGGCCTCGCCGTACTTGGCGGCCTCCTTGTACGCCTTGTTGGCAAAGTTGCCGGTCACGACGTAGCCGGCGCGGCCGCGGCGCATGAGGTTCATGGGGATGCCCGCAAACTGCAACGTGGCGCCGCCCTGCAAAAACAGGACACGGTAGTTGTCGGGGATGCTCAGCAGGCGACGCAGGGTTGCCTCGGCGTCGTCGATGATCTGCTGGTACATGCTAGATCGATGGCTCATCTCGAGCACGGACATGCCGCAATCGCGGTAGTCCATCATCTCGTCGGCGATCTCGGCGAGCACGCTGGTGGGCAGTGCGGCCGGGCCAGCTGAGAAGTTGTGCACACGTGCCATCTTCTAGGTCCCTTTCGTAGTCGTTTGAACGTTCGGGATACTTTAGCACAGTGGAGCGCCAGGCGCGACCGCATCACGGTAAAACTCGAGTGCGCCGCTATGATTTACAGGATGGTTACATGGGGGAGGGATCATCTCGAGGCTCGCATCCGATCCGCCTCGGCCTTTGCCTGTGTCCAAGGACGCACGCGGCCGTTAGCGAGGTCGTCGTAGCCACGCGTGATGGCACGTTGAATGTGATCTTCGTGTTCCTGAATGGTGGTTAGTGCGCGCGTCTGATCAGAAATAGGCTTTACGACAGGCATGCGAAACTCCATACATAGAAGCATATATATAACTCTATGTTGAATATAGCGGAGGATGGCGTTGGACGTGTGCGTGCCTGCATTCGTAAGCGCGGTTGTCTGGCAAGTGTGATTTGGGGCGACCTCGTCAAAGCTTCTGAGCTGCGAAAATGACCGTTAACCGGATTTAATTTTGTTGCTCAACATTTGACACTCTGGGCGTGGTAACTTTTTTACCAACAGGTATGATTATTGTCATATGCGCCGCGCCTGCCTGCCGGGTTGCGGCGCACTTGTGACAGCCTTTGACACCCTTGGAGCGTGTACTGTGGATGTAACCACAAAAAGCGTTCGGGGGGGGGGTGCTCACCCGCGAGCAATTCCTCCCGCATGAGATGCGCATCGTCGCTGCCCTGCGTATGCAGGGCGCAAGCGACGAGCAGGTCATTGTACGCGTAAAGAGCGAGAACCTCTTTCAATATCCCACGGAGCGCATGGTCGCCAACCGCGCAACCGTGTGCCTTCGACGCCTCGACGCCATGGTGCCCACGGACGCCGCATGCGCCGCGCGCGGCATCGACCCCAATACCGCCGTCGAGGCTGCGTTATCCCTAACCGGCCTCATAGCATCCGGCACCCCCACGCAGACGGATCAGGCCATCTTCTACAGCATGATCTGCCGCTACGACATCGTGCGCGAGCTCGTGCTCGTCGAGGTGGGGGAGCGCCTGCAAAACTTCGATTATGCCTTCACGGCGGTTGACCTCAACGCCTTTATGACACGCTTTACCACGGAGTATCCGGACGCGGCCCGCTGGACCGAGGCCACGGTCAAGCGCATTAAGGGCTCGCTCCGCCAGACGCTCCGCCATGCCGGCCTTATCGGCGAGGGCCAGGGCCCGGAGTCCGAGCGCCTGTCACCACTCTTCCTCGATTCCGATGTCGAGCGAGCCTTGGTTCAGCTGGGCGAGCAGTCGCTTATCGCGGCCCTTACCGGCAGGGCGGTGATGTAGCGTGGCTCCCGTCAAAAGCGCCGTCGACCCTGTTATCACCCCGGCGACCGATCTCACCACCAATATCGGCATCCATTCCCGCAAGAGCGTCGTGGCGGCGCATGCCCGCTCCGAGCGTGCCTGTCAGGAATTTGAGCGCCGTGCGCAGCTTCTGCGCGAGTGCCTGTGCAGCGAGGACTTTTTGGCCAACAAGGGCATAGGCAATGAGATCGGCTTCCACACTTTTTGCTATGACCCCGCGCTGGAGTTTGAGGCGCGTGCATTATTTGACACCCTTTCACGCGATGCCGAGGCCGGCAAGCTTCCATGCACGCTCAAGGTCGTGAACCTTTACGACGCCGTGCTGGCAATTCTCGAAAAGCGCCGGGTCCTCAAGGCTATCCAGCGCCAAGAGGAGCGCCGCGGTACCCAGCGCGTGCTCGAGGACGTGGCCAAGTTCGCCTCGCCCGAGAAAGTTTCCGCGTACATCCTTGAGCAGACCGAGCCGTTCGCGCCCAGAGACGTCATTCTCCTCACCGGCGCGGGCGAGGTCTTCCCATTCTTTCGCATGCACACGCTTCTCCACTGCATGCTTGCGGATTTTGATGAGGTGCCTGTGGTCGCTGCCTATCCGGGCAGCTTCAACGGCTCTTCTTTCCAGCTCTTTAACCGTCTGCCGGCCGATAACTACTACCGCGCCATCGATATCTCGTAAGCACGGCTTCCCGCAGACAAGGCCCCGCCGCCGGTAACAACCCTTTGCCATAACGTTCCCAAACCCAAAGGAGCACCCATGGACAACACGATCATTCGCGACCTCTTTGCAAAAGACATTAACCGCTCCATCAACGGCGTGGTCAAGGTCCAGGATTCAAAAGATGGGTCCATCCGTCAGGAGCTTGACGAGTACGTGGTGACGCGCGAGCTGCAAGGGCACCTTGCCACGTTCTTCAAGGCATACGGTGATGCCATTGATGTGCCCACCGACAAGATCGGCGTGTGGATCAGTGGCTTCTTCGGTTCCGGTAAATCGCACTTCCTCAAGATGCTGAGCTACCTGCTCGAGAATCGCCAGATCGGCGGCAAGAGCGCCATCCGCTACTTTGACGGCAAGATCGTCGACCCCATGGTCGCGGCTGCCATGGAGCGCGCCTGCTTGGTGCCCACGCAGGCCATCCTCTTTAACATCGATAGCAAGGCGGGCCAGTGGAAGCAGGGCGATACGGCTCCCACGGCGCTGCTTCGCGGCTTTGAGCGCATGTTCTACGAGGCGCGCGGCTTCTACGGCGAGGACCTCAAGCTTGCAAAGCTCGAGGACTACATCGATTCCCTGGGCAAGACCCAGGAGTTCCGCGAGGCCTTTGAGCGCGTCAACGGCGAGTCCTGGCTCCAGGCCCGCGACACCTACAGCTACTTTGAGGACGACGTCGTCGAGGTGCTGCAGAGCGTGCTCGGCATGAGCGAAAAGGCCGCATGGAACTGGCTCGAGGGTTCTGAGGACGAGGTTTTGGCCCCCGATGTCTTTGCCAAAAAGGTCAAGGATTACGTGGACGCTCAGGCAGCGGCCCACGGTGGCAACTTCCGTTTGCTCTTTATGGTCGACGAGGTGGGTCAGTTTATTACAAACGACCAGGACCCAAGCCTTATGCTGAGCCTTCAGACCATCGTCGAGGAGCTGGGTGCCGCCTGCGGTGGCCGCGTGTGGGTGATGGTTACGAGCCAGGAGGCCATCGACAACCTGAGCCTGCCCGTGGGCAACGACTTTTCAAAGATCCAGGGCCGTTTCAATACCCGCCTTTCGCTCTCCAGCTCCAGCGTGGACGAGGTCATCCAGCGCCGTGTGCTCGAGAAGACCGCGCCGGCGGCCGATATGCTTGCACGGGTCTACGAGCAAGACACCGCCGTGCTCAAAAACAACTTTACCTTTGAGGGTGGCTCTCGCTCCGACCTTGCCGGCTACGCCAACTCCAAGGATTTTGTGGCCAGCTACCCGTTTGTGGGCTATCAGTTTAAGCTCCTGCCCGACGTGATGACCGAGGTGCGCAAACACGGTGTCAAGGCTAAACACATGTCCACAGGCGAGCGCTCCATGCTGAGCGCGTTCCAGGAGAGCGCTCAGGCCATCCAGCATGACCAGACCGGTGCACTCGTGCCGTTCTGGCGCTTCTTCAACACTATCTCCAAAGACCTTGAGCACGGCATCATCCAGGTGGTCGATCGCGCGGTCCGCGCGGCCGAGGACGCAAAGGGCCTTGAACCCTACGACGTTCAGGTGCTCAAGCTCCTGTACCTGATTCGTTACATCGGCTACGTCAAGGCCACGGTCGAGAACATCTCCATCTTCATGATAGACGGCCTCGACGTGGACAAGCGCGCCCTCAAGGACCGCGTCAAGGAGTCCCTTGCCCGTCTGGAGCGCGAGAACTACGTGGCGCGCCAGGGCGATACCTATAGCTTCCTCACCGACGAGGAGCAGGAGATAGCGCAGGAGATCGCACAAACCCCGATCGATAACGCGCAGGTGATCGAGTCTATCAAAAAGCGTCTGTTCGACAGCATCTATACCGCGCGCAAACTCAACCGCGGGGCCAACGACTTTCCGTTTGACCGCTATGTGGACGGCTCAATCCACGGTACCAGCATGGGCGGCATGGAGCTTTACGTGGCGACTATGGCGAGCGACCTGGGCCGTGCGGACGATACCGAGCTGGTCTTGGCTTCTTCGGGCAAAGCCATCGTGGTCTTGAGCGACGAGGCGGATTATTGGGAGACGCTCGTCAACGCTGCCAAGATCCGTAAGTACGCCAAGACGCGAAATCTCCAGGAGCTTCAGCCGAGTACGCGCCAGATCGTCGAGTCCAAGATGCGCGAGGCGGCCTATAACGAGAAGGAGGCCGATACCCTTTTGAGCGAGGCTGTGCTCCACGCACGTTGCGCAGTCGACAGCCGCATGGTTGAGGTCCGCGCGGCCAAGCCCGCCCAGGTCTTTGAGCAGGTGCTGGCGCAACTGTGCGACGTGGTCTTTGAAAAGGCCGACTATATCGGCGCGCCGGTCACGAGCGATTCCGATATTCGCTCCACGCTGGCGGGCAACGTTCAAGTGGGGCTCGCTGGCATGGATGCAGGTAACGCGCGTGCGCTCAAAGAGGTCGAGGACTACCTCAAAGTTCAGCACCAGCGCCACCTGGATACCGCTATGGGCGATATCCAGCGCCAGTACCAGCAAAGGCCCTTTGGCTGGCGCGAGGTCGACATCGCAAATGTGGTGGCGCAGCTTGTGGTGGAGCAGCGCGCACAGGTGCTGTTTGGCGGTCAGACGGTTCAAGCTAACGACAGCCGCATGGTGGCACTCCTTCGCAAGGATGCCGATAAGGCCCAGGTGCGCTTGCGCATGCGCATGAGCGACCGGTTGCTGCGCGCCACGGGCGAGCTCATGCGTGACCTGTTTGATCTCAAGACCGTGCCCTCCAACGAGGATAAGCTCGTGGCCGAGCTCAAGGAGCGCCTTGAGGACTTGCGCGAGGCGTGTCTCGCCATAGCACGCGACTACTACACGGGCATCAAGCCGGCCTACCCGTATCCCGGCGAGAACGAGTGCGAGAGGATGCGCTCGGAGGTCGCCGACGTCCTTAAGGACCAGAGTGAGTCCGAGGCGTTTTTGACTACGTTTACCAAGCATGAGGACCGCTTGCTCGATGCCAAGGAAGACTTTGACAAGGTGGTTGAGTTCTTCGAGTCCAACCAACGAACAGCGTTTGACCACGCCAAGGATTTCTTGAGCCGCACCGAGGGTATCGAGTATGCCTCCGATGACATTCCCAGCGCGGTTGAGAACGTGGCAAAGGTTCGCGAGATCCTCAAAGATCCCAAGCCCTACGGCCGCATTAAAGACCTGCAGCCGCTTATGAATCCCGTCGAGGACGACATGAAAAAGCTGCTGGGTATCCGCCGCAATGAGTTTTTGTGCCGCATCGAGAGCGATCTGCAAGACCTGCAGGCGCAGGCTGAGAGCCAAAAGGGCTTTGTCAATCAAGCCAAGGATGCCATAGCGGATGCCGGTGCCAAATACGAGTCGTTCAAAAACCGTGCCCACAGTGCTCAAAGCCTCAACGAGCTGAGCGTTGCTGCGACTAACTGGGGCGACTGGCTCAGCGCGGCAGCCAACGAGATGTACGACGCCGTGGATGCGGCCCGCATGCGTATGGACAACGAGCGCCGCACCACCGAGGTCACGAGTACGGGTGAGGTGGTCAAGAAGATCTCCAACAAGGCCGTTGCGTCGTCAGCGCCCACGCCTGCACCCGTGCCCCAGCGCAAGATCAAGACTGTGCGCCGCGCCGATCTGGCCAAGCCGAGTCGTCTCTTGTCCGCAGGGGACGTGGAGCGCTACGTGGACGACCTGCGCTCCCGCCTTATGCAGGCGCTCGCTGCAAACGACGAGATCCGTATCAACTAACCCGCGGAGCCGCCGGTGCCAAAGCGCGCACCGGTGGCTTATGGCGTTTAGAAAGGCTCATCAACCATGAACGATTCTGCTCTTAAGAGCTTCTGCACTTGGGCCCGCACGGAGCTCATCAAAGGCGTGGAGGCGCAGATGGTGCGCTACGGCATCACCGAACCTGCACCTGCGCCCGCTGGGTCCGAGACCGTCAACGGCCTGCCCCTAAGTCCGGATGAGATTGAGCAACGCGACGAACTGCTGCGCATGCAGGCAGAGGTGGGTCACGAGGCGCTGCGCGACCGTGCGGCCTACACCTGGTTCAACCGCATCGTGGCCATTCGCTTCATGGATGCATGCGGATGGCTTCCCAGCCGTATGCGCATGCTAAGTCGTGCGGACGGCAGCCATGGCAGCGAGGCCGTGGAGAACGCACTGGACGTGGAAATAACGACGGCCGATACCGATCGCATAGCCGAGCTCAAGATGGCGGGCTTGGATGAACCGTTGTGGCGCTACCTGTTTGTTGCTCAGTGCGAGGAGCTTGCCGATTGCCTGCCGGGCGTCTTTGAACGCGTGGGCGGAGCCATGGAGCTGCTGTTGCCCCAGGGCCTCATGATGGCTGACAGTGTGGTGGGCAAACTCAATGCCGTCCTCACTGACGAGGACTGGCGCGAGGGCGTGACCGTTCTGGGCTGGATGTATCAGTACTACAATGCCGACGTTAAAGACGAGTTCTTCAAGTCCAAGCGCAAGGCAGCGGCGGCGGACATCGCGCCCGCCACGCAGCTCTTCACCCCCGAGTGGATTGTGCGCTATATGGTCGAGAACTCACTCGGCCGTCTGTGGATGCTCAACAATCCGGGGAGTTCGCTACGCGAGCGCATGGAGTATTACATCGAGCCCGATGCTGAGCACGAGGACTTCATTCGCATTTCGAGTCCCGAGGAGATAACCCTCTGCGACCCCGCATGCGGCTCGGGCCATATCTTGGTCTATGCGTTTGAGCTGCTCTTCCATATGTACGAGGAGCGCGGCTATCGTGAGCGCGAGATTCCCGAGCTCATTCTTACTAAAAACCTTGCAGGCATGGAAATCGATTCCCGCGCGGCACAGATCGCGGAGCTGGCGCTTGCCATGTGCGCCCGCGAGCACGACCGTCGCTTCTTTAGGCGTGGCGTTCGCGCCGACGTTACCGTGCTCTCGAGCATCCCGCTAGGGGAGGACGAGCTGCCGGGTAACAAGAAGCTCGCCGAGGAGCTGAGTCATTTGGGCGAGATCGGTTCGCTGCTCAATCCCTCAGAGGACGAGATTGACGAGCTCAAGGCTGCCGCCGCGAGTTGTTCCGATGACCTTTTTGCCGCTACGGCCAAAACTAAGCTCGAAAGCGCTGCCGCCATCTGCGAGAAGCTGTCCCGTCGTTTTACCTGCACCGTTGCGAATCCTCCGTATATGGGCAGCAGCAGCTTTAATCCATTCATGAGCAAGTGGGTCAAGAAGAACTACCCCGACGTGAAGAGCGACCTCTGCACGTGCTTTATCGAGCGCGGTTTTAACCTTGTCGAGGATAAGGGCTACGCCGCAATGGTTACCATGCAGAGTTGGATGTTCCTGGGCAGCTTTGAGAAGATGCGCGCCAAGGTTATCGACAACAAGACAATCGTTTCCATGGCCCATCTGGGACCTCGTGCGTTCGATGCCATCGGTGGTGAGGTCGTCAATGTGACTGCCGATGTCATCTACAACGGCCGCGCGGCATGCGAGGGTGCCTATGTTCGCCTCGTCGACATCAACGGCAGCGAGGCGAAGCGTCTCAAGTTGCTCGAGGCGATCCGAAACCCCGACTGCGGCTGGTTCTATCGCCGCGACGCCGACACCTTCAAGCAAATCCCCGGCACCCCCATAGCCTACTGGGCCAGTGACGCTCTTCTGGATGCGTTTGGAAACGCAAAACAGCTCAGTGAGTATGGCAAGCCGCGCCAAGGGCTTGCTACTGGCGAGAACGCTCGTTTCGTTCGCGAGTGGTGGGAAGTCGATGATTGCAAGAGCGTCTATTCCTGTGAATCTATTCAAGAGTCGATTGAAAGCGCTTGCAAGTGGTTCCCCTACAACAAGGGCGGCGATTTCCGCAAATGGTACGGAAATAATAGCTCAGTTGTTAACTGGGAGAATGACGGACAGGAGATCCGTAATTACAAAGACCAGAATGGTAGATTGCTTTCCAGGCCACAGAATACAAACTGCTTCTTTAGCCCATCGATTACCTGGTCGAAGATTTCAAGCGGGTCCATTGCGTTTCGTTTTAAGCCTGCTGGGCATATCTTTGATGTGGCGGGCACGAGCGTTTTTAGCGACGAGGAGTCACTCAAGTATCTCCAGGGAGCTTGTAACAGCTCCGTGATCATGCGTGTCGCAAGCATGCTCTCGCCGACGCTTAATTTCGAGGTAGGCCAAATCGCAACCTACCCGATCATTCAGAACGAGGAACAGGAGCCGTTGGTCAACGACATGGTCGACTCGTGCCGCGAACTATCAAAAACCGATTGGGATTCGTTTGAAACCTCTTGGGATTTCAAACATAACCCTTTGGTGTAGGTGCTGGTTATGGACAAAGCCTGTATATCTTCATTTCATATGTCTCTGCATGAATCTAGCTATTGGACTCCGGATGAGATTTCTTCTATTTGGGATTTCTTTGTGACTAAATCTGTAGCCAACTCTGCTTCTCAAAGAAGAACCGCCTCTGATTATGGATTGAAACAATTGCCATTCGATACTCTTCTTGAGTATGAAGGGGTGCCTTCCGGGAAGCGTGAATTACTTATGGCTGATAATCTTGGAGATGTGATTGAGGAATATGGATTTAAAACAACTGTAAATCAAAAGTCGGCTGATGGAGTTAAACAAGAGATTGAAGCTCCGATTGATATCGTTAGTCCGAGGGTCCTCTGTATTCAACCTTATACAATCTCTGGTCGCAAGGGTCCCGAACCTAAAGACTCAGGTAAAGGAATGACTTTACTAACTCATATCCGCAATTCACTTGCACATGGGTGTACGTATTACTTCCCTAATGGAATGATGCTTCTCGAGGATAAAGCTGGTGGTTCAAGTGGAAAAACGACTGCCATGATGCTTCTGCCTCAAAAGGCGTTTACCGACTGGATAAAGGCGATTGATATTGACGCTCGTTTTTATTTTAAGGACGCTGGCAGAGGCGAATTTGAAAAGCTCATTCATAGAAAGAGCAACAAACACTAGGGAATTAATAAACGACGCGCTTTAATCCGTAAAGAATTTAAATCTGTTAATTGTTTAGCTGGCTAGTGCAAATTTTAAATTTGCATAGCCGCACTTTTCAACAAAGAAAGGGCGGTCTGTCATGGCCACTTTACTTCAAGATAAATACGAGGCTCGTAAGGCCGAGGTCAATGCTCGCTTCGAGCAGCTTCGCACTAACGAGGAAGAGCTCAACCGAATCTTTGCCAAGATCTACAACATGGAGGGTGAGGTGCCCATCGAGGTCGAGGATAAGTTCGTTTCGGTGGCGCGCATCTTCGATACCGCAGATGAGATTCCCGAGAGCTATAAAGGCAACAAATACGTGCGTACCAAGCGCGACGAGATCACCTCGCTCATAAGCTATGCCGTGGGGTGCATGTTTGGTCGCTATTCGCTGGATGTGGACGGACTGGTCCTGGCCGATCAGGGCGCCACGGTCGACGACTATCTGTCAAAGATGTCTGATCCCGCGCACGTTACCTTTATGCCCGATAGCGATAACGTGCTGCCCATCACCGACGATGAGTACTTTGACGACGACATCGTACGCTACTTTATCGACTTTGTGCGTACCGTGTACGGCGAGGAGACGCTCGAGCAGAACCTGGCCTTTATTGCCGAGGTGCTCGGCGGCAAGGGCACCTCGCGTGAGGTAATCCGCACCTACTTTTTGAAGGACTTCTTTAAGGACCACTGCCAGACCTATAAGAAGCGTCCCATCTACTGGCTGTTCGACAGTGGAAAAAAGAACGGCTTCAAGTGCCTTGTTTACATGCATCGCTATCAGCCCGACCTGTTGGCTCGCATCCGCACCGACTATGTGCATGAGCAGCAGGAGCGCTATCGCTCGCAGATCGGCTATGCCAACGATGCCCTTGCCAGTGCCGAGCGCGGCGAGCGCGTGCGCTTGGATAAGCGCGTCAAAAAGCTCAACGACCAGCTCAAAGAGACCATTGGCTACGAGGAGAAGCTGCATCACTTGGCAGACCAGATGATTAAGATCGACCTGGATGACGGCGTCAAGGTCAACTACGCCAAGTTTCAGGATGTGCTGGCAAAGATCAAGTAACTGCAGATACGGTAAGGATATTCATGCCCAAGATCGATGTAGAAGAACAGCTCAAACTGCGGTTTTTGCAACCGTTGCCCGCATGTATGCCCCGCCGTGTGGTGGTTTGGCACGATGCGGACGGCGAGTTTGCCCCTGAGTTTGAGCGATTGGCCGCCGAGGGTTTCGACGGCGCGGGGGCCGATGCTGGCGTTATGCCCGCTCACGGTGACTTTGAGCGCCCGGTGCGGTTTGTTGAGGCCTGCGAGGGCCGCATGTTTGCCGTTAAGAAGCTTGTCAACCGCGATGACCTTGCGAGCGATATCTTGCTGTATCGCCGTTGCCCGCGCGGCAGGCTTGAGGGCGATTGGCTTGCCGATGTCGAGCTGTATGCCGATCGGTTCCAGGCTGACTATCTTTCGCTTTTGGCCGATCAGCTTGGTATCGAGAACATCGATGCCGTGCGCGAGAGTCTGCGCGACCACAAGGCGTTCTTTGATGCCAAGACCCGCTGCGCTAAGTTTGCCGCGTGTGTTCCGAATGCCTCGGGCGCATCCGATATCGAACTCGGCATCCTTACGGTGATTTTTGGCGGTAAAGAGCTTGGTGACGCGCGCCCCGCGTTTGTGCTGCGTGGCTGTATGACCATGCTGCTGCACGAGGGTCCCGAGGCGCTGGCCGAGTTGATGGACAAGTACTGCGTGCGCGATGTGCTCTCTGCCTTTATGCTTCGCTGCTATGGGTTTGAAGGACCGCTGTATGAGCGCGACTCATTGCTTATGCTTTCATCCCATGTGCTCCTTACGGCGGCGTCTACCGCGCTTCCCGAGGGGGCGCTCAAGGGACTCGAAAGCTATGTGGCTCCCGCCTACGGCCCCTATTGCCTTGAGGCGGTGCGCACGTGGGACCAGGCCGCCGATACCCAGGCATCGAGCGAGGACCTATTTGAGATTTGCCGTTTAGTCGAGGACGCCCGCGGGCTCTTTGCGCGGTTTGAGGCCCTGCCGATCGATGCGCTTGCCTCGCTTGATGTGTTCCCGTGCGTCAATGAGGCCGTGCTCTCGCAGCTGTTCTGCTCGTTTGCCCAGGGTGCGGACCGCGTTGAGGACGCACACGCCTTTGTGGCGCGTCGCTGCGACCTAAGCTGGTACCGCCGTGTCGAGAGCTACTTTGGCTTGCTTGCCGCTGTGGCCGATATGTGCGCATTTAGGCAGGCACATGCGGGCGGGTTCCATCTGGCGCAACCCCAGCAGGTGTGGGATGCCTATACGTCCGATTGGTATTCCATGGATGCTGCCTATCGCCATATGTGCACCGCGTATTTGCGGGCGCGCTCTATCGAGTGCGATGTGCTCGAGGAGCCTGCCCGAGCCGTGGTGGACTGGGCGGAGAATCTCTACAGCAACTGGTTTTTGGCCGATGCCAATGCCTGCTGGGCATCCGCTGCGCAAGGGGAGTGGGCCGATTGCGGCTACATCGATGGCCCTGCACGACAGGATGAATTCTACTGGCATGTGCTGCCCACCTTTGTGGGGTCTGCCAAAACGACGGTCGTTATCGTAAGCGACGCGCTGCGCTATGAGGTGGCCCGTGACGTCGCGGCGCTTCTCGAGCGCGAGCGCGGCGGTAACGTCAAGGTTTCTAGCATGCAGGCGGTCTTTCCCTCCATCACCGAGGTGGGCATGCCCGCGCTGCTGCCGCACCAAGCGCTTGAATTTGCAACGGATGGCTCGTTTGTGTTGGCTGACGGCATGCCCACTGCGACGACTCCGCAGCGCGAGGCCGTACTTACCCACGTTGAGCCCACGGCCCGCGCTTTGCGCTCGAGCGCATACCTCAACATGGTTGGAACCGAGCGCAAAGCGCTGCTCAAAGACTCCAGGCTCGTTTATCTCTACCACAACAAGATCGATGCCACGGGCGAGAAGGCAGCTACGCAGGATGACGTTTTCGATGCCTGCGCGGACACCGTGGAGGAACTTGCCGCGTTGGCGCGCCGCGTGTGCACCGACGCCCCGGGCGCGCGTGTTGTTATGACGGCGGATCACGGCTTCATCTACACGCGTCGTGAGCTCAACGAGTGCCAGATGCTCGGCAAGTCAGACCTTCCCTTCCTTGACGCTCCTGTCATGCACGGCAAGCGTCATCTGGTGGTGCCCAACGAGGCCGTGGCTAAGCTTTCGGAAGAGGCATGCGGGGTGTTTGTTAATGTTGGCATGGGACGTTTAGGTGCCGGTTTTGAGGGATTTGCCCCGCGCGAGAACGTGCACTTCAAGCGTCCCGGCGGCACTAACAACTACGTCCACGGCGGCATGAGCCTGCAGGAGCTCTGCGTGCCCGTTATCGGATTTTGGCGTGCGCGCTCGGGTTCCAAGGACTTTGTCGATACGCGCGTGGCGACGCTGCGCGTGCTAAGCGAGGGACGCCGAGTGACCAACTCGCTGTTCTCGGTCAACTTGATCCAGGAAGAACCCGCCCAAGGCAAGGTCTTGCCGTGCGAGTATGAGCTGGTGTTTACCGACGCAAGCGGCAACGAGGTGAGCGATACAGTCAAGGCGCATGCCAACAAGACTTCTGCTAACTCGCAGGAGCGCGTGGTGCATGCCAAGTTTGCGCTGCGTGCAGCGGATGGATTCTCGGCCAAGGGTCCGTACTATCTGGTCTGCCGCGAGCGCGAAACGGGCAAGATCGTTTGGCGCGAGACGTACACCATCGCTGTTTCGTTTGCCCCTGTTGCTGACTTTGGTTTTTAGGAGTGTGCCCTATGTTTGATAGCCATGACGACGATCTGTGGGAAGTTCCCTCGATTGATGTGGATGTGCCGGTGGAGGGTGTGGTGCCTGCGGAGGCCGCGCCTGCTGCGGAGGCCCCGGCGACTGAGGCTGTTGCGCCTGCCCCGGAGCCGGTTGCTGCCGCGCCCGTTGAGGCTGCGGTGAACGCCGAGGACGAATTCTCGACCGACGGTTATGATCAGGCTGTGGCCGAGGCTCCCGAGGACGACGGCTACGACATGGATGGGTTGGACGGCAAGCTGCTTGAGCACTTTGCTGGCAAGATCGTGCGCAAGGACCTGACGGCCCTTATGAAGCGCGGCGCCAACGTGCCCACCTTTGTGCTGGAGTACCTGCTGGGTATGTACTGCTCAACCGACGACGAGGATGCCGTGGCAGAGGGTTTGGATCGTATTCGCAGGATCCTCACCGATAACTACGTGCGTCCCGATGAGTCCGAGCGCATTAAGTCCAAGATTCGCGAGCTGGGTCGCTTTACCATCATCGATAAGGTGACGGCCAAGCTCGACGAGTACAAAGACATCTACGTGGCGTCGTTTGCCAACCTGACCATCGAGCCGTTTGTGATGCCGGCCGAGTACGTGCGCGACTATTCCAAGATTCTGCAGGGCGGCATTTGGTGCATTATGAGCATCGAGTATCGTCATCCCGTGGATGAGGAAGACGAGTTTGGCATGGAGGTCTTTGGCGACGATGCGCCGCGCCGCTCCAAGGCCAAGCGCAAAAAGCGCGGACCCGAGGACTCTCCGTTTAGCGTGGCGTCGCTCACGCCCATTCAGATGCCCAATCTGGACCTGGATGCCATGATTGACGAGCGCCAGTACTTTACGCGCGACGAGTGGCTCAATATGCTGCTGCGCTCGGCTGGCTACGAACCCAGCGAGCTTTCCGAGAAAGAGCGCCTCCACTTTATCGAGCGCATGGTGCCGCTTATCGAGCGCAACTACAACCTGTGCGAATTGGGTCCCCGCGGCACCGGCAAGAGCCATATCTACAAAGAGGTCTCGCCTTACGCCATCTTGCTTTCGGGCGGTCAGACCACCACGGCCAACCTGTTCGGCCGTATGAACTCCATGCGCGCCGATCGTGTGGGCCTGGTGGGTCACTGGGACTGCGTGACGTTCGACGAGGTCGCCGGCATGCGCTTTAAGGACACCAATGCCGTGCAGATCATGAAGGACTACATGGCGAGCGGCAGCTACGCGCGCGGCCGCGATCAGATTAACGCCGATGCCTCCATGGTCTTTGAGGGCAACATCAACGATACCGTGCAAAACGTCCTTAAGACCACACACCTGTTTGATCCGTTCCCGCCGGAGTTTAACAACGATTCGGCTTTCTTCGACCGTATCCACTATTACCTGCCGGGCTGGGAGATTCCCAAGATGCGCTCGAGCCTGCTGACCGGGCATTATGGCCTGATTACCGACTGCCTGTCGGAGTTTTGCAAGGAGATGCGCCGCAAGGACTTTACGCACCATATCGACCGTTACTTCCGCTTTAACAGCGACTTTAACAAGCGTGACGAGATCGCCGTGCGCAAGACCTTTAGCGGCCTTGCCAAGCTGCTGTTCCCCGACGAGGCCATGGACAAGGACGACGTGCGCTGGTTGCTGGATTACGCCATCGAGGGCCGTCGCCGTGTAAAGGAGCAGCTCAAGATTATGGCGGGCGTCGAGTTTATCGACGTCAACCTGGGCTATATGGATGCCGACAACCCGCAGGACGTGCACGTGGTGCGCGTGCCCGAGCAGAGCGAGGACACGCTGATTCCCGACGGGTCGCTGCTGTCCGGCCATGTGTTTGGCGTGGGCAGGTCGCAGGGCGGCGAGGTTGCCGTGTACAAGCTGGAGAACAAGGCCGTTGCCGGCGAGTGCAAGTTTAAGCACGAGGGTGTGGCCTTTAACAAGCCGGTGCGCGATACGCTGGAGGCCGCGTTCGACAACTTTGTGAACCTGGCGAACCGCGTGGCGCCGGGCATGCACATTGGCTCCAAGGATTATCTGCTGTTCTACAACGACCTGCAGAGCAAGGGCCTGTCCGAAGAGGTTTCGCTCGCCGAGTTTGTGGGCCTGTGCTCCGCGGCGTGCAATCGCCCGGTGATGCCCGCGCTGGCGATTCCGGGCATATTGCGCATGTCGGGTTCTATGGACGAGATCCGCGGGCTAGAGGACATTATGCGCGTGGCCAAAAACGCCGGCGCCAAGCGCGTGATTTTGCCGCTGAGCGCTATTGCGGGTCTGCAGAGTGTTTCGTCCGAGATTATCTCGGGGTTGAGCCCGGTGTTCTACATAGATGGCGATCCCGTCGATGCCGCGAAGAAGGCTTTGGATCTGTAGGGGTGCGGGCGAGCGGGGCGTCCGGTGTTCGGGCGTCCCGCGTACATGTTGGCGTGTTCGAGTAGGGAGGCCTTGCCATGGCGGGCGAGCGTTCTGTTGACGAGTTGCTCGACGAGCTGTTTGGCTTTGAGTCGGTGGCCAAGCGTCAGACGGCTCTTGAGCAGTACGATCGCGGGGAGTTGGTGCGCAAGGCACGCTCCCGCGAGCTGCTGGGTGTGCTTAGAGGCGTCGAAGCTGCCGAGCACGCTGCGCGCGACTCTGCCGTGCGGGCTGTTGACGGGTATGTTCGCCGTGTTGAGGGCGCTGCGCTTGCACGCGCTTGCAAACAGGCGGGTATTGTTGGTCCGCTACGGATGGAGCGTCGCTATGCTGCCTTTTTGCGCATGGAGGACAAGGCCGAGTTGCTGGCCCGTTTGGAGCAGACGTTTGCGTTTATCGAGGTAAAACTGCGTGCCAATACGGCGGACAAGGTGCACGCGGCGTACGATGCTGCGGGGGCTATGGTGCTGCAGGACGCGGCGCGCCTGAGTGACGTGCGCGTTGTGGATGCCGTGCCCCTGGATGCCGACCTGCTATGTACGCAGCTGGAGCAGATGCGTTGTGCCGCCGACACAACGGACCTTGCGGGTATGATCACAGCGACGTTTGAGTCTGAGCTGAGTGCGACAGGGTCGCAGCGCGCTGACGGGTTTACGGGCGATTTTGCTGGCGATGTAGCTGGTGACGTGGCGTTGGAGCGTGAACTTACTAACGTGCGCTGCGCTGCGCAGCGAGCGCGCTTGGCGGCGCAGGCGTATCGGGCCGAGCGCGCCGCCCGCGTTGCGGGGAGCACGGTGGGGCTTTCGGGGCTGCCGGCGCCTGCTTGCGTTGCGTGCGAGACGGCGTGCGATGCCGGTTTGCTTTCCGAGCTGCTCGTACAGGTTAAGAAGTCGTTTGAGACCTACCGTCGCGTTGTTGCCGACGGTGGATTGTTCTGTGCGTTTGGTACGGGCTCCCCGCACGGCATTTGTTGTGGCACGAGCTATTTGGACTACGATTCTCGGCTTGATGAGGACGTGTTGGTGGGCGAGTGCGATGGCGCTACCAGGCATACTGTTCGGCGCGAGGTTCCGATTCCCGAGCTTGTGGATGAGGCTTCGGCCGAGGGCGGCGACTCGCTCGAGGTTGCCGTGGCGCGCATGCAGGAGTTTAACGGGCGCCGTTACGATGGCGTGCTGGATGTGGATCCCGCGCGTCATGTGAATGCGTTTTGGTATGGACTCAAAAAGCTCAGCCAGTATTGCGAGGCCGCCGTTCGTGTGGACGAGCGTGCTTGGGACTGCTTTATCGATAAGGTTCAGTATGCCTACGATGAGCCCGTGGGGCGCCTGGCCACGCAGATGGACGACAAGCAAGTGGCAGCTTTTGTTGCTGCCGTGGAAGTGCTTGGCGCTGACGAGTAAGGGCCTGGTTTGGCGGGAGGTTTCACCATGAAAATCGAAGTTGATGTAGACCAGCTGCGCGAGAGCCTGCTCGGCCGCGCGGGGAGTGCAGCCGGCGTGGGCTTTCCGGCCGCCATGCTCAACGTAGTGGATATCGAGGACGAGTCGCCCCAAGAGCTCCTAGCCCGAGCCGAACGCGAAGGCCTCGACCTCCGCAACTTTGCCGTCGACGATGAGGGCGACGGCTATGACACGGACGAGGTCTGGTAGCCATAGCCACCCCTCAACCCTATCCCCTCAATAACTTGCGGTGAAATAGGGACTGTTTAGGCTGCTAGAAGGCCTATTCAGTCCCTATTTCACCGCAACTTATGGGTGGGGATGGCTACGACGCAAGCGTAGCGATGACGGCTTCGTCGCCGGCGTATATTAGGGTGTTGCCGTCGGGGATGATCGTTTGGCCGTCGCGCTTGAGCATCACGACGATAAAGGGGTGCTTGCCTTGCGGCACGTCGCGCAGGCGCTGACCGGCCAGACGTCCATGGGGCGTTACGGTGACCTCGCGTAGCGTAACCTCGGCACGCTCTTCAAACGTTGGCGCGGCCATAACCAGAAGGTCGCCTTCCTCAATCACGGTATCGCCATTGGGCAGTACCGGGTGCGCGCCATCGCGCAGCACCAGGACCACGAGCATGTCCGTGACGCTGCCAATATCGGCGAGCGAGCGACCGGCAAACGGATGGCCCGCGCCTACCTTAAGCTTGACGAACGACATGCCGCCCTCGTCGCGGTAGTCATTAAAGGTGCGGCGCACGTCGCCGGTCGCATCGATCATATCGAGCTTCTTTGCCACCGCAGGCAGCAGCGAGCCCTGCACCACAATGCTCGACACGGCAATCACAAATACCAGGTCAAACAGGTCGTGACCGCCAGGAACGCCGGTCACCACGGCAAAGAGGCTAAACACGACCGAAGCCGCGCCGCGCAGGCCCGCCCAGCTTACGAGCGCAACCTGGCGGGGGTTGGTCTTAAAGGGTGCCAATAACATGCCCACGGCGATGGGCCGGCTCACGAAGAGCATGAACGCCATGAGCGCCAGGCCCGGCAGCAGCATCTGCGGCAGGCGCGCGGGCGTCACGAGCAGGCCGAGCAAGAAAAAGATCGTCATCTCTGCCATCTCGGTGAGAGTGTCAAAGAAGTGCGCCATCTCGACCTTGCCGGTGATGTCGCTCGCACCCAGCACAATGCCTGCCAGGTATACGGCCAAAAAGCCGTTGCCGCCCAGATAGCTTGGAAGCGCGTAGGCGACGATCGCCACAGCGAACAAAAAGATGGTCTGCGCACCTTCGGCCGTTGCATGTGCGCGTTCAATCAGGCGGCCCGCCGCCCAGCCGAGGGCAAGGCCCAGGCCCGCGCCCAGGATAATCTGCTTGGCCAGCAGTGCGGGAATGTTGATGTCGCCGCCGGCCGCGAGTGTGGCGAGCACGGCGGTGAGCATATAGGCGACGGGATCGTTGGAGCCCGATTCGACTTCGAGCAGCGAGTCGGTGCCGCCCCTCAGCGACAGGCTGTGCTCGCGCAGAACGCTAAAGACGCTGGCCGCGTCGGTGGACGCCACGACCGATCCCAGCAGCAGGCCGCCGATCCAGTCGAAGCCCAGCACAAAGTGGACGAATACGCCGGTGATGCCTGCGGTGATGACGACGCCGAGCGTGCTCAGCAGCACCGCCGGCGCGGCGACGGGCTTGGCGCGGTCGATATTGGTGTTAAAGCCGCCGTAGAACATGATGAATAGCAGCGCCGTGCTGCAGACGGTTTCGGTGAGCGCGTAGTCGCTAAAGTCGATGTGCGCCGGGCCGTTGACGCCCAACAGCATGCCGAGCGCGATAAAGATGAGCAGGGTGGGGAAGGGGAGCTTTTTGCCGACGGGTTTGATGGTCAGGCACAGAATAATGACGAGACCGATAAAGAGAAGGATCTGGTTCATGGATGGTGTCCGCTCCTGGGTGGTTGGCGTGGCACGGTTAGTTGTCTGCGGTTATTTGTACCCAAAGATGGTGGGTTTATGGGGTTGGATTGCGGGCGTGCGCGATATCGTCATAGACGGCTGCCGTCTTTGCCTCTGCTCGGAAACCCTTTCCAGCTTTATTGCAACGGAGTACAATGGGTAACGTTTAAGTTCAACTTGAAGTTTTAGTTGCGGCACCGGGCTTCGGCCGCAATGCAAGGAGAGGCGTACCATGGCGATCTATGTGACATCTGATGCTCACGGGCACGTGCGTGCGCTTGACGAGGCCCTGTCTAAGATCTCGTTGACGTCCGACGACACGCTGTACGTGCTGGGCGACATGATCGATCGCGGGCCCGATCCGGTCGGCGTTATTAAGCTCGTGCGCTCGCTGCCCAACGCCCACGTGCTCAAGGGTAATCACGAGCAGATCATGCTCGATGCCATCATTGGTCAGGATCCGCTCGATGCCGAGACCTGGGATATCAACGGTGGCTGGACGACGCGCGAGCAGCTCAACGACATGGAATTTGAGGCATACGAGGAGCTCGTGCGATGGATGGCCGCGCTGCCGCTCTACGCGGTGGTCGAGACCGAGGAGCGCCCGTATCTGCTGGTACATGCTGGAATCGAGATGAAGGCGGCGCGCGCGTTTTTGCTTGAGCATGGCGTCGATTGTGCCGATGGCGTTGGAGCGGTGGGTGCCGATCGCGAGCTGCTGCAGCAGATGCTTGCGGTGCAGTCGTCCGATGACCTGCTGTGGATTCGTCATGGCTATTGGGA
>DXMC01000026.1:27503-36284 GCA_019414365.1 Collinsella sp.
GCGTCGACCGGGCTGCTTTCTGCCGAGGGCAAGGGCCCGGTCGTGGTGAGCGGTCACACGCCAACGGTGTCGCTCGGGCGTTATTGCGAGGTCGGTGGTCTTGCGGGGCTCGACGAGGAGTCGGGCCGCGGGCAGATCGTGCGCCTGGGCGGCGAGGATGCCGCCGGTGTGCCCGATCGCATCGACATCGACTGCGCTGCCGCCACCGGCTCCGAGTTCGGCCGCGTGGGCATCCTGCGCCTGGACGACGGGGCCGAGTTCTACGCGAACATCAACCCGGGCGAATAACCTTGTTCCGCCGATCTACCGTAGCTAATTTGGGACGGGGCTTTTTTGACTACTTTCGGAGAGTAGCGCCTTCTTGCTCGGTAAGCGCTAGAAATGAGGAGCGTCTGCGTCCTCGACAGCGCGAAAATGCTCGAAAAACCGTCGCAACGGAGTCAAACGACGTCGCGGCGGTTCTTTTTTGGCTGCCCGCTGGCTAAGTGAGTAGACTTTTTTGGAAATGCCGAGCACCCAACATATTTGCCTCAATAAAACCGCAGGTCACAGACTTGTGCTCTGTTGGTGTGGTCGGGGATTCGGTAAAAGTCTACTCACTTAGTTTTGCGTGATGAATATTGTCCGCAACGAGACCCCAGACGGGGTGATTCCATCGTTAATTCCGGTGACCGGGGGCAGCTAATTAGGCGCCGTATGGGTTACGGTCGCGTTCGATGCGTTGGCGGATGCGGGCGTACTCGATAATCAGTAGCACCAGGAGTAGGGCCATGATGGCTAGGTAGCTCACCACGGCGCCCATCAGACCCAGCAGCTTAATCAAGATCACCGGCAGCACCACGCTTACGGCGAAGCAGATCAGGTAGATCTTGGTGACGTCTCCAGCGTGGCGCAGCACCGTGATGATGGCGTAGATAAAGTCGATGGCCGCGGTGACGCCGCCGGCGACGACCATCAGCAACGCCAGCGTACGGTAGCGCTCAAAGCTGAGGCCGTACATAAAGCTCATGAGGGGGATGCCGGGGCCTGCCATAAATGCGGCGCACACGCCGGTGATGACCACGATCAGCGCCATAACGGCAACAATAATCAGGTCAAAGCGATGACGCTTGCGAGGATTACCCCAAATGCTCGACAAGCGCAGGAGCTGTGGTTTATAGATAAATCCAATGCTCAGCAAAATAGCCTGCGCCGGAAAGAACAGGGCATTAAAGTACAGCTGATATTTGTATGCCAGCGTGCCTTCCATCACAAACTTGGGCATGCTCTCGATGAGGTTGAACAAGAACAGTGCACCAAAGAGTGGAGCGCACTGGACAAACAGGTGGCCGACCTCGCGAAGGCTCACGCGGCGCGATTTTTCGGTCTCGAGCAGGGCGAGCGGCGCGGTGACCAGCACGAGCGAGGCGATCGCGGCGATGCCCATGGCCATGGCCGCGATGGGCATGCTGCGCGTGAGGAACAGCGCCACGCTGAAGACCGCGATGACGCCGACGGAGCGTAGCGTTTGGCTCGTGCCGGCCAGGTAGAGCTTGTCGGCCTGCTGCAGGCGGCCCTCGTACACGTCGGCGATGCCGTCGATCACCTTGTAGAGGTAGACGCCCAGGCCGATCGTCGCCATCTGCGCGTCATAGCCGCGGGCGCTGCTGTACATGAGACCGCAGCCTAGGGCGAGCGCTCCACAAAGCCAGCGGTTGAGCTGGTAGGAGGCAAAGGACGTCTTTTCGTCGATGTCCGAGACCTGGAAATTGCGCACGCCGTAGTTGCACGCGATCATGATGAGCGTGCCGGTGACGAAGGCGATGGAGAACTTGCCTGCTTCTTCGGCGCCCACGAGCTGCGTAGACACGATGGTGAGCAACGGAAACGCCAGGCCCCACACGGCAGTGCCGAGGGTGTTCCAAAGATAGTCGCGGCTGGTGGCGTGCTCCTCGTATTCCGCTTCCTGCATGGAGAAGCCGCCGCCGTAGACGGCGCCGAGCAGACGGTTCCACCAAGCGTTGACCATGCGGCGGACGGGACTGGGCTCCCGATCGCGTTCGCGCCGGCGACGGCGCGTGGCCTGGCTGCTGTCGGGACCGCCGGCGTTACGCTGGCTTAGCTCTTGGATTCGTGCGAGCTCCTCGGCGGTGTGCGATGCGGGGAACAGGCCGTTCTCGATGCGTCCGCCCTGCCCGTGCGCCCCGCCCGATACGGCGGGGTCGGCGACGCCATTGCGGCGGGCGATGGCACGGCGGATGCTATCGAGAGGCGTGATACTCAAGGCGGTTCCTTTCTCCTACTGCGCTCTAGTATAGTCGCGGTGGTGTCCATTCGTGTTTTTGAGCAGGTTGTTCAATAATTTCGGCGGTGCCATTCAGTAGTCGGCACTTGGGACGTTCCTTATGTGCCGGCACTTTAGGAACGTCCCCGAGTGCCGGCATCTAGGGACACTCCTTGGCTGCTGCCTGTTCAAGAGTGTCCCCAACGACTAGTCGTTTAAGAACGCCCCCAATAACTAGGCCGCTTGCGTGCGATTTTTGACCGTTGGGCGGGCGCTTCGTCGTTGCCGCAAAAACGTTTTTGCATATCGGGTACAACGGGCTTTACGTGAGTAAAGTGCGCGCCGCGTCCACGTGTCGCGCTTTTAAAGGAGGCCCCATGCCAGGTATTACCCCTGCAGAAGTTCTGTCCAACTTTGGCATTACGCTGGTCGAAGATCCTGCCGAGAACCAGCCCCGCCTGCTGGTCGACCTGCCGGCAGCCGAGCTCGTCGAGCACGCCATCCGTCGCAACGAAGGTCGTATGGCCTCCAACGGCGCGCTGGTGATCGAGACGGGGGAGCGCACTGGCCGCTCGCCTAATGACCGCTTTATCGTTGACACCCCCGATGTTCACGACAAGATTGCCTGGGGTGCCGTCAACCGCCCGCTGTCTGTCGAGAGCTACGAGGCCATCAAGGCCGGCATCGTCGACTATCTCAACGAGCGCGACGCGTTCGTCACTCGCGGTATGGCCGGTGCCGACCGCAACCATACGCGTCGTCTGCTTGTCGCCTGCGAGCGTGCCAGCCAGGCGCTCTTTATTAAGCAGATGCTCGCCCGCCCGCTTGCCCGTGAAATCGCACGCACCGGCGAGCCGGACTTCTGTGTGCTCGCCGCGCCGGGCTACCAGTGCGATCCCGCCATCAAGGGCCTCAACTCCAGCGCCGCCGTGGTCATTAACTTCCAGGAGCGCGTGATTCTGGTCGCCGGCACCGGCTACTCCGGCGAGATCAAAAAGTCCATTTTCAGCGTCATGAATTACCTGCTGCCCGTCGAGGACGACGTGCTGCCCATGCACTGCTCGGCCAGTATGGATCCCGTCACGCACGAGACCGCCGTGTTCTTTGGCCTGTCCGGCACCGGCAAGACCACGCTTTCGGCCAATCCCACGCGCCTGTTGATCGGCGACGACGAGCACGGCTGGTCTGACATGGGCATCTTTAACATCGAGGGTGGCTGCTACGCCAAATGCGAGGGCCTGGACGCCTTCCACGAGCCCGAGATCTTCAACGCTGTCCGCTTTGGCGCGATCTGCGAAAACGTGGTGCTCGACGAGAACCGCAAGCCCAACTACGACGACATCTCGATCACGCACAACACGCGCGTGGCATACCCTGTGGAGCACATTCCCAACGCGTGGACCAAGGGCATGGGCACCACTCCAAGCGTCGTGCTGTTCCTGACCTGCGATGCCTTTGGCGTGCTGCCGCCCATCTCACGCCTGACGGCCGATGCCGCCATGTACCACTTCGTGACGGGCTTTACGGCCAAGATCCCCGGCACCGAGGTCGGCGTCACCGAGCCCACGCCCACGTTCTCTTCGCTGTTTGGCGAGCCGTTTATGCCGCTCGACCCCATGGTCTATGCCAAGATGCTCGGTGAGCGCATCGCCGACGGCCGCACGCGTGTGTACCTGGTCAACACCGGCTGGATCGGCGGCGGCTACGGCGTGGGCCATCGCATCGAGCTTGCCTACACGCGCGCCCTGGTGGCCCGCGCCCTCGACGGTACCATCGAGGACAGCGAATTCGTGCATGACGATATCTTTAACGTCGACATTCCCACTACGTGCCACGGCGTGCCCGACGGCATCCTGGTGCCGCGCCAGTACTGGCAGAGCACCGCGCGCTACGACGAGGCGGCGCACAACTTGGCCGTGATGTTCGAGGAGAACTTCGAGAAGAAGTACTCGCACCTGCCCGAGTCCGTGAAGGCCGCCGGTCCGCACGCTCAGGTGCACGCCGACGCCCGTCATCGCGGCCGCGGCCTGCTGGGACTCCGACACTAGCGTTGCTTCAGACCCAAAACCTCCATAAAGGGGACGGGCACCTTTGTGGTGGTTTTACTCGCGCGGATGACTCGGGTTACAATACGCCTGACATATTGCCCCCTTCTCCGGATGGGGGCAGCGTAAGCGCTCTTGTGGCGGCACCGTAGGACTTTGAAGGTGGCCGTCGTAAGGGCGCTTTTTGTTTAGGCGCCCTCGCTCGGGCGCGCACGATGAAGGGAGAGCGCATGAAGAGCTTTATTGCCGAGGATTCGTTTTGGGAGCTATTTCCGCAGGCGGCTGTCGGTGTTGTGGTCGTAAAGGGCATGAAGCCCGCGGCTCAGATTCCTCAAGAGGACGTGGATGCGATTGCGGCGTTGCTCGACCGCGCCAATATCGACGCGGAGCGTCATCTGACCAGCGATACGATCAGCGAGAACGCACCGGTCAAGGCATGGCGCGAGGCTTATCGGCTGTTCAAGACCAAAAAGGGCGCGCGTTGCTCAATTGAGAACCTGCTCAAGCGCGTGCTCAAGGGCAAACCGGTGGGCCACATTACGCCCGCGGCGGACATCTACAACACGGTGTCGCTGACCTACGCGCTGCCCGTTGGCGGCGAGGACCTGCATGCGATTGAGGGGGATCTTTGCTTGAAGGTGACTGACGGCGGCGATGCGTTCCTGCCACTTGGCGAGGAAACGGATGACCCGACGCTGCCCGGCGAGCTCGCCTACATCGATGATGCGGGCGCCGTATGCCGCTGCTGGAACTGGCGCGATGGCGTTCGCACGGCGCTGTCCGACGATTCGGCCGATGCATTCCTGGCGATTGAGTGCGTGGAGCCCGAGCGGATGGGGGATTGCCAGGCTGCCGTTGATCGTCTCGCCGAGTTGCTCGAGCGCTATCTGGGAGCGACGGTTGTCGTTAAAACGCTTGTGACCCGCGACAATCCTTGCGTGGGGCTGTAGCGAAGTCTGCGGATCAAACTCGATGCCCCAAACCACCACAAAGGTGCCTGTCCCCTTTGTGGTGGTTTTTATGTTGATGGGTTAACAAATGGGATATTTGGGTATGGGTGTTGCCTTGTGCGGCTAAGATGTTTACCCGTTAGCATCATGCAAGCGAAAGGCGGTCGTCTCCCATGCAGCAGAACGACGAGACACGTTTCGAGGACTTTGTCGGACTGATCAGCGGGCTCTACAAGGAGATCCAGCGCATTAAGACATCCGAGGGCGCAAGGCTGGGCCTCAAGGGCTCCGACGTTATGTGCCTGTACTATCTTGAGCGCAGCAAGGACGGCCTGACTGGCGCTGACCTGGCTCGCATGGCAGGCGTGACCCGTGCCGCCGTCTCGCGCACGCTCGCGCATCTGGAGGAGGGCGGCTACGTCGAGGTCGATGACTCGGGTGATGCGGCCGTTAAGTATCGTGCCCCGGTGCGCCTGACCGCTCTGGGCGGCGAGAGCATGAGCGAGGCGGACCGCATCATTCGCGAGGTGCTCGACACCACCGGTAAGGCTATGGGTGTGGAGCAGCGCGAGCAGATGTATGCGTCGCTGCGTACGATTCTCAACACCCTGCGTGAGATCTAAGGCCGCCAAGGCATTTGCTTCCCATTAAAAACTGCATAGTCCCGTTTGAGCGCGTATGCCGTGCCGGGGCATTGCTGTCAAAATTCCCCGCGCGGGACCTGCGCAAGAAAGGATTCGTTATGTCCGTCCGCATTATTACCGATTCCGCAAGCGATATGTCGCCGGCGGAGCACCCCGCTCTGCGTGTTCTGCCGCTGTCCGTCACCTTTGGCACCGATGTGTATATGGATGGCGTCGACATCGATCACCAGCGCTTTTACGAGATGCTTGTGGAGCGCGATGAGCTGCCCAAGACCGGTCAGGTCAACCCGTACGCCTTTTCGCAGGCGATTGCCGAAGCGCGTGAGGCCGGCGATGAGGCCGTGATTATTACCGTGGGAGCCAAGCTCTCGGGCACCAACCAGAGTGCTCGTACGGCACTTGCCGAGGCGCCGGGCGGCGACATGTTCGTCGTGGACAGCAATAACGTGACCTTGGGCGAGCGCGTGCTGGTCGAGTATGCGCTGCGCCTGGTGGACGAGGGCCAGGGCGCGGCTCAGGTTGCGGCGGCTGTCGAGGCCGTGCGCGACCGCGTGGTCGTCATCGGCCTGCTCGAGACGTTGGAGTACCTGGTGCGCGGCGGTCGCCTGTCTGCTGCGGCCGGTGCCGTGGGTACGCTGCTCAACGTAAAGCCCGTGGTGGCTGCCGAGGACGGTCTGATCGTGCAGCTGGGCAAGGCGCGCGGTTCCAAGAACGGACGTAACCTGCTCAACCAGAAGGTCGAAAAGGCGGGCGGCATCGACTTTTCCATGCCGCTGGCGCTCGGCTATACGGGCCTTTCGGATGCGGTGCTCAAGAAGTATATCGAGGACAGCGCGGCACTGTGGGCTGGCCACACCGAGGGCGAACTGCCCGTTCACACCATCGGCGCCACCATCGGCACCCATGTAGGCCCCGGCGCCGTAGCCGTAGCCTTCTTCCAGCCCGTTAACTAGCCCACCTGCCAAAACCACCACAAAGGGGACAGGCACCTTTGTGGTGGTTTATGCTATTCCGGGTGGAAGGGAGCGAGCAATGGCGTCTGAGGGCTTTTTTGAGCGGGTGTACGAGGTGGTCGAGCAGATTCCCGAGGGGATGGTCGCCACGTACGGTCAGGTGGCGCTGCTTGCCGGTCGACCACGAAGTGCGCGGTATGTGGGGTATGCCCTGCATAGCAATCCGCACCCCGGCGAGATTCCCTGTCACCGCGTGGTGTTTGCCGACGGGCGCATATGCGAGGGTTTTGCTTTTGGCGGTCCCGATGCTCAACGTGAGCTTTTGCTAGGGGAGGGTGTGGCGTTTAAGGACGACATGCACGTCGACCTGGCCGTCTGTCGTTGGCCTGCCGGACTCTAACAGCTCTGCCGTGGCCAGAACCACCACAAAGGTGCCTGTCCCCTTTGTGGTGGTTTTCTGTTGCAGGTTTACCGTGGCTAACTTATGGAGAAGCTATGGCGGCGAATATTGATGCTGCAAAGTAAACCACGGTGAACTATATTGTATTCAGCAACGGAGCAGGCAATAGGCGATGAAAAAGCCTGCCCTGTTGAGTTTGATTCGCATTCCTCCCCTCTGTGCGATTCAACGGTGTACTTCGGGAACGGGCCCGCCGGCAACTGACTGCCGGCGGGCCCGTTCCTGTTTATCGGGGGAGTGCAATGGGCGGAGCCGAAGCAGTCCGGCTCCGAAAAAGGCGGACGTCGTAGCGCCCGCCCTAAAGCAATCGAAAGCTCAAGCCAGCAAATCGGTCTAGTACACCATGCCCATGGCGTCCTGAACCTCTGCCAGGGTCTGATCGGCGATCTCGTTGGCGCGACGGTTGCCCTCGTGCAGGACGTCCTTCACATAGTCCAGATCGTTCTCGTAGCGCTGGCGACGCTCGCGGATCGGTGCGAAGTACTCGTTGACGGCCTCGGTCACGTACTTCTTGAGCTGGCCGGAGCCGCCCATGCCAATCTCCTCGGCAATCTCGACCTCGGAACGGCCAGTGCAGATGGCGGCCGTCGAAAGCAGACCGGACACGCCGGGGCGGTTCTCGGGATCGAATGTGATCATGCGCTCGGAGTCGGTCTGGCTCTTCTTGATGCGCTTGGCCGTCTCCTCGGCGGTCATCGAGATGTTGATGGCGTTGCCGTAGCTCTTGCTCATCTTGCGACCGTCCAGGCCCGGCAGTAGCGGGGTCTCGGAAAGCAGCGCTTCGACCTCGGGGAACACTTTGCCGTAGCGGTTGTTAAAGCGGCGGGCGATGGTGCGGGTGAGCTCGATGTGCGGCAGCTGGTCGCGACCGACGGGCACCACATTGCCCTTGCAGAACAGGATGTCGCAGGCCTGGTGCACCGGGTAGGTGAGCAGAAGGCCGGTGAGCTCGTGCCCCGAGGCCTCCATCTCGGCCTTGACCGTGGGGTTGCGCGCCAGCTCGGCCTCGGAGACCAGCGACAGGAACGGCAGCATGAGCTGGTTGGCGGCGGGCACGGCGGAGTGCGCGTAGATCATGGTCTTGTCGGGGTCGATGCCGCAGGCAAGGTAGTCCATGACCATGTTGTACACGTTGTCCTGGATGTGCTCGGTCGTGTCGCGGTCGGTGATGACCTGGTAGTCGGCGATGAGTACGTTGGTCTTGGCACCCATGTTCTGCAGCTCCACACGGCCCTTGAGGGTGCCGAAGTAGTGACCCAGGTGCAGGCGGCCGGTGGGGCGGTCGCCGGTAAGCATGGTGAACTTCTCGGGCGTTTTTGCCAGGCCCTCGCGAATGGCGTTGCTCTTTTGCAGCGCGACTTCGTAGCTGTTCTCGTTTGGCATGATTGCTCCTAACGTATGTTCATTGGTCAAGATGATAACGCGTTTATTGGAGGGGCGGGTCGTAAGTAGGCGAGGGGCGGGAG
>DXMC01000027.1:0-34082 GCA_019414365.1 Collinsella sp.
ACCTGGTCAAGATAACCGGCAGGTCCTACAGGCTGAAGGACCTGCCGAGGGACGGACCCGTCAAGGCGTGACCGGAATCGGTGAAAATACGTTAGCGCAAGCGGTGAAGCCGCCTTTGCGCGAACGGCGCGTTTGATTAGTGAAACTGGTGAAAATTAGATTGACGCTAACAGGGGCGTGCCCGTCGCGGCGTTTCACGGGGATGTCTCGCGCCATCCCCGGACCCCTTCGCGCCAAAGGGACGAGTCCCCTTGGAACCCCGGGCCGCCGCCGGCGGGCCGTGAACGGCGGGACAATCACTCAGCTTCAACTCGCGATCGCCCCGCCGGCTCTCGCTCCGGCTCCGTTCGATGGCTCCCCTGGGTCGCCATCACTGCGCCTCCGCTCACCTGTCCCGTTGCACTCCGGTCGATTCGGCCTACGCTTCTCGGGGCATGCAAGATATGTATTCCGTGCAACGGAATATCTTGCCCGGCCGAAGCCGGGATGTGCGAACCGCTCCAAAGTCGCTCCCGCAGAACCGTGCAACAGGCTTACCGGCTGTTGCACGGACCTCAGATATGAAAGTCAGTCCCGGCCTCTTTCGTCATCCACACCCTCGCGAGCCAGCTCCCACGCGGCCCGTATGGCAAGGTCGATTCCCCTTGCCGTGAACCTCATAATCCGCCCGGTCGAGCGGTTGACGGCGTAGCCGAGCCTCGCGCCGTTGATCTTCCTCGTCTTGCCGAGGGACTCCGAGTGATAGCGGTATTGCAGCGCCCCCCGCTTGGATCGGGCGATCTCGATCCCATCCGATTCCAACCGCCTTGCAAACTCTCCGAAGCGGTCGGGGCAGCTCTTGAGCCTCCCGACCTCCTCTGCCCTCTGGGCGACAATCGCTCGGACCCTTGCGTTCTCGGATTTGTCGGATCTCCCCTTCTTTGCCATCTCGCGCTCCTCGCGACCGGGCTGGCGCGCGTGCACCTTCGAGTTCGAGAGGCCCCTTTCGAGCTGGCTCAGGCCGTACTTCGTATCGAGCTCCTTCACCGTTCTCACGCGGGATTTCGCCGCCGCCCTCGCCGGCCCGTCGTTCAGACGCCGCCCAGTCTCGAGGTCCGTCCTATTGATGGCGAGGTGAGCGGCGAATCGGGCCGATCCATCCGACCTGCACCTCTCCTCATGCAGCACAATCACGATCTCCTGGTTGGGATAGCGCTTGGCGATGTAGTCCCTCGCGTACTCCATGCAACGCGAGGGCGTCATCGGCCCGCCGTTGCAGGAGCACTCGTCCGGGTTGAAGCCGATCACCTGATGCTGCATGTACGTGCACCTTGCGCCCTGCTTCCCGGGCCGGTTGTGCCCGGCCGCCTCCCGGGTGGCGTCCATTTCCTCGAACCATCGATCCTCATCGATGATGTGCTGGGTATCGTGGTCCAGGACTTTCTCCCTGTCCCAATCGAAATACCGCTTGAGGTTTTGGAGGTGCTCCCCGCTCATGACGCTCGCCTGCTTGATTGCGGTCATTTTCCAACTCCCTTCAAAAACCGCCGTCAGTCGACGAAGAGGCCGGACCATCCGTCGGCAACAGGCGGCTCCGCGGCCTCTTCCTCGAATTCGGGAGTCCAGAGATCGACGCCGTCCTCACGACCCATTTGCCTTGATATCAGCCTGGCCTGGTATTCCATCCTCTTGGCCGCCTCGTGCTCGCGCGTCCCCAGATCGAAGTGCTCCTTCGTCGGCATCCGCGTGCAATCGCAGACAGGGGCCCGGAAGCACCCCGCATGTTCCCTGCCCACGCCGTTCTCCGCGGTCTTCACCACGATGACGCCGTCCTTGTCGGGGGACATCTCCGTCCACTCCCAAGGATGAATCAGGTCGTCGGCGTGCTCGCTGTAGGATGTCGACCCCGTACCGCCCGAAGGCCCCCTGCTCGAGCTGGTTCCCATGGTGTGCCGCGTCGTCTTCCCGACTAGCTCGGTGAAATACTGGCGGTCCTCGGCCTCGCCCAGTTTCATGGCGACCTTGACGCCGCAGTTTGCCAGGATCTTCTTCCGTCCGTCGCGCTCGCCGTACTTGTTCAGCTGAGAGATGTTCTGGACTGCGCCCATCCAGAACAGGTCGTACGAGCGCCCAAGGCTGAGAAGGCTAGGCAGGCACTCGACCTTCGGCAGGTTCCCCCATTCGTCGCCGAGGATGGACACCGGCCGCGGCAGCTTTCCACCAGCTGCGTCCGCGATGGAATACACGGCAGCGTAGAGCTGCTCGAACAGGACCGCCGCGATCGCGTTGTAGGGGGAGCCCTCGTCCATCACGTGGAGGAACAGCGCGGTCTTCTCGCTCAGGATTCTACTCGGATCGATATCATCGCCCGAGACCATTCGCGCAATCGGCGCCGAAGCGTAGATCCTCAGGTTGACCTTTAGCGTGGAAACGATGCTCCTCAGCTCGTTGCCGCCGCTCGAGATGAACTGTGAGGCACGCGAGCGGGCCGGATGCCCCTGCGGCAGGGAACGGAACAGGCCCTTCAGCGGCTCACACGGATCCTCGCCGGCCCCCTCCGTCCCCAGGCACATGATGTGGTAGACCGTCGCGAGGTGCTTGCAGCCCCGCGGGCAGCCCTCGTCCAGCACGACCAGAAGGATCGTCGCGGCGAGCAGCGACCGCGCGGATTCCGTCCAGTGGCTCGCCTTCGCATCGCCCTCCCCGGCGATGAGCGTACGGGCGACGGCATCCGCGGCCTGCTCAGCCCCCGGCAGATTCCCCCCCGTTCGCGAGCCTATCGACCATTTCCAGTGGATTGAACGTGTCGCTCTTCTCGGGATGCTGGGCGTCCAGCAGAAGCACCCGGTACCCGCGACGCTCCAGCTCGTCGCCCGTCAACTCGATGAGCTCACTCTTCACATCGGACACGATAATGGTCTGCGGCCTCGATTCCCCGTCATCCGCCCCATACGTCAGCAGATCAATTGTCGGGATCAGCAGCGATCTTGATTTTCCGGCACCCGTTGAGCCGTCGAGGAACATGTGCCGCCTCGGTTCGAACAGATACTTGGAGCCGAACAGCGTCTTCTCAAACCCGTACACGAATCCTCTGCTTTTCGGCTGTCCGTGCCCGTCCCAAATCTCCGAGCCCCGGATGGTCTCCGGCCCCGTTTTCACCCGCGCCTCCCCAAGTACACCTCCGTCGGCGGCTCGCTCCTTCGAGGAAGCCGATAGCTGCATGAGCACGAATACCGACAGGAACAGCGCGAACGAGGCGAGACAGCCAGGGACGCAATGAGGCCCCACGTTAATCCACCACCAAATGGTGTTATCCACGCTCAGGGTGAATCCGATCGAGCTCAGCTCGATTGGAAATCCGAGGATCATGCAATCGAGGGGAATGGCGATAAGTGGCGCAAACCCCGCGGTAAGCAGCGCTGCGAAAACCAGCGCCATGACCACCTTCTCCTTCACGAGAACCACCTACTCTCTCGCACGGGCGAGTAGGTCGTTGACCCAGCCCACCGCCGTCGAGACGATTGATGTCGCCCGGTTGAGATTATTGAGGACGACCGGATCGGACCCGTAGGTGTTGAGGGCGCGGACCGCCTGGTTGAGGTTCGTGCCGATCTTCTTCAACTCAGTCCTGATACCGGCAAGTTCCCCCGCGTCGGCGACCCTGACCGGCTTCTCGCCGCAGAGCAGGGCGGCATCGCGCATGAAGGAGGACGCCGGCATGTTCATGGCCGCCGCCTTCTCCTCGATAGCCTTACGCTGCGACTCACTCATCCGTACGTTGATATGCGTATTCATGGAAGTCATAACCATCCAATCCGAGCGGGGCCGACGCATCGGCCCCGCCCCTTTTATTAAGTTGAAATTGTTTGGAGCATCTGACCGATGCGCCCAATCCTCACCCTCGCCCAGACATCGAAGGGGACTCCCGGCAAGCTGCCGAGATATATACGGTATGGTCGCCATTGTTCTCTATAGATATCGAGAGCATCGAGCAGGCGCTTCCATTCCCAAATGAGCTCATCGGCCGAGAGCAGAGGAAGATCCCTGTTCTCGGCGCGCGCGAGCTCATCGGACGACAAGCATGGATTGGGAGCCCGGTATCCACCAATGTAGGGTCCGGGCTCCATAATTAGCCGATTTCGGTAAACATCGCTGCTGGTGCGTTGAACTCAAACTCGACAATACCGCAGGAACCGTAACGGTTCTTTGTGATTGAAGCAATGACGGGCCGTTTTTTAAGCAACATATTGGCATTACGCTCTTCGGGCTTATCGCCCTTAATAGAAAGCGACATAACGAGATCTGCCGAATACTCGAACATGTTGCACCCGCCTATCGCCTGAAGCCCGGTGGTCTGCTTGTCGTAATTAACGCGGTTAATTGATGAGATAGCGAAGAGCGGACAATGGGCCTCATCCACGATTCGGCGGAGCTCGGAAGCGACGAGCTTGAGACCGATACGCTCGTCGGCAATGCGCAGTTCCTGCGGCAAAGAGACGATTTGCGCGTAATCAACAATAACCAGTGGCGGTTCGCCATGTTTATCGGCAACCTCTTCGATTGCCTTTCGCATCCCGGCATATTTAATTTCACCAGGAATGATATACATTCGCTCGGCGATGCTGCGGGCGTAAATGTCGAGAACCTTCTCGAAGAGCCCGCGTTTGTCCTCAGACATGCCATCGCCGTTCATATCATCGTGCGTGAGCTCGCCGCCCGAGATGCGGGTGAGGCTCTTCGCGAGCATGCTGTCTCGCCCGAGCTCGCCCTCAAAGATGACCACCGGATGGCCAGCAATGGCCCATCCGTCGGCGATTTGCTGCATAAACGTTGTTTTACCCGTACCGGGTCCGCCGGGGACGATGCGCAGGTATTGACGAAGACCTCCGAGGATAGTATCCAGCGCACCGTGTTCGATATGCCCAAGCGGCCGATTCTTTAAGATACGCAAGGCGGTCTCGTCGAGGCCGACGCTCATGGGATTTAAAGCCGGCACGGTTCGCTCGCCTCCAATTCATGGAGGTATGCAAAGAAGCTCGATTCAAGGATGTAAATGCGGCGGTGCAACGCAATCGCGCGCCCGCTCTCCTTCATCATCTTCGAGGCCGTAACCGGACTCAAGCCGGTTATCTTGCACACTTCAGCGATGCCAAGAAGGCGCTCGTGGCCCAAGTTGGAATCAGAAGAAACCGCAGTTGATGCTTGTACGGCAGCGTACGGTTCAGGCTCTACAATCATGGTAGAATCCTTTCAGGCTAGCTCGCCCCTCCCCCTTCGTCGCCAAACTTAGATAGGGAAGGGCGGGCGGCTTTTTAATCAATGACCGAAAATAAAATAACTCCTTTCAAACAAGCTGGTCAGGCGCTTACTGTTTATATTGTAACACTGTCTGTTGCACAATCATATCTAGTTACAGTTCTAATTTCTAATTCACTTTCTGACTGTATAGACTTTATTGTCTGACTGATTTAATATATATACAACGATGATTGGAGTGGTTATGGGACGTTTACCATTATCCGGAAGTAAGATGCGGAAAATTAAGTTCGGAACAACTGTTCAGGCGACGACCCCGGAGAAAATCGAAGAGCTACGCCTCAAGAACCCCGAATCAGTCAGAAGCACCGGCGAGGCTATCGACTATCTATGCAACCTGCTCACGGGGTTGCAGCCGAGGGTCGCCAGGGCCCTCGATGAGGCGTGCCTCAGGGAAGCTCGGCAAATCACCAATGAAATGAAGGCCCTTCCCGTTGACGGATCAGAAGAAATGAGTTTTAGTCAATTGGAACTTTATCGAGAGCAATTCCAGAGGCTCCACGACCATTTCTCTTTATATTGCGAGAAAGAGGAGAGGCCCCAGGGAATGAGACGGGTCGATCTCCTCGGCGGCGATTACGCTGTCCTCCCCTCCTCTTGGACTTTATTGGAAACAGAGGAATGCGCGAAGTCTTGCAGCCAGGTCGGAATTATCGAAATTCGCGGCGGCGCAAAATACGATGCGCCTCATTTTGCCTTCTTCCATAACGGAGAGTACAGTCAAAAGGACAAATTGCAGCGCGCAACCAAACTCTGGCCCCGCATGACCGACGTGATGCGCGACGAGGTCAAACTGGTCACAGATGATGAGGGACATTACCTAAATATGGACGAGCACCTAGCCGCCCCCATCATTTGTTATTTCAACCTTCTAGATGCCAGCTACTATCAGTCTATGGAGCTGGAGCCGCCATATGGCGCAATGATCTACCGAAACAATGTCGCTTAAAAAAGAGGCCCCTTTGGGGCCTCTTTTTAGCCCTTTTTAGCCCTTCAGCAGATCATCCAGCACTGATGCTGCCTTCTGGTCATTTGCCTCGATAAAGTGGCTATAGATAGACAGCGTCGTCGATGGGCTAGCATGGCCCAAACGCGCCTGGATCGTCTTAATGTCCGCATTGGCACCAACGAGCAAAGTCGCTTGCGTATGTCTAAGCTCATGAGGCTTCAGCCCGCTATAACCCGTATAGCGGGTACGTTTGACGCCGTCACTCCCAATGACTTCCCTGCTCTCCTTAAAAGTACCGAAGCCGTTTTTCGCCGCAAACAGCCTAAACGCCCTTGAATAGTTATGTCCATCCATCCGGGTCACAAGAGCCCGTTTGCCGTTGGCGGCGTCAACGATCCCAATGGAATGGACAATGGGCGTTTCTCCAGTCTGCCCCACTGCAAAGGAATCGAACTCACTCCGCTGAATGGCTTTCCACCTGTCCAGATAGTCGGCAAGTTCATTTCCAACCGAAATCTTACGCCTGCTCATCTTTGATTTAGGCGGCCTCAATGTCCTGTCGTTCGTATATTGCTTTACTATCCTCAGAGTCTTGGCGTCGGGGTCATAATCCTCCCATGAGAGACCAAGGGCCTCCCCCTTCCTCAAACCGCAGAGAAGTAGAAGCATTGTGCATGTGATAAAGGAAGATGGCTTCTCCTCCAAAAGGACCGCAAGAAGCCTTGCCGCCTCATCGGCGCTCAGCGCCTTACGAGCCTCGACATTCTGCTTGGGCAGTTTCACTCCCCTACAAGGGTTTTTGCCCACGAGGTCGTTATCGACGGCATCCTCCATTACCTGTTTGAGCTTGATGTGGATGCGGCGAATTTCACTTTCGCTGAATCGGCCTTCTTTTCTAGCCTTGGCATAAGCAGTGCGAACGTCATCCGATTTAAGCCGAGTGAGATCGGGATTGCCGAACAGCTCGCGTATGTGACGAATGTCCAAACCTTCACGCTCATAAGCAAGAGGTGATCCCATGGTCGACTCCCTGTTCGCGTGAAACCTGTCCGCATAATCTGATAGGCCCAGAGGACCATTGCCACGGTTGGAAGCGCCCTCAAGTTCAGCTCTATAGGCCTCCAGCGCCTTGGCGACTTCACTCGGCCAGTTTTTCGGGTTCTTGCTTCTGCAGTGAACCCTGCGTGACGGACTACGGCGGTACCGTCCTGTCTCCGGATCTTTTCCCAGGGAAAAATAAATCCGATAGACGCCTTTGCTCTTATCGATGCATTCCGATGTGCCGCGAGCGGTCTTTTTTATCAATCCCTGCAATCATATCCCTCGTTAGATTTTCGATTAGGCTTGCTGGCAAAGCCTTTAAAGCTTTGCCAGCAAGCCTAATCGAAACTTTTCACACTTTCAAGTCTCTCTAAGTGTGAAAATAGTGGGAAATATGATTCTAATAGCTAGCTCAATAATTGTTAATTACCTATTTCTACCTGCGCTTCCTTTTAATTCAGTGAAATTGGCCTCATCTCGTCAAATGCCGAATTCACGTACTCGTAAAGCGGGGGTCACCGGTTCGAGCCCGGTCGCTGGCTCCATTGCACAAGATAGCCGCCTTCGGGCGGCTTTTTTGTTGCCGATTTTGAGTGCGTGCGCGCCAATCCAAACATCGCCACGTCAACAGCGGCCCACTCGGTGGACTTCGGGTTTAATGCTTAGGGGCGGGGATTTACCAAAGTGAAATCTTAATGAAAAGAAACCCAGCTGCAACAATTGCCATGGTGAGGGCTCGAATTGGCCATATAGATCTAAAATAGTCACAATATACAAATGTCGAGAGACATTGGGGATATAGATGAAAAGAACTAAGGGTTTTCTTTTGTTGGTATTGATGCTGCTCGGACTGTTCTGCCTGAGTGGCCCTTCTTGGGCCGAGGCTGCCTGTCCTGAAGGTGAGCCTCAGCAGTCTTATACGGGCAGCCTGCTGATAACTGCTAAGGAGGGCGATGCCGACTCTCAGTCTGGGGTAAATCCCCTTGCCACTTTTGAGGGGGACGGCGGAACGGTCAAGCTTGACCATATTGGTAGCGGGATTTTGAGGTGGCAAGTTCTTCCGGACAAAATTGCGAACGATCCCTTCTCTTTTGCTGGAACGATTTATCTATACAAGGTTGTGAGCGGAAAACAAAAATACGTCGATTGCTATCCGACAAACGGGTCTGGAATTGCATTCACCGGCATTTCGGGGCAGATTGATACACATGTACGAAAGGGAACCTATGTGGTGCGTTGGGTTGGAGCTGCTGCAGGCCCGATATGGATTGCGGTCTTGCGCCCCGATGTCCAAATAGGTTTCTCTCTCTAGACGGGAAGTTGCTCATGGACGCCATATATGACGGAGATGACTGGGTCGATCATTATACTTGGCGCCTGGTCGGCTCGAACGACAATGGGGATGTGGTGTTTGATGGACTATGTCCAAAGCATCTCCATCCTTTTGTCTCGTCGTTAATTGAGAGTTCCGCTCGTGTTGCCCCCTACAGCTCGGCATCGCTTCATGATACGGACGTTTTGAAGACCATAAGGGAATCAATTGACGATGGCACGATGAGCGGCCCGCTGTTTTCTCGGCTTGTGGGGCTAGATGAGATTGGCTCGAAACGACTGCTTGCGGGCGAAAAAGTGGAACTCACTTATCGGTCGATGATTTCAATCCTGCGGCTAGCCGATGTTCTTCGCAAATAAATGAGGCTTCCCTATTCAAAAACCGAAAACCCCGCCAAACGTGATTCCCCTAGGGAAAACACGCTTGGCGGGGTCCTAGCGTGTTTTCCCTAGGGGAATCACGCCATCAGACGAGCAGCTCAACCAAGCAGCTCGCTACTCCTCCCAGTAAGCATCTGCAAGCAACTTAAAGCAGATCTTCTTGACCGGCTGTGCGCCATCGCCCGGGAACTCGAGCGTGGGCATGTGGGGCTCGCCGGCAACGAACAGCGCGAATTTGTCGTCGGCAAGATCGCCGGCGATCGAGGCGTCGGAATCGACCAGATCATAGTCGTCCTTCTCGTCAAACTCCTGGACCAGCGTCAGGCTGCCCGTGGCGACCTTAAAGGCCTCGCGACCCTCGACGTCGATTTGCAGGTCGTGATAGCGCTGATGCGTCTCATAGTGAGCCTCAGCCTCGGGACGCGTCGTGGGAGACATGACGTTCGCAAAGACCTTCTCACCCAAAAGCGGATGGCTGCCGACCTCGAGCTGTGCCGGGTCGTTCTCCTCGAGCCAGTCGATCAGCACGTCGAGGCCCTTGAGCATTCCGCGGTATTCCTCGATATCGCCCAATGCACCGTAAATCATCTAAATCCCCTCTCGGATCGTTTATTTGGCAGCTACTCGGTAAATGCATTACCGACGCTGTTGCCACCCACATACGTCTCGACCAGGGTAAGGTCGGGATTGAACACGACAGCATCGGCGTCGCGCCCCGGCATAATGCTACCGCACTTGTCGTCAACTCTAACCACAAGCAAGCAACCGATGCCGGGGGCGGCGCACAAGCTCCTACAGCTCGGTCACGACAACGCCGTTGTAAACCTCGTCCCAACGATCCATAACCAAGTGGCCAGTCATGGGATCCATGGCATTGAGCTTGCCGCAGGTGTTGGCGGTACGCAGCACCGTCTCGTCATCCGCGCCAGCAGCAATCGCATGTGCGAAGCCGGCAATGGTCGAATCGCCAGAGCCCGTAGCGTTAACGGCGGGGATATCGGGGGTCTTGGCGCGGAATGCACGGCCATTGTGGAAGCCAACGGAGCCGGCAGCGCCCATGGACACGACGACCCAGGGGATATCGGAGAAACGGGCGTCCGAGGCGAGCGCGGCGCGGAGCTCGTCAACATCGTCGGTAGTAAAGCTCGTGCCCAAAAGGCCGTTGATCTCGGTCAGGTTAGGCTTAACCAGCTCGGGCTTGACCTCGGACTTGAGAGCAGCCTCGAGCGATGCGCCCGAGGTATCGAGCAGCACCTTGGCACCGGCGTTCTCGGCAATGCCCGTGATCTTGGCATAGTAGTCCGCCTCGACACCGCGGGGCAGCGAACCCGAGATGGCAACGACATCGGCCTTGCTCGCAAGCTCGGCAAACTTGACGGTAAAGGCATCGAGCTCCTCGGGGGCAATTGTCGGGCCGCTCTCGAGCAGCTCGGTCTGGTTGCCGGCGTGGAGGATGTTGAGGCAAATACGGGTCTCACCCTTGATGGGCACAAAGTCGTTGTTAATACCGTTGGCGTCCATGAGCTCAGCCATGTAGGCGCCCATGTGGCCGCCGAGCAGACCGGTTGCCACAACGTCGTCGCCCAGCTGACCCAGGACGCGGGCTACGTTAAGGCCCTTGCCGCCGGCGGTCTTTTCGGGCGTCACACGGTTGACGTCGTCGATAATGAGCTCATCGAGCTGATAGCGCGTATCGACAGACGGGTTCATCGTAACGGTGAGGATCATTTTTAGCTCCTTATCTCGCAGGCTCCTTGTGCCTCGCGATACGAGTCAACAAAACGGAATTACAGAATCTCAATCGTGAACGAGCGAACGACGGTCTCCTTGGGCTTGGCGACAAGGTAGCCGCGCTTATGCTCAAGTACGTCGTCCTCATCGGAGCAGGTCGAGAGGCCACCCCAGGGTTCAACTGCCACAAAATCGCCCTCGGGCTTGCTCCATACAATGAGATATGGGAAGCCCTCAAAGCTCAGGCGGACGCCCTTGTCCTCGCCCTTTTTGGAAAGCGTGACCTGACGGCTCTCGAGTACGTCAAAGATGGTCTCCGCAAAATCGAAGAGCTCGTGCGACAGGGGCAGCGTCTTTCCCACCATTGGGTTCTTGGAGCGGTTAGCTACGTCAATCAATCCGGTCGAGGGTACGGCGGTGCAAAGCTCCGGAGCCTCGCCTTTCTCGAAGCGCAGCTCGTAGTCCGTATAGGCCTCGCCCTCGTCGAGCGGGCACCTAAAGCCGGGGTGCCCACCGATAAAGAACGGCATGTCCTCGGCGCCCTCGTTGGTAACCTCATAGGTTACACGCACGGCAGCGTCCTCGAGCGTATAGCGGGCGACAAGCTTAAACGGATACGGATAATCGCTCAGCAGCGCGGCGTTATCCTCCGAAGCCAGGCACATCGCCAGCTCGTTCTCGCCTTGGCTCAGCAGCTTCCACTCCTGTTTGCGCGCAAACCCGTGGCGAGCGAGCTTTACATGATGCCCGGCAAACGTCATGGCGCTACCATCGCGCAGGCCTCCGCAAATCGGAAAGCAGACCGGCGCCTGGCCGGACCACACTGCAGGATCACCCTGCCACAAGTACTCTCGACCTCCGGCCTCAATCGAGGTAAACGAACCACCAGCCGTGGACACCTTAATAGAAATCGAATCGTTGGAGAGAGCGTATTCCATTGCCCATCCTTTCGAACAACTGCTTTTTTGCTCGCAAGAACCCGTCTCGGCCCTGACCAAAGGACAAACCCGCACGTTCATCGATGCGTCCGGTATCCCAGCCATGCAACGGGGTACCATACAGACATTGATGCAATTACAGCTGAAAGGCCTTCTTATGCGAACCATCATCCTCTACGCCTCGCGCCATCACGGCAATACGAAAAAGCTCGTGGACGCCATCGTTGAGGCGCACCCCGAGATCGACACCCTCGATGTAAAGACGCTCGGTAAAAACGAGTATCCCAACCTGCACGAATATCATCTGATCGGTGTCGCCACGGGCATCTATTACTCCGAGATCGACAAGGACATGGCACGCGTGCTCACGAACGTGCTGCAGCCGCAGGACAAGGTGTTTGGCCTTATGACCTACGGTGGCAAAAACAAGTGGTACGGCAAGGATATCGATGGCATCTGCCGCATGAGGCAGGCCATCTTTATGGGTATCTACGGCTGCCCCGGCTTTGATACGTGGGGGCCGTTCAAACTCGCCGGCGGTGTCCAAAAGGGACACCCGACCGCTGAGGAAATTAAGGGCGCCGTCGACTTCTTCGACAAGATCGAAGACGAGTATGGCGACATCATCGTCGAAGAGTACGCCAAGCGCGAGAAGCGTCTAGCATACGAGAAGGAGCATCCTGCAGGAGGCCTGGTGGCCGGCGTCAAGCGCACGGCAAAGAAGATCGCTAACAAGCTGTAACTGTGAAGGTGCTTTTGAGCGTTTAACCCATACGGCGGGTCCGAGCAGATTCGGGCCCGCCGTCTTTTTCTATCGCTACTCGGTAAAGGCGTTGCCGACGCTCTGGCCGCCAACATACGTCTCGACGAGGGTGAGCTCGTGGTCGAACACGACAAAGTCGGCGTCGCGACCCGGCATGATGCTGCCGCACTTATCCTCGATGTGCGCGGAGCGTGCCGGCACCTCGGTTGCCATGCGAATGGCGATATCGGCGCTGGCGATGCCCCAGTCGACGATGTTCTTGACGCCCTGGGCAAGCGTGAGCACCGAGCCGGCAATGCTCTTGCCGTCGGCGAGCCAGCACAGGTTGTCCTTCATGATGACGTCCATACCACCACTGGTGTAGCTGCCCTCGGGCATGCCGCCGCAACCCAGGCAGTCGGTGATGAGCACCGTGTGCTGCCAGCCCTTTGCCTGCAGCAGCGCCTTAATGGCGGCAGGGTTTACGTGCTTGCCGTCACAGATGATCTCGGCGTAGGTCTCGGGCGTGGACATGGCAGCACCCACGACACCGGGCTCACGGTGATGCAGCCCGCGCTGGCCGTTATAGGTATGCGTAAAGCAGCTGGCACCAGCGTTGATGGCGGCAATGCACTCATCGTAGGTGGCGTCGGAGTGACCGATGCTGGTCACCACACCCTTGGCGTTCAGAGCAGCCGCATAAGCAGCGGCACCGTCGCGCTCGGCCGCCATGGCACTCTTAACGATGCGACCACCCGCAGCCTCCTGCCACTGATCGAAGACCTCCTCGGAGGGATCGATCAGATATGCAGGGTTCTGCGCGCCCACGTGCTTCATGGTAAAGAAGGGGCCCTCCAGGTAGATGCCCTGAATGCGAGCACCGCAGAAGTCGGGGCCGCGACCCTCGTCCGCCTGGGCGATGGCGGCGCAGGCATCCTTGATCTGCTCGACGCCATCGGTGAACGTCGTGGGAAGCCAGCTGGTGGTACCGCGACGGGCGAGCTCGGTCGAGCTGATATCGATGCCCTCGGGGTCGTTATCGGTAGTTGAGTGGTTGTAGAAGCCATGGATGTGAGTATCGACCATACCCGGCGCGATCCACGATCCCGTGTAGTCCTTAATCTCGCAAGAGGGCTCGTCGGCCTGCCAGGCGCCAAAGACGCCGTCTTCGACCATGAGATAGCCGCCCAGCTGCGGGCCTGCCGGCAAGAAGAACTTGTCAGCCTTAATTGCGTACGTGCTCATATGCACTCCTTGCTTCTAAAGCAGTTGACTGTGGTGATGCTTATACCCAGCTCACGTAAAACAAAAAGCGCCCGCCCGCCGTTATGAGCGGACGGGCGCCCTTACAGGGGGACGCGATTAAGCGGTGAAGGGGTGAATCGTCACGCCCTTAACCACGCGGTTGACCGTGCCGGTGGGGCTCGGCGTATCGGGCGTGTTACCCACGCGCACGGAGTTGAGCAGGCTGATAGCCTGGGCAAACATCACGAACGGCAGAGCAAGGTAGCCCTCGGGAAGTGCCTCGTAGCCCTTAAAGGTGAAGGACTCACCCTCATAGACGGTGGCACCTTCCTGCTGAACGGCGATGGTGTGCTGAGCGATCTCGTCGCCACCGATCTCGTTGAGGATGTCGATATCGTACTGACGGGTGTAGGCGTCGTTGTTGACGAACACGAAGACGAGCGTTTTGTCGTCGACGAAAGACTTAGGTCCGTGACGATAGCCCATGGAGGTGTCGTAGGAAGTAGCGACCAGACCGTGAGCGAGCTCGAGGATCTTGAGCTGGCTCTCCTGGGCAAGGCCACCGAAGGAGCCAGAGCCCAAGTAGGTCACGCGGTTGAAGTCGCCAGCCAGGTAATCGGCGATCTCAGGTTCACGGGAGATGACCTCCTCGCCCATCTTGGCAATCGTCTCGACCCACTCGGCCTTCTGCTCGTCAGAGGCAGTGTCGAAAATAAGAGTGGAGAGCAGGGTCATGCAGGAATAAGAACCGGTCATGGCGAAGCCCTTGTCGTTGGCGCGCGGAATGAGCAGCGTCAGCGCGTTGGGATCATCGGCAGACTCGACGGCGAGCTTGCCCTCGGGAGCGCAGGTGATGTTGAGGAACTTGACGTTGTGGACGAGCTCCTTGGCAACGGCAACGGCGGCAAGGCTCTCGGGGCTGTTGCCAGAGCGGGCAAAGGAAACCACGAGCGTGGGATCCTCGGCGCGCAGGAAGTCGCGCGGGGCGCTCACGATGTCGGTCGTGGCGATGGGCTTAAAGTCGTAGAGATCAGTGTTGCCAGCGTGACGCAGGTACGGGGCGCAGGTATCACCAACATAGTCGGACGTACCGGCACCGGTGAAGACAACGGACAGACGGCCCTCGCCCATAGCGCGAGCCTCGGCCAGAAAGGCCTCGATGGCCTCCTTGTTCTCGCGATAGATGTTGAGCGTATCACGCCAAAGCTCGGGCTGCTGAGCAATCTCGGCCGTGGTGATCTGGGCGCCGAGCTCGGTGAGCTCCTCGACACTCTTCTCGAACATTTCTAATACCTCTCTCTAGAAGTAATCCTCTGACGTGCAATTATACACTTCGGTTGGTTATCTGGTAGTAACCAGTTAAATGCAAAGAATCACCATATGGATACAATGCGAACACTAGTTACTACGCTGGTGATAAACCTTGTATTTAAACTGATCGGCACGAGCAACCGAGAGCGTATACTCCACAACCTCGTTTGACTCGTTATACGTAGTCCTGACCAAATCGAGCACAGGCGAGCCCTCGACAATTCCCAAAAGATGGGCATCGGTGGGACGGGCTATGCTCGCATAGAACTCCTCTTCAGCCACGCGTATCTTTTGCTGAAAGTCTTGCTCAATCACATCGTAAAGCGGCTTACGCTCCAGCAGCGGTCGCTTTAGGGACAGAAATTGACGAACCGGTAGATAGCTGCGTTCGACCATCATGGGCATGTTGTCGGCAGAACGAAGGCGTTTGAGCTTAAAAATACGATCACCGATACGCAATCCCATATGCTCGGCCAGATTCTTATCGGCCTCCATCTCGCAAAACTCGAGAATCGTGGTCGCGGGGTCGCGACCCATCGCGCGCATCTGCTCGGTAAAGCTGTAGGACTGCATAAGATTGGTTGCCTTTGCCGAACGGTCGGTCACAAAGGTACCGCGACCGTGCTGCCGAACCACCAGTCCTAAACGCTCCAGTTCCTGCAGAGCCAGGCGTACCGTAGTGCGCGAGAGACCATAGCGCTCCGAAAGTTCGCGCTCGGAAGGAATCATGTCACCGGCGCGATATTCATGGTCGATCTTTTCGGTCAGAATATCGACCAGCTGATCGTACAGCGGTTGTTTACGCGCTCCGATCGCCATCCTATCCTCCCATTTTCTCAAACTCGGCTACTACCTAGGGTGTTAAGCATTATCGGCCTGCAACACCCGAATCATCAAGAAAACAAAAGCCGCGCGCTCTTTCGAGCACGCGGCTTTTAACATACACATGGCTTAAGGGGTCGGGGTGTGAGCCGCGTAGGGACACACCCCTCAAGCTAGAGCCTTACCAGATGCTCGGCCAGAGACCAAGCGGGCCAGCGCCCAGGATGCCCAGGACGAAGAGCAGCAGAATGCCCTTGGTCGGAGTCCAGCTGTGCTTAGCGAACATGTAGTAAAGCAGCAGCGTAAGCATAAGCGGGACGAGCTTCGGGACGATGGTGTTGAGGGTGTCGGCAACAGAGAAGTTGACCGGATCCTCGGTGACGGTAGCGTAGGTCACGGACTCCATGCCGTTGCCCAGATCGGCGACGCCGCACTTGACCTCGTTGCCGTCGGCATCGACGGCGGTGAGGGCGTTGCCGTCCTCATCGGTCATGGCGATGGTACCGGCCTCAGCGGTCTCGGTATCGATGCCCTCCATACCGGTGAAGTTCTCGGCCTCCTTCTCGGAGACGATCACGGTAGTAGGGGCAAGGCCACGGGTGGTGCCGTTGGGGATCTGGAGGTTGATCTGGGTGCCACCCATGGTGACGACCAGGCAACCGACGACGAAGACGCCCATGATGGAAGCGGCACGCGTGAAGGCCTGCATGTTGGCGGTCAGAGCGTCAATAGCGCTGGTGCCAAGCTTGTAGGACCAGTTCATGAGCCAGAAGCGCAGAGCGAACTGGACGGCGTTGAAGATCACCAGGAAGATGATCGGCGCAGCGGCGTTGCCGTTGATGGCCATGTTGGAGGTGATGCCGGCCGTGATAGGCACGAGCGTCAGCCAGAACAGGGCGTCACCGATACCACCGAGCGGGCCCATTGCGGCGACGCGGACGGCGCGGATCGTGGGGATGTCAACCTTGTTCTGCTCGAGCGAAAGCACGATGCCCATAACAAAGGTGACGAGGAACGGGTGAGTGTTGAAGAACTCCAGGTTGTGGCTCATGGAAGCCGCGAGGTCGTTCTTGTTGGTGTGGATCTTCTCCAGACCGGGGATGATGGAGTAGAGCCAGCCAGCGGCCTGCATACGCTCGTAGTTGAACGAGGCCTGCAGGAAGCAGGAGCGCCAAGCCATCTTGTTGAGGGTCTTCTGGTCGAGCTGCGGAGCAGGAGTGAGATCCTCGTAGTGCTCCGGGATCACATACTCATTAGATGCCATCTTCGAAGTCACCTCCGTCAGAAACAGCTGCACCCTTCAGCTCGGTCTGCTGCTGGAAGTCCCAGAAAGCGATGCCGAAGCCGATGAGAGCGAGGATGAGCAGAGCAGGGGTTGCCAGCGAATCGTTGGCAACGGTGATGAGCGCGAGGCCAAAGCCCATGAGGAAGAAGCCCCACATATCGCGGTTCATCATAACCTTGAGCAGGACGGCGAAGCCGACGAAGCGCATCATGCCGCCTGCAGCGGACAGACCGGTCTGCAGCCAAGTCGGGATGGCGGAAGCGATGGTCTGACCAATGGTAGCGCCAGCGATGAAGAACAGGGTGACGACGACAGCGAAGATCAGGCCGAGCAGAGCCATGGCGAAGTAGTTCAGGCGCTCGATGCCCTTGGTGTCCGCGTTATGAGCCATGTTATCGGCCGTGGACATAAGCGGGGACATAAGCGTGAAGACCAGGGTAACGCCGAGCTGACCAAGCAGAGCGAACGGAATGGCAAGGCCGACTGCCGCGTTGGGCTCGAGGCCCGTGGCGATAGCGAGAATGGCTGCCATGATGCCGCCGATGACGGCGTTAGGCGGCTGAGCGCCTCCGATCGGCATGTTGCCAATCGTCATAAGCTGATAGGTACCACCCACGAGAAGACCGGTGTTGAGGTCGCCAAGGATAAGACCGATGACGGCGCCGGTGACGATGGGCTGATAGAGAGACTCGAGGAAGTCAAACTGGTCGATTGCCGCGATGAACGTGACGACGAAGACCAGAGCGATCTGGATGATCGAGTATTCCATCTTGCTCCTCCTTTCAAAATGAATGTACGCACTTTGGATTTCACGTACAGAATGTCAGGGTTTCATTCCTGACAACGTGGATCATGAGGATTACGAGAAGAGCTTGCTCGTGTCCTCAACAGGCGTGCTCGGAACGCGCCTGATCTCCAACTCCACCCCCAATTCCTGCAGCTCTTTAAACGCAGCGACATCCTCGTCGTTAACTGCGACGGAGGTGGCGACTTGGCGCTTTCCTTCCGACATGTGCATGTTGCCGATGTTTACCTTCTTTATAGGCACACCGCCCTTGACGAGCGTAAGCACGTCTTCCGGTGTTTCGGCCACGATGAAGATCTTCTGGCGCGGGCTCGCCTTGCCAATGACGTCGATGGTCTTCTGCAGAGAGAAGAAACGCGTAGCGACGCCGGCGGGAGCGGCCATCTTCATGAGGTTCTGGCGCATGGTGTTGGACGCCACGTCGTCGTTGGCGACGAGGATGAGGTTGGAGCCCAGGGTGGAGTTCCACTGGGTGGCAACCTGACCATGAACCAGTCGGTTATCGATGCGGGTAAGAAGAATGTTGGGTTCTGCCATGTTGATCAGCTTCCTTTCGTTATTTGCTGACGACAGTTACTTGATCTCCTGAATCGCGTAACGCGAAACATCTACGACGGCTCCGGATCGGACTTTGATCTGGACCTTCTCGCCTTCGATGCCTTTGACGGTTCCGTAGATACCGCCGGCGAAAAGAACCTCTTGACCCGGCTTGAGCTCGGTGTGCAGCTCCTTGAAGTACTTCTGCTTCTTCTTCATGTTGATTTGCGACCAGATGGTGTAAATCAAGCCCATGATGACAAGCAGGCCTAAAAGGGCGACCGAGGAGCTCAGGACGTTGGCTCCGAAATCGGCCATTAGATGCCGTCCTCGTCGCCGAAGATATCCTCTTCCTCGGAGCCGGCAACGGATGCGACCGTCTGGGCGGTGACGCCCGTCTGGCCAACGGTCACGGCCTGCTCGCCAAGCTCGGCGAGCGTGGCATTGCCGCGGAGGAACAGAAGCTCAATAACCATGGGAAGGTTGGTGCCAGTCAGAACCTCGACGTTGTCGACATCCTGGGCAATCATCATCGACTGGTTGAACGGGGTGCCGCCAAGCAGGTCGGTAAAGACGAGCACGCCATCGCACTCCTCGCGCATGGCGGTAATAGCGGCGCGGAGATCCTCACCGTAGGATGCGGCCTGGTCGCCCTCAAAAGGAACGACGGTAAAAGCAGGCTGGTCGCCGGCAACCATAGCGATAGCGCTTGCAAGGCCGGGTGCGAACTGTCCATGACCGGTAAGAATAAAGCCAACCATTCAAATTTCCCTTCCGAAGGTGTGTACGATCTGAGTCCGATGATTTTCGGAAGCCAGCGGGCACTCGCCCTTAAAGCTTCTTAGAAAGCGTTCTTTGAAGACCAGTGGTTTCTAAACTGGTAGTAACCACGTGATGTGTTGTTGTCACTATATCACCCTAGAAGAGGTCGCTTTCGCTGATTCAAACAGTAAAACGTTTTTGCACCGCTCACGGTGATATTTCGACCGTTTACCGGTCGTTAACACTTCTACCTGCGGTTTTGAAACCGTTTCGAAACGCTTTGGCAAAAGATCGGAACTTTTCCTGTCCCTAAACAACGCAGGGCGGCTAAAAATAGCGTGTAGAAAAATTGCAGGTCATTGTGAAGATATGTGAATTGGTCTTTTTGACTTAATACCAGTTAGAACCAGTTTTGAGATTATCGGTGAACGGTAGTTTTCGACCGCTCACCGGTTACTTGCAATCGTTTGCAGTTGTTTTCCCAGATGAATTAGGGAAGCGCGATGGAGCGCTTGCGCGGGCGCGAGGCCTACCCCAGTGGTTTCGGCAGCAAAAAGCCCGCTAGAACGTTGTCCGTTCTAGCGGGCTAAATCAGGCAGATCGGCTAGCGCGCAGTAGTGCAGGCAAACCTTACGCAAACAGGCCGTAGATGCTGATGTTGGCCTTGGCGTAGAGGCCGTTAGCATACTCGGTCCACTTGGAGCTGGCGCTCGAAGCCTGCGAGGAATACTGCTGGTAGGCGGTGTAATAGGCGGTCATGGCCTGCTTATAGGTAGCGCTATCGGCCGTAAAGGCATCGTCGGCAAAGGCCTTAGCGTAGGTGCTGCTCTCGTCCTTCCAAGTGCCCTTTGAGCTATCCCACTCATCGCCGGCAAGGTTGATGATGTAGTCGGCGTAATCCTTGCTCGCGGTCTCCTCGTTGCCGTCAGAAGGCTCGGTCGGGGCGGTCGGCATGCTTGCGGAGCTATCGCCCACCTTCTTCTTGTAGAGCTTCTGCAGCGTCGCGGACTGGCGGACGATCTGCTTGGCCTGGTCCTTGGACACGCCATACTGCGTGGCCATGGTCTTGTAGTCAGAAGTGCCGATGGAATCCTCGGCGTACTGCTTCATCTCCTTGGAAGAGACGGTAATGCCCTCGTCCTCGGCAGCATCGAGCAGGATCTTGTTGCGCACGTAGGACAGGATGACGTCGGCAGAAGGAGCGGTGTAGTTGCCATCACTATCCTTGACGGTATCGAGGCTGTACTGGCTCTCGATGGCCTCGCGCGCAGTGATGTCGCTCTTCTTGCCGTTGTAGCTATAGCTTGCCACGGTCGAATCGAGCTGATCCTCGGTGAGGGTCGCCGAGCCGACACCCTTGCCGCCAAAGCCGCCATTGCCAATAAAGAAGCCGACCACCGCAGCAATCACGACTGCAACCACAAAGGCGGCGATCATCGTCTTCTTGTGCTTGGATGCGCGGTCGTCTTCGTCGGAACCCAGAATATCGTCGTCCTCATCCTGGGCCTCGGGCATCAGATTCTCGTCAGCGGCATCCGCGGCAATCTGAGCCTCCAGTCGGGCGTCCTCCTCCTCGGCCGTCGTGCCGGCGGCAATGTGCTCGGCAGACGTACCGGCGACCAGATCGATCTTCTCGTCCTCGTCACCGTCGGGGCCTTCGCCGCGCTCGATGATCTGGATGCCGTCGATCTCGTCCTTCTCGTCCTTCTTTTGAATCAGACCCATATCAGTTACTCCTTGTTAGGAAACATAGTCTTCAATAGAATACGCCCGACAGAGTGCCGGGCGTATTGATTCTCAGGTTATACGCAAACACTTAAGTACTATTTAGGCGTTTGCAGCCTGCATGTCTTAGGCCAGGTGCGCGATAACGGCATCGGCAAAGGCCTGCGTGCCCACGGCGCCCTCGACGGAGCCGGTCTGGGCACGACGCACGTCGCCGGTAACCTGCTCACCCTCGTCGAGCGTGGCGGACACGGCGGCGCGGATACGATTGGCCGCATCGTTCTCGCCCAGATGATCGAGCATCATAGCCGCAGACAGAATCTCGGCCGTGGGGTTGGCGATATCCTGGCCAGCGATATCGGGCGCGGAGCCATGCGTTGCCTCGAAGATGGCGCAGTCGGCACCGATGTTGGAGCCGGGGGCCATACCCAGGCCACCTACCAGGCCGGCGCACAGGTCGCTGACGATATCGCCGTACAGGTTGGGCAGCACCAGGACATCGAAGTCGTTGGGGTTCTGGACCAGGCCCATGCAGGTGGCGTCGACGATCTTGTCGTTGAACTCAATATCGGGATAGTTGGCGGCCACCTCGCGCGCAACGCGCAGGAACAGGCCATCGGTCGCCTTCATAATGTTGGCCTTGTGCACGGCCGTCACCTTTTTACGGCCGCAGCGGCGGGCGTACTCAAAGGCGTACTCCACAATGCGGCGGCTCTTGGCGATGGAGATGGGCTTAATTGAGATGGCGGAATCGGCGGCGAAGGTCTTCTGACCCGAGCGCTCGACAAGCTGTGAGAGCTCCTCGACCTCGGCAGCGCCCTCATCGAACTCGATCCCGGCGTAGAGGTCCTCGGTGTTCTCACGCACGATGACCAGGTCGACGTCGCGGAAGCGCGAGCCGTCGCCCGGCTGCGACAGGCAGGGGCGCACGCAGGCGTACAGGTCGAAGTGCTTGCGCAGGGCCACGTTAACGCTGCGGAAACCCGTGCCGACCGGCGTGGTGATGGGGCCCTTGATGGCAACCTTGGTCTCGGTGACCGCATCGAGCACGTGCTGGGGCAGCGGCGTGCCAAACTCGTCCATGACGCCGGCACCTGCCTCCTGGACGTTCCAGTTGATCTGGACACCGGTGGCCTCGACCACGCGGCGCATGGCCTGCGTAATCTCGGGACCGATACCGTCACCGGGAATCAGGACTACATCGTGCGCCATAATCTGTTACTCCTCGTCTTCGGCGTCGTCAGATTTTTTAACGCTAGCACGCTTCTTCTTTTTGGAGAGATCCAGGCCAAAACGTTTAACAAGCATTTCGCAAATCTCGCTCGAACGGGCCTTGAGATAGCTGCCCTTGCCGTTCTCGGCGTCGAACTTAAGGCGCAGCGCAAGCTTCTCGGCAACCTCGGCGTCAATCTCGCCCTGACCAAACTCGTACAGGCAACCGAGCATGTCGCGATACTCGAGATCACCGTGGTAGCACTGGATGGCCTCGTCCAGGATGGGCCAAGCCTCGCGCGAACGCTCGACACTCGTGGCGCCCCACACGCACAGCAGGCGGAAGGCGGCATAGCGCAGCGTGGAGGAAATCTCGTCGAACAGTGCGGTCTCGGCGCCCTCAAAGGCATCGCCCAGCTGCTCGGGGCAGGTGGTGGCGAGCGCCGTCAGGGCATCGAGAGCCTCCCAGCGGGTCTGCGCCTCGGGGCGGTCGAGCGCCTCGATCAGCGCGGGCACGCAGGGCACGACGCGCTGGGGATCGCGCTCGGCAAGCAGATGCAGCACGCGGGCGGCAAACTGGCGGATGCGGCGCGTGGGGCAGCCGAGCTCCTGAACCAGGCGGTCGACGGCGTTCTCGTTCTCCTCTGCCAGCTGAAGCTGTGCCAGCTCCTCGTCGGTGAGCTGTTCGTCTTTGTTTTCTGCCATAGTTACCTCTTCTTACTATTACTTAGCGTGCTTGCCAGCACCCTTGCTGTCATCGGTGACCGAGATGAGCTGTCGGTCGGCCGCGCCATTGCGACGCGCACGGCGGCGTTCCTCAGCGTCGCCCGCGTCGGCGGCGGCGCGATGAGCCTTGTTGACGTTAAAGACCTCGTCGTGTTTGCGCCACGGACCGACGGACTCGCCAAAGCTCATCTTAAGACCGGCGATAAAGCCGCCGAGCCAGCCGATCGGCGCAAACTGCACCAGCGGGAACAGTGAGAACACCCAGGTCAGCAGGACGACTGCCGCCGCGCCTGCAAAGTTGGCAATCCAGTAGTCGCGCTTGGTGATGACGCGCTTTTCGCACGCCCACTGACCGCACAAAAAGCCGATGTAGATCGCAAAGAGAAAGAGTACCAGCGCTAGCACCACGAACGTCCAGCTCATGGGCACTACTCCCCGTGATGGTGGCCGCAGCAGCACTCGTGGCCGTCGTCATGGCCGTGGCCGCCACAGCACTCGTGGTCCTCGCCATGGTGGTGGCCACAACCGCACTCGTGGTCGTCGCCATGCTCGCCGCAACCGCAGCCTTCCTCGTGAGCACCGTGCTCCTCGGGACGATACTGCGACCAGTCCAGACCGGCGGCGATGGCGTCGGCCTCCTCCTTATAGAGGACCGTGACGGCCTGGGTACCCAGCTTGGCGCCGCCGATGGCGTCGAGCATGTCGTAGAGCGTAAAGGCCACGTCGGCACCGGGCAGCGCGAGCTCGCGGTCGTCGGCATAGGCGAGCGCCAAGCGCAGGTCCTTAATGAAGTGCTCGACCATAAAGCCGGGCTTGTAGTCGCCGTCGAGCGCCTTGGGCGCCAGGCTCTCCATGGCGCCGGACTTGCCGGTACCGCCCAGAATCATCTGACGGGTCTTCTCCAGGTCAAGGCCGCTCAGCTCGGCAAACGCCATGGCGTCTGCCATGCCGACCATGCAGGCACCCAGCGACACCTGGTTGGCGAGCTTGGCAGCCTGACCCTTGCCGGCGCCATCGAAGCAGCAGATGGTTGCCGCAAAGGTGGAAAGGATATCGCGGACCGGGGCGATGTCGTTCTCGGTAGCGCCCACGATAGCCGTGAGCGTGCCGGCGATAGCTCCCGACTCGCCGCCGGTGACGGGGCAGTCAAACGCCATGCGACCGGAAACCTGGGCGGCCTCGGCAATGTCGCGCGCCAGCTCGGGCGAGCTCGTGGTGAGGTCGATCAGGACCGCGCCGGGCTTGGTGCACGCGAGCAGACCGTCGCCCGCCAGGTAGAGTTCCTCGACCTCGGAGGGATAACCCACCATGGTAAAGACAACGTCGGCGTTCGCCACAGCATCTGCCGGCGTATCGGCCCAGACGGCGCCGCGCTCAACGAGCGCTGCAGCCTTGGACTTGGTGCGGTTGTTGACCGTGACGGGATAGCCGGCGTCCAGAATGTGGCCGGCGATGGGGGCACCCATAATTCCGGTGCCGATAAATGCGACAGAGAGCTTGTTTGCCATGAAACCTTTCCTTTTGGGTTGGGTGTTATTACCAGGTTGAATACTCGGTGCCAGCGTTTGGGCTGTGAGTCGAGGGCAATTACGGACGCAGCGCTTGCCTACTGACCGCGCACGCGGCGGGCGATACGGTCGGAAAGCGACGCCTTGTCGGCGCGGTTCTTACCCCAAAACGCGCAGGCCACCATGCCGGGGCCCACGTGCGAGCCGATGGTGGGACCCACGGAGCTGCGAATGATCGTGACGTCGGCGCAGCCCTCCTCCTTGCGGATGGCGGCTTCGAGCCAGTCGCCGTCCTTTTCGGCGTCGGCCGTCATGATGGCGATGGGCATGGTGCGGTCGGGCACGTAGTTCTCGCGGAACGACTTGAGGATGGACTTGAGCGCCTTCTTGCGGCCGCGGTTGACGCCGATCAGCGACAGCGAGCCGGCAAGGTCGTAGGAAAGCTCGGGCTTGACGTCGAGTTTTGCCGTGAGCTGCGCCGCCGCGGGCGGAATGCGGCCGCCAGCAGCCAGTGCGTCGAAGCTCTCGAGCGTAAAGTAGCCGTGAACGTAGGTCTTTGCCTCGTTTGCCCAATCGACCAGCTGCTTGGCGGTCAGTCCCGCCGAACGCTGGCGCACGGCCTCGAGCGCCAAGAGTGCGCCGGTCGCACAGGGCAGAGCGTTGTCGACCACGTAGAGCTCAAAGTTGGGATACTCGGCGCGCACGGCATCTGCCGCCTGGCACGCGGAGTTGTAGCTCGACGACAGTGCCGAGGTAAAGCACAGGTAAACCGTGGGCGTGCCCTCTTTGGCGCACTCGGTAAAGAACTCGATATAGCGACCGAGCGACACAGCCGAGGTGGACACGCGGGCACCGGCGCGCATGCGGTCGTAGAACTCCTTAGGGCTCATGCTCGACCAGATGTCGTCCGTACGCTCCTCGCCATCGATGATAAAGGGGAAACCCAGGATATCGACATCGAGGTTCGCGGCGACCTCGGGGCTAAAGTCGCAGCAGGTATCGACGACGATGCGGCAACGGTTCGAATGACCGGCGGATGCGGCCTTGTCCATCAAAGCGACTCCTTACGTAAAAAGGCGGCCACCCGCATGGGATGGCCGCCAACCGTTAACTCATGCAAGTTAACGTATTTTACTCGTCAAGTGTTTCGATGCGGGGCTTGATGATGCCATATCCACCATTCTTACGGTGATACACCACATTGATGAGACCGGTCGTCGCGTTCTCGAACACGTAGAAGTCGTGACCGAGCAGATCGGTCTGCACCAGCGCCTGCTCCTCGGTCATCGGGGTGACATCGATGACCTTCTCGCGGACGAGCAGGTCGTCGTCCTCCTCGGGCAGCAGCAGGTCGGCCAGATCCTCAACGCGCTCGACCGGCGCGACATCCGCGGCACTGGCACCACCCTGGCGGTTGTCCACGACCTTGGTCTTGAACTTGCGCAGCTGGCGGGTGACCTTATCGGCGGAGAGGTCGATGGCAGCATACATATCTGCGCCGTGCTCGGCAACGCGAATCACCGAACCGCGGGCACGAGCCGTGACCTCGACGATTGCCGGGTTGGGGTTCGAGGGGTTCTTCTCATAACGAAGCACGACGTCGACTGTCATGGGCTCGATGTCGAAAACCTTGAGCGCCTCGCCGATTTTCTCATCCACATGCGCACGCAGAGCATCGGTTACCGTCGTCTTGCGTCCAGAAACCTTGATATCCATACGTGGCTCCAATCTGCCTCGGGGACTTACTGTACTGGCTATGTACCCATTGCCGTGCATTTAATCACGCGATTTCCCAAAGACCCGAATAACGACTGCTTGATACCGCATACCGAAGTCTCGCACTTTTCCGTGGCAAAGTGCGCTATAGGAAGGCGTCGGCAAAGCTAGTTTTTCTCCTGGAAATCAGCTTTTACCTGCCGTTTTTACCAAAATAGAAAAGCCGGGCTCCCCTATTAGGGAGACCCGGCTATGCGTGTTGAAACCGTGAAGAAGTGCCTCGTTCAATGTATGGCAGGCGCCACCCCTACCAATAACTAGCTATTGAGCTTGTTGATGTCATCGTCGGTGATGGTGCCCTCCTGGCTAGACGACGGGCTGTCGCCGTTGTTATCAGAGGCGTCGTCATCGGAGGACTCGGTCTCGTTGGACGTGGAGTCGGATGCCTGCACATTGGCCCCCGAAACAGTCTTGGCGGTAAGGTCATAGGGCATTTGGCCATACCAGACGCAGTGGACCGCCTCGAGCGTGCCGTCGACCGTGATACCGTCGAGGGCATCACTCACGGCACGGCACAGCTCATCGTTAGAGCTAAGGCCTGCGACGCCAAGCGTGGAGGGTGCCTCGAGCGTGCCGACATAGGAGATCTGACTCATCAGGCGCGCGAGGTAACCACCGGCCGTGGAATCACAGATCACGTAATCGACCTCGCCCGACTCGAGTGCCTCGAAGCACTCGTTGATGTTGGAGAAGGTCTTTTGGTTGGCCGTGATGCTTTGCTTGGCAAGCGCTTCCTGCGAGGCCGAGGAAGTCTGAACGCCCAAGGTAGCAGTGTTGAGTGTGTCGGTTGAGACACTCGGGGACTCTCCGTCGCTGGTCTTGCCGAACACGGCGGCAGCATCGTACAGACAGGTGCCAAGCGAGCTGATGTCGCCGTCCGTAGACCTAACGTCGCCAATGAAGATGTCGGCCTTCTTATCGCTGAGCACGGAATCGGCCGAGGACGCATCGACAAAAGCAACCTTGAGACCCATGCGGCACGCGAGGGCACGAGCGGCATCGACCGCATAGCCCGTGAGGTTTCCGTCGGCATCCTGCATGGCTTGCGGGGCATCGGAAGTATCGAGGGCGACCGTCAGAGTTCCCGGCGTGACCAGGGCATCGTCCGATACCGTGGGGGTAACGGTCTCGCGCTCGATCTGGTCGATCGTGGGCGTCGTGAACGTGGACAGTGGATTGAACGCACATCCACTCAGGCCCAAAACGGCAATGACCACCGCGGTCCCAGCACCTAACCGAGCCGCATGCATCAAGCTGCCCCTCACCATGTCCACTACCCTGCCTTCTGTGTCGTATACAATCCGTGCCCTGCACGGAATATCGGGTTGTTCCCACCAGCTGACCTGGTATTTGACCCCACACTTGCGCACCGGGGCGTTTGCTCGGGAGGCCGCAGCCACCTTCACGACTGGCCCGCTCGCCCGCGAGGCGGTATTGCCCCAAAGAAAGTAGAACGGACGGTGCGGCTTACATCTAGGACGCGCCATGATCGCGCCGCGCGCACGCGGTCGCTTACGTGGATCCCTTTGACCGCGTCTGTCTTGGACTAGGATGGGCATTTCGTCCGTCCGCAACCACAGCCTGGCAGGAACGTAGGGCATTATAGCTAAGTTCAAGCTATAGTTTAAGGTTAGGGACGTTATTCGCATCGCGAGCACAGATTTCGCAGGTCGGGGCGGACCATTCGTGCCCCCATGAAGCCCGGAGCTCCCCCACGGGGAGCCCCGGGGCACCCGTCTCAGGGTGCCGTGTGCAAAAAACGGCAAATATGAGTACTGCTACCAATTTAGTAGCAGCGTATTTCCGCCCCACGAGCCCTTTTTGAGTTCCGCACAGCCCGCTTGGCGCCAAGATATTCCACATTCGTTTATTATCTCTTCGCTGAATCCAGTTTTTCGGCCCAAGTTTCTTTATTTTTGCTGTCACTAATCTAGTAACAGTACTCATATTTGCCGTTTTTTGCACATGGCATATAAACAGACCCCCTATAAAGCCATAGTTTTACGCCGGCTTGAGCCCAAAGCACGCTCGGAGCGTATTCAGCAGAGCATCTTGCCTCTTTCGACGAGCCTCTACACGATTCTGATATCGTTTACCCATACGCTGGTGGATGCGCCATGCGAGCGCTTCCATCGCTTCCATGTCGCAGAGCATCTCGTTGTTGACCGTCGCGACCTCGATTCCCATGGACGCCAAACCCGTATTGCGTTTTTCATCGTGAATGCGCCCGCCGCGAGACGAATGGCCCTGCTCACCGTTGTATTCCAGGTCAAACCGAGCTGCTTCCTGATAGGCATCGCAAACCGCATACGGCATCCCCGAGATCGCCTGCGCACGGTCGTTGAACTCGATCTTGTGGTCGGTCTTAAAGGGACCGCAGGCAAATCCGCCATAAGAAAACGGAAGCGAAAATATGGCAAGCATGATGCATTCCATGGGTGAGCGCAGGTTTTCCGACAGAAAGGGGCACAGCCGCCGCAGCTGCTTGGCCGCGCTCCCCTTGCATGCCGCAAGGTAATCTGCCAGGCGATCGGGCGTCAGCACTGGCTCGACCTCAAAGTAGCCCACATCTGACGGCTGGTCCTTATCCTTTGCAAGCCTGTTCACGGTAGGCGAGCTGTAAGGGGGCAGATACTGCCCGCGATCGCTCAGCGAAATCTTGGAGCACAGCTCCTGGGCCAGGGCAAATGCCTGGATACAGCCGACTTCGCGCGCAACGGCGGCACAGAGGGCCTCGGGAGACAAGCTGTACACTCCCGGCTCCACCTCCAAAATCGAGGCGTCCGGCAGGTCTGTAGAACAAACGGACCAGCTTGCACCAGGCATGCGGCGACGCTGCTTCGCCGACCCCACCAGCAGGCACAAGTCTTCTTGGACCTCGCCACTCACGGCCCCGATCCGCACCAAATCGGGAAGATAAATGTCCTCGGCCGAGGGAGACGATGTATGCAGCACACGGCGCTCTTCATCGGGATCGAGGTCTCTCCAGCTGATGTAACCCATTTGTCGGCGCTCGGCGCGCATCATGCGCAGCGCCGAGGCACCGGTCAGGACTACGGAGGCCGCCAGTTGCTCGCTTGTCGGCTCGATGCGCCGCGCTATCTTCACTGCCACAAAACCACCCCCTACCAAACGCGTGCGATAGCGAGGCCATCGACTGCTGCGGCGCCGGCACGCTTGAGCTCCGCCGAGGCTGCTGCCATGGTCGCGCCCGTGGTAATGACATCATCGATGAGCAGCAGACGGCGGCCGCGCACATCCTCGACCGTCTCGTACATGCCCCGGGCATGCTCCCGGCGCTCATCGCGGCCGAGCTCTCGCTGGTCACCATGACCGTATTTGACCAGGGCGTCCAGCAACGGGACACCCGAAAGATCGCAAAACGAGCGCGCGATTGCTTCCATATGGTCGAATCCACGCCGCCGAAACGCCGCCGCAGTCGCGGGCACAAACACCACCGCGTCCGCACCGGACAACACACCGCCGTAGCGATCGGATGCTGCCACCTGGGCATGCAAGGCAGTGTCGTAGAGCAACTCCGCCAGATACGGTGCCAGACGGCGCTCGCCCGCATCCTTGTACGCCTTGATGATGCGCGGCAGCGGATGTGCATAGACGGCACACGCCAGGCAGCGATCGAGCGCCTCGGCCATTGCCGAAGACGTGCCCTCGACCGAGCACTCGGTACACAGCAAATCCCCAAACGGGGCGCCGCATCGGATGCAACTATGACACGGATCGATGAGCGCGAGCGATGCCAGACAATCCTGGCAGATCAGCGCACCGGAACGCTCGCAGCCAGCGCATCGCGTGGGCGACAACGCCTCGAGCGCCTCATACGTCGCGCGCTCGGCAAGCGGTAGCAATTCGTCCGCAAACGGTAGGACGCCTGCGCCCTGCAAGCGAGTCAATACGTTCAGATGTCTCTTCATGACACAACCCTCCCTACGCGAAGGCGAAGGGAGGGTTGTCGGTGTAGAGCCATGATACCCAGAGGTGCTGGGGTCAGGCGGGTTACATCCGCTTACGGACGTTATTCGCCGGCAGGCGGTTGCGGTACGGACGAGGTGCGGGTCGAGCCTTCGCCACCGTCCTGGCGCGGCTTGCGGGAGCGACGGCGACGGCGACGCTTTTGACCCTGGTCGGTCGAGCCCTCGCCGCCGCGATCCTCACGCGGTTCGCACTCGTCGCGAGCGCCGCCGTGCGAAGCCTTGGCGGCAGCTCCTCCGCCATCGCCGGGGCGACGGCGCGTGACCTTGACTTCGCCATCCGAAACCTGATCGGCCACAGAAGGAATCGAGGGTTTCTGCTGCGCGCCCGAGGAATGGCGACGACGCGGACGTGACGCGCGCTCCTCCTCGCCACGCGGCTTGCCAGCCTTGTCGGCAGGCGCGTCGGAGGCCGAGGCGCCCTTGGGAGCGGCACCGGCCTCGCGAGCAGCTGCGGCGCGGAAGGCGTCCTCGCGCTCCTCGCTCGACAGGTGACGGCGACGACGGCGCGTGGGGTTCATGCCACCGCCGCGATTTTGCTGCTGGGGCTGCTGAGCCTCGCACTCGCGGGAAGCGTTCTTACCCGCGGCCTCGCCATTGTCGACGGACGCCGTGCGCTTGCGGCGGCGACGGCCATCGGCTGCTCCCTCGGTCTCGGGCGCCTCGGCCTTGCCGCGGCCCTTTCCACGGCCACGGCCCTCGCCCTGGCCCTGAGCGGTGCGAGCATCGGATTCGGCATCGCGACGACGGCGCTTGGGCATCGATGTGCCGGCCAGACGATCGGCGCTCGACAGGCCATCGCCCACGTCGACGCCGTTTTCGCGATCGAGTTCCATGAGCGCCAGACGCATCTCGGGCGACTCGATGCGCTCGAGCACGTCGCGCGTCACGCAGTCGGGGCGGCAGTTGCAGCCCTGCTCGGCGGCCTTCTTTTTGCAACCCTCCGAGCACGTCATATCGGCCAGGTTGACCTTAAAGACTTTGCCGTTCTCCAGGCGCAGCACCAGCTGCTCACGCGGCGTGTCATATTCCTGGATGCGCGCCTTGCCAAGCGGCGTATCGATAAGCGTCTTCTTTTTGGGCGCGCGGCTCTTAAAGTCCTTGTACGCCTCGAACTCGTAGCGCAGGCAGCACATCAGGCGGCCGCAGACGCCACTAATCTTGGACGAGTTGAGCGGCAGGTCCTGCTCCTTTGCCATGCGGATCGAAACCGGCTCAAACTGTCCGCCAAAGCGCGTGCAGCAGAGCTCCTGGCCGCACTGGGCATAGCCGCCCACCAGGCGGGTCTCGTCGCGCACGCCGATCTGGCGCATGTCGACGCGAATGTGCAGCGTCGAGGACAGGTCCTTGACGAGCTGACGGAAATCGACGCGCTCCTCGGCCGCGAAGTAGAACACAGCCTTCTCGCCGCCAAACAGGTACTCGACGCCGACCGGCTTCATCTCGAGGTCGAGCTCTTTGACCAGACGACGGAAATCGACCATGGCCTCGTCGCCCTGGATGGCCAGGTCGTCGGCAAGCTGCAGGTCGATGTCGCTCGCCACGCGCAGCACGGGCTTGAGCGGCTGGCCGATCTCATCTTGCGGCACCTCGAAGGGATCGGCCGTGACCAGGCCGATCTCGGTTCCGCGCTCGGTGGAGCAAATGGCATAATCGGCCTCGAGGATATCCAGATCCTGCGGATCAAACCACAGGTCGCGCGAGGCGTAGGTAAACTTAACGGGTACGACTAACGGCATTTCAGTGCCTTCCTGATATCGAACAGCATGACCTCGATGGCCAGCTGGGGAGTAACGTTTCTGGCGATGTTGCGCTCGGCGGTCGCGACCGCCTCGAGCGCCCGGGTGGCACCCGCAACATTCGTCGCGGCGGCAAGCCGCCCGATCGTGTCGCGCACGTCTTCGTTCACGACGTCGGCCGCCTCGTCCTGAAGTGTCAGCAGCACGTCGCGCATGAGCGTCCGCGCGCTCGCCAGCGCTTCCATGATACCCGAACGCTCGCGCGCGTTGAGTTCGCGCTTGTTGCGGTCCTCAAGCTGCTTCAATGCTCCACGCGACAGGTAGTCGGCGTTTTGCTCGAGCACCTTTTCCTGTGTGGACTTGACCTCGGCGAGCGGCGCCTTAACGGCGACGATGAGCGACTTGGCGCGGCTGAGCACATCAGCCTCGTCGGCAGCGATGAGCGAATCGATGGCGCGGACCATTTGGCGGCGAGCATCCTGGCGCTCGGCACTCTTAAGGAACTCGATGCCGCGTGTGGGGCTTCCCGCCACGGCGACCGCCATGCGGCAACGCGCGAGATCCTGACCCGTCGCGCGGCTCACGGCCTGCGCGGCCACGGTGGGCGACACCAGCCGAAACGGCACGCACTGACAGCGGCTCACGATGGTGGGCAACATCACGTCTGCCGAGGTGCCCAACAAGATGAACATAACGCCCTCGGGCGGCTCCTCGAGTGTCTTGAGCAGCGCGTTGGCGGTGTTAGCGCGCAGTTGCTCGGCACGATCGATGATGTAGACCTTGGCCTTGGCACGGATGGGCGCCAGCGGCACGTCATCGAGCAGCTCGCGGGTCTGGGCAATGAGGTAGCCTGTGGCGCTCTCGGGCGTGTAATAGTGCACGTCAGGATGCGTATGCCGAGCAACGCGTACGCAGCTGTCGCATGCTCCGCAGCCGTCCTGCTCGCACAGGAAGGCCTGGGCGAGCGCCCATGCGGCATCGAGCTTGCCGGCACCGGGAGCGCCCAAAAACAGGTAGGCGTGCGATGCGCGGCCGCTGGCGACGGCGTTGGTCAAAAAATCGCGAACGCGCTCTTGGGTGTCGAGCTTGGCCAGCAGGCTTGCCTGAGCGGGGGCCACGTTACTCGGCCTCCTTGGCAAGCGCGGCGGCGACAGCATCTTGCGAAATGTCGAGACCGTACGCGCGAATCTGCTCGACCGTCTTCTCGAAGACTTCCTCGACGGTCGCAGTGGCGTCGATGAGCTTTACGCGGTTTGGCTCCTCGGCAGCAATGGCGCAAAATCCCTGGTAAACGCGCTCTTGGAAGGCTATGCCTTTTGCCTCCATGCGATCTGCCGCACCACGAGCTGCCATGCGCAGCGCCGCCTGCTCGGGCGTGATGTGGTAGACGAGCGTGAGCGCCGGATGCGTACCGGCGACAGCCAGGTTGTTGGCATCGCGTACCATCTGACGGTCGAGGCCATCGGCAAACGCCTGGTAGCAGGTCGTGGAGTCGTAGAAGCGATCGCACAGGACTACCTTGCCGGCCGCGAGGGCGGGAGCTATGACCTCGTGCACCAACTGGGCACGCGCCGCCTCGTAGAGCAGCAACTCGCAGGTGTCTCCCATCGCCGTATTGGCGGGGTCGAGCAGCAGAGCACGGATCTTTTCGCTGATGGCGGTACCGCCCGGCTCGCGCAGGCTCACAACCTGGTAGCCAGCGAGTTCGAGCGCGCGGGCAAGCAGACGCGCCTGCGTGGACTTGCCGGCGCCGTCGACGCCCTCGAGCGTGATAAAGCTATGTTGAGCGGGCTCAAAAGCCATGGGCGCAGCCCCTTCCTACAAGGCGCGTAAATGCAGATATATCAACCAAGCCATGATACCCCAGGGGCAGGCGCGCCCCCAATGGCTAAAGGTGTCTTTCCAAAGTTGCGGTGAAATAGGGACTGATTGAAGCTCTGAGACCGCCAAACAGTCCCTATTTCACCGCAACTTATGATGGGGACTTTTGGACGCTGGGTATAATCGTCGTATTGATTTGAAATGTGGCGAAAGGAGTGGCAATGTCTCGGTATTGCGCCTCGTGCGGCAAACTTCTTGCAGATGATGCCAAGTTCTGCACCTCATGCGGTGCACCCGTTGAGCAGACAACCACAAGCAATGGCCAACCCGCGTTTGAGCAGACCGGCTTCCTCGATACGCCGCAAGCTAAGCCGGACGACCCCCTCGCCTATCGCCCCGACCCCGCCGCC